>UQNO01000005.1 GCA_900542475.1 uncultured Bacteroidota bacterium
AATGTCTTTGTTGATTATGAGACATTTGGCGAGGCATTAGACGCATCGACAGGGATTTTCGAGTTTATGAGATATTTGCCGGACGCTGTTTTGAAAAACACCGACTTTCAATTTGTTGCGCCACATCAGATTGTTGACCGGCTGCAACCTGCCGGAGTGCTCGATGTTCCGGTTCCTCTTTCGTGCCGCGACGAGGAACGAGACTTGTCCAATTGGATGGGCAACGACATGCAGGACGATGCCCTGGCCACTCTGTACGGCTGCTTCAAGAAGGTGAAAGCCTCTAAAGACGAGGAACTTGTGCGTGACTGGCATGCGCTTCAGGCGGCAGAGAATTTTTCCGCTATGTGCACTAAACATGTGGGCGGGCAGCCATACGATTACTATATCAATTATATGAATATTTTAACGGATTTTATTAACAGAATGAAATAATAGTTTGAAGTTTGGAGTTTGAGACTGCAAGTGAATTTCACGCTCCACACTTCAAATTTTAAACTTTTTATGAAGAAAACCCCTGATTTTTTATTTGAAACAAGCTGGGAAGTTTGTAATATGGTGGGAGGTATCTACACCGTGATTTCCACAAAGGCCGATGAACTGAAACAACTATTTGACGATCACTATATTACCGTTGGTCCAGATGTGGTGAAAGAAGTCCAGGAGACCATGTATTTTGTTGAAGACCCCGCGCTGTTTCCGGAATGGCGCGAGAAAGTGGCGCAGACATTAGGAGTGAAGGTGAGAATAGGTCGCTGGAAGATTTCTGCCAAGCCGATAGCTGTTCTTATTGACTATACCTCCATGTATTCCATTAAAAATGAAATACTTGGACATCTTTGGGAGAAATATCAACTCGATTCAATACAAGGACAGTGGGACTACATTGAGCCGGTGATTTTCGGTTACGCATCAGGAAAAGTCATTGAGAGCTTCGTGGAGTGGAACGCCGCTCCTGATGACAACGTGGTGGCACACTTCCATGAGTGGATGACTGGTGCCGGTGTGCTTTACATCAAAGAGCATTGCCCTTATATCTCAACGGTTTTTACGACACATGCGACATATCTTGGAAGGGCAATAAGTGGAAACGGACTCCCTCTTTATAGTCAACTGAACACCTATAATCCACAAGCCACGGCAAACCGTTTCAACATTGTTTCGCAACAGTCAATGGAGATGAAATCCGCTCAAAACGCCGATGTTTTCACAACGGTGAGCAAGATAACTGCGCAAGAATGCGAGCGGTTTTTGGATAGAAAACCTGATTTCATCACGATAAACGGAATTAATTCGGATTTTTTAAATAAAATAGAGAATAATAGAAATTGCAGACAGAAAAGTCGCGAAAAAATCTTCGCTGTCATCGATGCACTTTGCGGAAAAGAGGCTTCGAGAAATTCAATGTTGCTGATAAATAGTGGCCGCTACGAGTTCCATAATAAAGGAATTGACTTGTATATCAAGATGTTGGCAAGACTTAACCATGACGAGAGCCTTGAGCGGGATATTGTCGCGGTGATTGCTGTTCCGGGGAATATCGCCGGCCCGTCGAAAGATTTACAACATCGTCTTAATAAAGAGGTTGAGATTGTTGGTCATACTGAATTTCCTTGTACGCATTATGTGCATAATTATCAATGGGATATGATTCTCGGTGCCTTGCGTGACAATGGCTTGCAAAATAACGAAGGCGACCGTGTGAAAGTAATGTTCGTTCCAGCATATCTGAATGGCAACGACGGTATTTTCAACATGAAATATAATGATTTTCTTTGCGGTTTCGATTTGTCGGTTTTTCCATCTTATTATGAACCATGGGGTTACACTCCTCTTGAAAGTGTTGCACATGCTATCCCGACAATAACAATGGATGTGTCTGGATTTGGAAGGTACATCTTGGATGAAAAGATTGATAATGAAGCCGTTGCAGTAATTCATAGAGAAGAGTCCAATAATGAGGCTGTTGTCGATAAAATGGTAGATGTGGTTGTCAAGATGAGTGGGCGTTCTGAAAAAGAAAATCAGGAAATATCAGAAAAAGCCATTGAAATCGCTTCTAAATTGGTCTGGAATAAATTGATAACCAATTATTTAGATGCATATAATCTTGCAGTGAGAAAATCAGGAGGAAAAGAGTATATTAAACAGAGTAAAAAATATTCAGAAGTGTTAAGAAATTTTGACTATAAGAAACAAGATGCCCCAACGTGGAAGAAGATTTTGATTGAACCTGTGTATTCAAAGGAGATGAAAAAGTTGCAGGAACTTGCGAACAACCTTTGGTGGTGCTGGAATGTCGATGCCATCGAACTGTTTGAGTCCATAGACCCTGTCGCATTTGAGTACTTTGAGCAGAATCCGATAGCATTGATGAAGAACCTCACAAAATCACAAATTGAGGATCTTGAACAAGATGATGGTTTCATACAAAAACTGCATAGTGTCCACGACAAATTCAAGGCATATATGTCGGTGAGACCTGCCGACGACAATAAAATTGCGTATTTCAGTATGGAATATGGTCTGTTGAAGTCGCTGAAAATTTATTCCGGCGGTCTCGGCATCCTTGCTGGCGACTACCTGAAACAAGCATCTGATTCTAACGCTAACTTATTGGCTATCGGATTGTTATATCGCTATGGCTACTTTAATCAGGAGTTGTCGGTATGGGGAGATCAGCTCTCGCAATACCTTCCGCAGAAGTTTTCCCTGTTGCCGATCGAGCCTGTGCGTGATGATGAAGGTAACTGGGTGACAATAAGCATCGCATTCCCTGGTAGAAACGTCTTTGCGAAAGTGTGGAAAGTCAACGTGGGACGAATCAGCTTGTATTTGCTTGACACTGACATCGAGCAAAACTCACAAGACGACAGGGCAATAACCGGACAACTTTATGGTGGTGACAGCGAGATGCGTATCAAACAAGAAATACTTCTCGGTATCGGCGGTATCAGAATGCTTAACGCATTGAATATCAAACCAACAATTTATCATTGCAACGAAGGACACGCTGCTTTCTGCGGTCTTGAACGATTGAGCAACTATGTTGCAAAACATAATCTTGATTTCGATGTGGCGAAAGAACTCGTCAGGACTTCAACCTTGTTTACCACTCATACACCCGTTCCGGCAGGTCACGATGCGTTTGAGGAAAACCTGATGAGAACGTATCTGTCGCAATTTTCCGGAAAAATCAACATTTCGTGGGAAGACTTCATGAATCTGGGACGTATGCGTCATAACGATCCGAATGAAAAGTTCTCAATGAGCGTGTTGGCGGTGAACCTCAGCCAGGAAGTCAACGGAGTGAGTAAAATTCATGGAAGAGTGAGTCGTGAGATGTTCCAGAAGATGTGGCCGGGGTATTTTGCGGAGGAAAACCATATCGGCTACGTAACTAACGGCGTGCATCTCCCGACTTGGACGGATAAAAACTGGCAGCGTTTATATAATAGGGTGTTAGGCGAGGATTATCTTGATAATCAATCAGACCCGACCGTTTGGGGAAAAATACAGAATGTTCCTGACAAAGACTTTTGGAGTATTCGTAAAGAGTTGAAACACAACCTAATAGAGTTTATCAAAGTGAAGATAGCCGAAGATATGCAGCGTCGTTCGGAAAGTCCGAAACTTATTATCGAGACTGTCGAGAAACTTGATGAAAACGCTTTGATTATCGGTTTCGCAAGACGTTTTGCCACCTATAAACGTGCTCATCTGCTTTTTAAAAATCTGGAACGTTTGGAAAAAATTGTCAACGATACCAGGCGTCCTGTTATCTTCCTCTTTGCAGGAAAGGCGCATCCCAATGACAAGGCAGGTCAGGATCTCATCAAGAATATCATAGAAATTAGTAGAAAAAAAGAATTTGTCGGCAAAGTGTTGTTCCTCAACAACTATGACATGGAAATCGGCAAATTGCTTACATCGAGTGTGGATATTTGGATGAACACGCCCACACGTCCTCTAGAGGCTTCTGGCACATCTGGAGAAAAAGCCGCAATGAACGGCACGCTGAACTTCTCGGTGCTTGATGGATGGTGGGCTGAAGGTTATCGTCCGAAAGCCGGCTGGGCTATCAAAGAAGAACGCACCTATGATGACCAGCATTACCAAGATGAACTCGACGCCGAGACTATTTACAACACCTTTGAAAACGAGATTATCCCTCTGTATTTCAATAGAGATAGAGAGGGCGTGCCTTGTGGGTGGATACAGTGTATGAAGAACGACATGATGCAGATTGCACCGTTCTATACCATGAAACGCATGCTCGACGACTATTTCAGTCAGTATTATAACAAACTCATCAAGCGTGCCAATTGGATGAAAGCCGACAGATACGCCAAGGCATTCGAAATCGTCGAATGGAAACGTAAAGTGGAGGCGAATTGGGATAAAATCGAGGTGGAATCTATCAAAGTGCCTGATCCTAATGTGCGTCCGCTGAACTTCGGTGAGGTCATCATTGCGGAGATTACCCTGAAGACACCCGGACTGAAAAAAGGCGATGTCGGCATAGAATTACTTATTGCTGACAAGGATAACGATGTGATTAGCAAACTGATACGTGTTGACAGACTGCAGTTGGTGGATGCAGGAGAAGGCTGGGCTCGTTATTACATAAGTTTGCCGATTGGTAGGGCAGGGGTGTTCAACTATACGTTTAGAATCTTCCCGACCAACGAAATGTTGCCTCACAGACAGGATATGCCGCTAATGAAATGGATATAAGACTTGGTTTTGATGAAGACGTTTTTATCGAAGTTCTTATATTTTGTTGATATATAGCAACTTAAAATAGCGCATTTCCAACTGTTTTTATTCATTGTACTAAAAAAAGAACCGGTTGTAACCGGTTCTTTTTCATATTTATTTCAGATGGGTGTCAAGCCAATTCTTGAAGCGTCTCTGCCACAAGATTCCGTTCTGGGGCTGCAACACCCAATGGTTCTCGTCTGGAAAATAGAGAAACTCTGCCTCGATGCCTCGTAAAACCGCGGCATTGTATGCCTGCATGCCTTGAGTGTAAGAGATTCTATAGTCCAAACCGCCGTGTATGACCATGATAGGAGCAGTCCATTTATCAACAAAAAGGTGCGGTGAGTTGGAATACGACCATTGTACAATCGGGTTGTCCTTATCCCAATATGGGCCGCCTAAATCCCAATTCACAAACCACATCTCCTCGGTCTCAAGATATTGAGCGTCAAGGTTGAACATGCCGTCATGGGCGATGAGAGCCTTGAAACGTCCGTCGTGATGACCTGCGAGCCAAAACACCGAAAAGCCGCCGAAACTCGCGCCTACAGCACCCAACCTGTCTTCATCGACAAACGGTTCTTTCGCAAGGGCGTCGATAGCCGAGAGATAGTCTCTCATGCACTGCCCGCCGTAGTCACCGCTAATCTCTTCGTTCCATTTCTGACCAAAACCCGGCAAACCGCGTCTGTTGGGCGCTACGATGATGTAACCGTTAGCGGCCATCTGCTGGAAATTCCAACGGTATGACCAAAACTGACTTACAGTACTCTGCGGACCACCCTCACAATACAGAAGTGTTGGATATTTCTTGTTTTTGTCGAAATGTGGCGGATAAATAACCCAAGTCAGCATCATCTTGTCGTCGGTGGTCTTAATCCATCGCTCTTCTATCTCTGATGTGGTCAACTGATTAAAAATGTTGTCGTTGATATGGGTGATTTGTTCAAATGCACCGCTTTTCGGGTCAATGCTGTAAAGTTCTGTCGGATGAGTCATCGATTGAAGACCTCCGATAAGCTTGTCGCCGGCCACAGTCAATGAAACGAAGTTGTGTTTGCCCGTCGTAATCTTACGGATGCTGCCAGCGTTGAGGCTTAACTCGTAAATCTGGTCTGTCGCGTGAATGTCGCTGATGAAATATATCTTGGTGCCGTCGGCCGACCAAGTGAGGGTTGTGGAGTTCTGGTCGAATCCAATGCTGTAGTCGGTCTTTTCGCCGGTAGAAAGGTCCATAACGTAAAGTCTTTGTTTATCAGCCTCGTAGCCGTCGCGTTCCATGCTCTCCCAAGCCATCTTGTTACCTGTCGGAGCTACGCTGATATTGAGGTCATAGCCCATCATGCCTTCGGTGAGGTTCGCAGTCTGGACGCTTGCGATATCATATCTGTAAATGTCGGTGTTTGTCGATGTCGCGTAATCTTTTCCTTCTTTTTTGCGGCAGCAGTAGAGAATTGCACTGTTGTCCTCTGTAAATGCGACCTGCTCCATGCCGCCCCAAGGTCTCACCGGCGATTCCCACGGCTCGCCTTGAAGAATGTCTTTGCCCTTGGTAATCAAAGTGTTGTCATATTGGGCGACAAAAAGATGACTGTAGGTGTCAATCCACTGGTCCCAATGACGATACATCAAATCGTGATTGATTCTTCCTGAAGAAAGCGGGAGATCCGGGTAGATGTCGGCAACGCTCTCTTTTATCTTCACCTCGGCAGAATAAACTATCATGCTGCCATCAGGACTGTATTTGAATCCTGTGATGCCATCTTGAATATCAGTGATTTGCTTGCGGTTGTTGCCATCGATATCCATCTCCCAAAGCTGCATGTCGCCACTTCTTGCCGTCATGAAAGCGATGTTGCCTGACGGTGTGAATATCGGAGCGTATTCGCTAAATTTGCCATCAGTGAGGCACTCGGCGTTCCGACCGCCGGCATCCATGATGTAAATCCTTGAAAAACCTTTGTTTTTGTCAACATCATAGTCTGTTACATCGTAAATGACTTTCGAGCCGTCGGCATTGACTGAAAAATCTCCGATTCTGCCCATGCTCCATAAGACTTCGGGAGTCTGAATGTCAGATTGTAATTTGATTTTCTCACGCACGGGAGCCTTTGGCTTCGAGGCATCATCGCACGACTGTAACATTAATAGCGTCAATGCGATAGGAAGTAATAGTTTTCTCATATTATTAAATATTAAATTTTCCAAATTATTGGGCAAATTTACGAAATATTTTTAACTTTGCAAAAATTTTTACTATGAAACATACATTATTGATAATGGCTGTCGTCTTTGCCGCAATGACAGCGTTTGCTCAACAACGCCTTGTGTATCAATCATATATGTTGGGTTCAAATAGCGGTGACACTACATTCCGTGAAGTTTTTCGTTTTAAAAAACAATTGAGAATCAATGATATACAAGAGTTTCAAGGAAAACTGATTGATGGCATTTCCAATGACTTCACTTATGTGGATTATGATATGGATTCGGCCTATTTTCAGATGAATTATCAAGACGGAGAATCGTTTTTTTATGCTTATCCTTTGAAAACAAATGAAATAGAGTTTGAAGAAAAAGGGGAGGAAAATATTTTAGGATATAATTGTAAAAAATACAAGACATCGATAAATTCAAACACAATAGAGGTCTGGATGACCGATGCTCTTGGTTATGACGCGTCTCCAATAACTTCGAGAGGTTATCTGAAAGGCGTGATGGTGCGTCAGGCGATAAACGGCAACCGTATCATGGATTTGAAGTCTGTCAAGAAGGACAAAAAACTGAAAAACAACTTGATTCCAGAGTGCCTTGGGGTGAGAAAGACGGGACGGGAGCTGAATAAGATAAATAAAGATAAGCTCATTGTCCGCACAAAAATATTCGAGGACGAGCAGATTCATTTTGCGCAAATCGAAAAGTTCCAAGGTGACATTCCTTTCGACACCGTGATTCATTTTTCATGGGGGACAATTATTTTGAAACGAGTGAATTTGCCGGTTTTGCCTGAACATTATCAGATTTTCGCAGAACTTCACCAACGCTCGAACGGCGACGCTTACGATCGCTCGGGCTCGGTATTCGTCATTCCGATGGACAGGCCCTTGTCTCTCTGCAATGCCTTGATAGACAGCATAGCGTTTATTCCATGTCAATATGATAGAAACGGCGAAAAGTATCAAGGAATACGTTTGGAGGACGATTATTTGCCGGTGGTTGAGTTAATGCGCTTCTTCACTCCGTTTGGTGTTAGTCATTTCAATGAAAGAGTTCAGATTGATGGTCTCGAATGGGCTGACGAGGCATATTATAAAATGGAGGTTTCGGAGCTTTCCGACCGCCTCTCTGGTGATGTGTTGATTGGCGTGTTCATTGGCAACTATGACGGCGGCGGTCATAAGGTTTCGTTGGATTTGGTGGCATATCCGCAGGATTACGACGGCGACGCTTCAAAAAACCGCCGTTGGAGCCTGCCTCTGTTTAATACTTGTAACGTGATGGAAATGTCCGGTCAGAATTACGGCCGCTTGTTCCAGACAGATAGTCTTACAGTAGAGTTTGATGTTCCTGAAGACGTTGAGAATCTTAAACTTAGATATATCACCACTGGTCATGGCGGCTGGGGTGGAGGCGACGAGTTCAACCCGAAGGAAAACACTGTCATTATCGACGGTGAAACAGTCTTCAAATACACTCCCTGGCGTTGTGACTGTGCCACTTACAGAGAATTGAACCCGGTTTCAGGCAATTTCTGGAATGGCGTTTCCTCATCTGACTTGTCGCGTTCTGGCTGGTGTCCTGGAACGGCGACAAATCCTGTATATTTCGATTTATCCGGTCTAAAGCCCGGACATCACACCGTCACCGTGGCCATTCCACAAGGCGCCGACGAAGGCGAAAGCTTCTCTCATTGGATGGTGAGCGGCGTGCTGGTAGGAAATAAAATAACAAATCTTAAATAAACTTCAAGAAATCCTAAAGAGGCCTGCATTTTCAAGAAGTGCGGGTTAGTACACACCTATCTCATCTACAAAAATCCATGCCGGATAACCAAATCCGCTGTGACCCTCCGGACAGTCAAAAGGTTCCACGACGACCTCGACATAGCGGGTGTTTACTGCTGAAAACGCGATTTCGACAGGATAGAGGCTTTCTGCATAACCCGCATCCAACAAATCGAAGTCTTCATGAGCTATCTCGGTGAATCTTTCTCCGTCATCTGAAACCAGCACCTTGACCGATTTGGCGTTGAAAATCCAGTCCTTCATGTTGATAAGAAGATTGAATTTTACCGAGCTAATTTCTGTGACATCTTGTAAATCAATTGTTGCATCAAGATTTTTGCCATACCAGCCAAGCCAACGGCCGCTGCGATAGTTGGAACCTCCATATAAGCCGTCAATCAGCATCTGAGGGCCGTCGTAAGCATAGTCCCTATGCGGCTGCTCCTTGACAGAAATCGGTCGCATCGAGGCTTTGTTGAAATCAAAGTCGGTCTTGAAAACCACGCCTTTCGTGCCGTCGGGATATAAGACATAACCTTCCAAATGGCAGTTTTTGTTGATTTTTAATGGCTCGGTATAGTTCTTAAACGCTTCGTTGTCAATAGAATACATTATCTTGCCATCGACTTGTTTCGACATTGTGACATCTATTATGCCGTCTTTGACATTTGGCGTGATTTTCACATCAATATCAAAGATATGTGTCGCATATCTCCAGTGATACAAGTCATAGAGTTTCGACAGGCGGTATTCACGTTTCACGAAATCATCGTAGTTTTTTTGGCGAGGGTCGCACCACTGCACTTCGGCGAGAGCACCGATACGAGGCAGCATTCTGTACAACACAACGTCGAACTCTCTTGTGTATTCTGTCCAGATGTTGGCTTGGGGGCCGAGAATGTATTTCTCTTCTTCATCGTCGAGACCTTCGGGGACGGGTTCCAGCGAATAGACTTTTTTCACAGAGTTGTATCCGCCGCCTGCTTCTGGCTCGCTGTCGGTGTCAAGTGATTGATAATAATCGAAATAGACGTAGTCGCAGGGTGTCATGATAACATTGTGGCGCATCTTGGCTGCCTTGTAGCCTCCGGTGCTGCCGCGCCAACTCATCACAGTGGCGTTAGGGGCGAGGTCGCCCTCGAGCATCTCGTCCCAGCCTATGATATGCCGCTCGTGGTCTTCAACGAATTGCTCCATGCGCGACATCACATAACTCTGAAGATAGTCTTCGGCGCTGTGTTTGTCGTCGCCTTTGAGACCGAGTTCCTTAATCTTCGCCTGGCATTTTTTACATTCTTTCCAGCGGTCGCGAGGCACCTCGTCGCCACCGATGTGGATATACTCGCTCGGGAAAATGTCCATCACCTCAAGCAACACGTCTTCAAGAAACTGCATCGCTTTTTCGTTTCCAGCGCAAATCACATCTTCCGACACGCCCCATTGCTTCCATACCTCGTACGGGCCTCCGGTGCAGCCGAACTCCGGATATGATGACAACGCCGCCAATACATGGCCGGGAAGGTCGATCTCGGGAATTATTGTGATGCAACGGTCTTCAGCGTATTTTACAAGCTCCCTCAACTCTTCCTGTGTGTAAAACCCGCCATGACGAATGGTGTCGAATGCCATGGTCTTGCCGATAAGAGTGCCCGAGCGCCACGCACCGATTTCAGTGAGTCTCGGATATTTCTTGATTTCAACGCGCCAACCCTGGTCGTCGGTGAGATGTAAATGAAACTTGTTCAAGTTATGAAGAGCCATCGCATCAATATAAACCTTTACCGAGTCGATTGGAAAGAAGTGACGGCTCACATCAAGGTGCATCCCGCGATAGGCGAACCTCGGCCAGTCGTTGATGACACCTGCCGGAAACTCTATTTCCTTTGCACCGGCACCTGCCGGAAGACTTTTTCGCAATGTCTGAATACCATAGAAAATACCCGAAGTGTTGCTTGAGGTAATCGTTATATCTTTTTCATTGACAATGATTTGGTAATGTTCATCGTTGTCAATGTTCTCCTGATTTATACATAAATTGATAGCATTCGCCATCGTGTTTTCAGAACAAACGACATCAAGACGATAACCCAAGATATCCTCGAAATAATCGGCAAGAAAATGCGCTTCTTTCTTCAAATTATCAATGTTTTGATGATAAGAAATAACGGTGTTCTCATTCAAAATGAAAGGCTTGTCTTTAGTTAAAAATATGTCTTTGGGCAACGGAACAACTTGATAATCAGCAATGTTAGAGGCCTTATGGCAAGAAACCAACGCCAATACAGACAATATTCCGACAAGGGTAAGATGGAGTTTTTTCATGATTGTATAATTTTGACCGCTAAATTAAAAAAAATATCGATATGTCCGCTAATTTTTTTGTAATTTTACACTCTAATTTTTTTTACAGATGAAGATACTGCATACATCTGATTGGCATATAGGTCAGATTTTTTACAACTACAGCCGCGAGGAGGAGCATAAATACTTTTTTGAGCAGCTTAAATCTATCATTATCAAGGATAAACCTGATGTGTTGGTGGTTTCTGGAGACATCTTTCACACTGCGACTCCGACGATAATATCACAGCGACTTTATTACAATTTTATCGTTGATTTGTCGCGTTTGGATTCTGATTTACAGATAGTTATCATAAGTGGCAACCATGATTCGCCGTCTCGCCTCGAGGCTCCGCGCCCCTTATGGGAGGCTTTTAACGTTTCAGTGGTCGGAATGCTTGATTATCACATGGTTGATGATGATTCGGAATTGAATTTCGATGCGTCGAAAATAGAAATTCCGATAACAAAAGAAGGAAAAATCATCGGATGGGTTTTGGCTGTCCCTTATCTGAACGGCAATCAAAATGTTTACGACAAGTTGTTGAAACATCTTAAAAAACGTCCGGAATTTAATGATAATCACGGCATTGTGGCTACAGGGCATTTGGCGGTGCGCAGTGCCGACATCAGCGGTCACAGCGCCGACATAATAGGGAAAATAGAAACGCTTGACGTTCAAGATTTTGCTGGTGTTCGCGGCATTGATTACTGGGCGTTTGGACACATACATTTCCCGCAGGCGATAAAAGGAATGAGCAATATGCGCTATGCAGGCTCGCCATTTCCGATTTCGTTCAACGAAAACTATCAGCATTCGGTGGTCTCGGTGAACATTGAAGATGGCAAAACGGAATCGACAGTCATTCCTTTGAAAACATTGATTCCAATCGTTGATTTCCCATCAAAGCCCCAAAACCACGACGATGCCCTGCCTTTTGAGACGGTATTGGGGCAACTTGTTGAGATTCTGGATGACAAGGCTTATGTAAGAGTGCATGTTCAGACCGACAAACCTTTGACACAAGCCGAATCGGTGGCGATAGTTCAAGCGTTTGAGGAACATCAAGCAATGTTTTGTGGCATACAATCTTATTTTCCAGAAAAAATGGAAAATACTGATTATCAGGAAGTCAAGACGTTAAAAGAACTTAAGGCAAAGAGCCCGTTTGAACTTGGCTGCGCCGTTTATCAAAAGAAAAACGGCAGTGAGATGCCGGAGGAACTTAAGGAATTGTTTAAAAAAGCCTGCGAGGAGGCGGAAAAAGTGTCATGAAGATTGAAAAAATTATCATCGAGAACATCAATTCCATCGAAAAGGCTGAAATCAGCTTCACCAATGGCGTTTTGGCTGATGAGCCGCTCTTTCTCATCACCGGAGAGACTGGAAGCGGGAAAAGCACGATTTTGGACGCGATAACGCTCGCTTTGTACGATAAATCGCCAAGATACGAAAACACAAGAAACAAAGAGAAGACAGAAAACGGTGTCACCAATATGCAAAGCACCACCAACGCACTACGAAAAGGCGCCGTCGATGGCAAGGCGGAAGTATGGTTCGGCGTGGGAGGCGAGAAGTATATCGCTACATGGCAGATGCATCGTACCCGCAACGGCAAATACGACATGACAAACCGCCGGAAACTCGAAGTGCTGAAAGGAACAGAGCGTATTGTGCTCGAAACAAAAATCGACGCCGTAAACCAACAAGTCGCAGAACTTGTCGGGCTGACTTACAATCAATTTGTGCGCTCTGTGATGCTCGCGCAAGGGCAGTTTAACACGTTCTTAACTTCCGAAAAGGCAAAACAAACCGAGATATTGGAAATGCTTACCGGCACGGAGATTTACTCGAAAATAGCCGATATCGTCGGAAGATATAAAAATGACGCAAAGAACGATGCCAACTCGGCTGAAACTAATTATAACTCTCTGAAAAACAACATCTTGGCTGATGATAAAATCGCCGCTTTGAATGAGGATTTAGCGAAAAACCAGGATGTTATCCAAAAAAACGAAAAAGAGACGAAGATTGTCGAGGCAAAAATCAGAGACTTGGAAAAACTTGAAGATTTGACCGGAAATATCGACTGTCTTAAATCGCAACTCGCTGATTTGCAGGCATCTTTGAATAAAATAATTGATGATAAACAGGCGCTTTTGCTGAAACGTGACGAGCTGAAGAAAGAAATTGACGAACAATATGGAAATAAATCAATAAAAGAGCAGATGCCCTTGATTGTCAGTTTGTTAGATAGCAACGAAAGTCAAGAAACTCGCCTTGATGTTAAAGAGACGGATTTCTCGGAAGTCTCAAAAATGCTTTCTCAAGCTGAAAATACTAAAAAAGAAGCCGCTGCTTCTTTCGATGAATGTAATGCACGTTTGGAAAAAGCCAACCTCGAAGGTCTTGTCAAACAATATGGCGAACACAATGCCGAACTTGCAAAACAAGAAAGCCGAAAAACTAAATGCTTGCGTGTGAAACAAATATTAAACGATTATTTGAATAAAAAACAAATAATTGATAATAAATTATTTGAATTAGATAATTTAAATAAACACTTGAATATTTGTGAAGACGATTTCATGAAAGCGAAAAATGCCTTCGATGCCCAAGATTCGGAATATCAGGTTCAAAAAAACATGGTTGCCGATTTCATGAAATCGTTGCGCTTTAAGCTTGAAGACGGAAAACCTTGTCCGCTTTGCGGGAGTACCGCTCATCAATATCATGATGAGAAAGTCGTCAACTCGTTGTTCACAACCATTGAAAAGGCATGGAACGAGACGAGAGCCGCTTTCGAGAAGGCGAAAGACGCGAAAAACAAGACTGAAGGCGAGAGAAATCTGCTGGAAAAGAGCATAGATAATGAACAGAAGCTGTTGAAAAATCTCGTAAAAAACCTCACCGACGAATGCAATGGCAAGCCCGTCTATGATATTGAACGCATAGATAATGGTATAAATAACTGTGAATCAATGATTTCTCTGGAAAAAACAAAGATAGAGAAGATTGACTCCAAGATTAAAAAAGCTAAAATAATACAAGAAGAACTGAAACAACTGCAAAAAAAGAAAAACGAAACTGAAGAGACGTATAAAACCATGCTCAAGAAGTTGGCGTTGATATGGAAAAAACTCAACGACAACTATACAAAAATCGATGCCGAAATCACGAAAATCGACGAGATTGTCAATGGGACAAAAAAAATTGAGGGATTTGACCATATTGATGAGTTCGGAGGCAAGGCGGCGACACGGAACGATATCGAAAAAGACGCTATTGTCATCGGTTTTACCAAAGTTTTGACTAATCTTATCAGTAAAAGCGATGAGAAGAACGCGATAGAGAAGGCTATGGCTGAATCCAAAGAAGACAACACCAGGCAAGAACTCTTGAAAACCCTGGCATTGTTAGAGGAACAGAAGAAAGCGACAAATCAGGTGCTTACGGATATAAAAACCAAGCTTTCAATGAACGTTCAGAACTCCGCTGCCGCCGAAAAAGCCAATGCTGATTGGCAGGCAAAATCAAATGTTTATGCGTTATGGACACAGCTTGCCAATACTATAGGCACCACCGCCACCGATAATTTCCGTGACGTGGCGCAGGCCTATACCATGCGAATCCTTCTCGACCAAGCCAATTATTTCCTGAGGAAATTGAGTCAACGCTATGAACTTACTTGTTATTCCAACTCGTTGGCTATCATGGCGATGGACAAGGAGATGGGAGGGGAGCTGCGTAGTGCGAGTTCACTCTCTGGCGGCGAGACATTCCTTGTCTCACTGGCGTTGGCGTTAGGGCTTGCCTCGCTCAACGACGAGAACTTCAATATCGACATGTTGTTTATCGACGAAGGTTTCGGCACCCTGGACGGCGAAAGTCTCGAAATGGCTGTCAATGCACTCGAAAACATGCAGAAATTCGGCAAAAAGGTCGGAATAATATCCCACGTGGAAAGCCTGAAAGAGCGCATTCCGGCTCAAATACAATGCACCAAGACAGGGAAGGCGGCAAGCGATGTCAAAGTCGTCAACACCGGCGTCGTTTATAGCAGTTAAACCATTTTCAACGACATTACGCGCAACAAAATAAACCAAAAATTTGCTGTTTTTGTCCACTACATTGAAATATTTGCTACTTTTGCATTGTGTTGCATTAATGTCCCGTTAAAATGGGACAAATTAAACGATTGTCAAAATAACTCCATGATACAAAAATGACGCTTAACAGACTGTATTTCAATTAATTCAAAAACCGATTAATCCACTTTAACCGGACAGCAGTTGACGATAATAAGAAAAATATAGAATAAAATGACAAGCATACAGCAGAGAGAACAGTTGCAATCTCAGATTTGGAAAATAGCCAATGAGGTGCGTGGGGCTGTTGACGGATGGGACTTTAAGCAATTTGTTTTAGGCACATTGTTCTACCGTTTCATCAGTGAAAATTTTACAGATTATATAGAAGGCGGAGATGAAAGTGTTGATTATGCTTCTTTGCCTGACAGTGTAATTACCCCTGAGATTAAAGATGATGCAGTAAAGACGAAAGGATACTTTATATATCCGAGCCAGCTTTTTATCAATGTCGTAAAGACAGCCAACACAAATCCCAATCTTAATACGGATTTGAAAGCCATCTTCGATTCTATCGAAAACTCAGCCAATGGCTATGCTTCCGAAAAGAATATAAAAGGGTTGTTTGCCGATTTTGATACGACCAGTACAAGGCTTGGTAATACCGTGGAAAACAAAAACAGTCGTTTGGCTGCTGTCTTAAAAGGTGTCGAAGGATTGAATTTTGGAAGCTTTGAGAAACATGAAATTGATCTTTTCGGTGATGCTTACGAATTTCTGATAAACAATTATGCTGCTAATGCCGGAAAGTCGGGCGGTGAGTTTTTTACACCTCAGAATGTTTCAAAACTCATATCACGGCTTGCCATGCACAAACAGGCTACTGTCAATAAAATATACGACCCTGCCGCGGGTTCCGGTTCATTGCTTTTGCAGGCTAAAAGACAGTTTGAAGACCAAATCATAGAAGACGGATTCTTCGGGCAGGAGATAAACCATACTACCTATAACTTGGCTCGTATGAATATGTTTCTGCACAACATCAATTACGATAAGTTTAACATTGCGCTTGGAAATACGCTTATTGATCCGAAATTTGGAGACGAAAAGCCTTTCGATGCCATTGTTTCCAATCCGCCTTATTCGGTAAACTGGATTGGTTCGAATGACCCTACGCTCATCAATGACGACCGCTTTGCTCCTGCCGGAGTGCTTGCTCCGAAATCAAAGGCCGATTTTGCTTTCGTACTTCATTCGTTGAGCTACCTGTCAAGCAGGGGAAGGGCTGCCATTGTGTGCTTTCCGGGAATCTTTTATCGTGGAGGAGCAGAGCAAAAAATCAGAAAGTATTTGGTTGACAGCAATTTTATTGAAACTATTATTTCATTGCCTCCCAATTTGTTTTATGGCACTTCGATTGCGGTTAATATTCTGGTTTTATCAAAACATAAGTCTGACGCCAAAATTCAGTTCATAGATGCAAGCGGGGAAAGTTTCTTCACGAAAGCGACCAATAACAATGTACTTGAAAATAGACATATAGACAAGATTATAGACATCTTCGATAAGAAGGAAGACGTTGACTATATTGCTAAATCGATTGATTATAAAGCCATTGCCGAGAATGATTATAACTTGTCGGTAAGCAGTTATATTGAAGTTGAAGATACACGTCCTAAGACAGATATCAAGGAACTGAATGCGCGTATCCGCCGCATCGTGGCTAAAGAGAACGAGCTGCGCGCGGAGATAGATAAAATAGTGGCCGAGTTGGAGGGAGACGAAGCATGAAAACCATAAAAGAAACGATACATGCACAAGGAATTGAAATTGGGATATACACCAGTGATTTCGAAAATGAATTCATATCACTGACAGATATTGCGCGTTATAGAAGTTCTGACCCTCGAATCACGATTCACTCATGGCTGAGAGGACGCGATATTGTTGAATTTTTAGGCTTGTGGGAGGTTTTGCACAATCCTGATTTTAAACGTACCGAATTCGATACGTTTAAAAAAGATGCCGGAAGCAATGCGTTTACGTTTTCCATAAAAAAGTGGAATGATGATTTGAACGGCAGGGGAATCATTACAAAATCAGGTCGATATGGTGGAGGAATTTTTGCTCATAGCGACATTGCTTTAGAATTTGCCTCATGGCTCTCTCCCGAATTCAAACTATATATTATCAAGGACTATAAGAGGCTGAAGTCAGATGAGAACAGTCGTCTTTCTTTGAATTGGAATCTGAACCGTGAACTTTCAAAATTGAATTACAGAATCCATACGGATGCGATTAAAGATAATTTGATTTTGCCCGAACTTACGGCTGCTCAGAAGTCATTTGTCTATGCAGATGAGGCGGATTTGCTGAACGTGGCACTTTTTGGAAAGACGGCAAAAGATTGGCGTTCGGAAAATCTAGGGAGAAAAGGTAATATCCGCGACAATGCCTCTATAAGCCAGCTGCTTGTTTTGGCAAACTTAGAAAGTTATAATGCGATTTTGATTGAACAGGGAATGAAGCAAGGCGAAAGGCTTGAGCGTTTGCGCCAAACAGCCATAAAGCAACTGAAGACTATTGCAAATCTTGAAATTCCGCTGGCTGGGTTGCCGAGCAAAAACTTGAAAGGAGATAATGAACTATGAGTAAGTTGCAGGAATTAATTCAGAAACTTTGCCCGGACGGGGTTGAGTATAAAAAATTGGAAGAAGTATTAGAATATGAACAGCCGACTAAATACATAGTCGAAAATACAGATTATGATAATTCTTATAATATACCTGTGCTGACAGCTGGACAAACGTTTATTTTGGGATATACAAATGAAAAATTTGGAATATACAGAGCAAGTTTGGAATCACCTACAATTATATTTGATGATTTTACAACATCATTTCATTGGGTTGATTTTGATTTTAAAATAAAAAGTTCTGCAATTAAAATGTTGAGACCCCAAAAAACATTTAATGGTTCTTTTAGGTATGTCTATTATGCTATGAAGTGTATTAAATATGAAGCTGTAGATCATTCTCGTCATTGGATTTCAAAATATTCTCAATTTGAAATTCCAATTCCACATCCAGACATTCAAGAAGAAATTGTTCGTATTCTCGACAATTTTACAAATCTTGCAGCGGAGCTGCAAGCGGAGCTGCAAGCGGAGCTGCAAGCGAGACAGGAACAATATGAGTATTATAGAGATAAACTGTTGAGTTTCAATAATATAGATGGGGGGGGGTACACAACTGTAACTTGGATGAAAATGAGTGAGATTTTTGAAATGAAGAATGGTTACACACCATCAAAAGCCGTAACTGAATATTGGGAGAATGGCATCATTCCATGGTTCAGAATGGAAGATATACGCAAAAATGGTAGAATCCTTTCGGATTCAATTTTGCATATCACCCCGCAAGCCGTTAAGGGAGGCAAGCTCTTCCATGCAAATTCAATTATCCTGGCAACGACAGCAACTATTGGTGAACATGCTCTTATAATTGCTGATTCGCTTGCGAATCAGCGATTTACGAATTTATCAATTCGTAAATCGCTATCAAATGCTCTGGATATGAAGTATTTCTACTACTATATGTTTGTTATAGATGATTGGTGTCGGAATAATACAAATGTGTCAGGATTCGCCTCTGTCGATATGCGGAAGTTAAAGAATTTGCTCATACCCATTCCTCCACTTGCCGAGCAGAAACGCATTGTCTCCATTCTCGACAAGTTCGACGCATTGGTCAATGACCTCTCTCGTGGCTTGCCGGCAGAAATCGCAGCCGTGCAAGAACAATACGAATATTACAGAGATAAATTATTGTCGTTTCCAAGAAATAAAATAAGCGCGTAAAATGGCACAATATAACACCATAGCAGAATCGAACAATTTTATAGTCCTTGATGACTATACCAAGTATAATGAACTTCACGAGCCTTCGGTGGCTTATCAGTCGGAAGCAAGTCTTGAGCAGGAGTTTATTCAAGATTTAGTAAGTCAAGGCTATGAATATCGTCCTGATATTTCGTCTCCCGAAGCGTTGTTGGCCAATGCCCGCGTAAAGATTCAGGAACTTAACGATATGGCGTTTACTGACAAGGAATGGCTGCGGTTTGTGGAAGAATATCTGGATAAACCGGGAGATACGTTGATAGATAAAACCCGTAAAATTCACGATAATCATATCTATGATTTTGTTTTTGATGACGGACATATCAAAAATATCTACCTTGCCGACAAGCAAAATATTGCCCGAAACAAGGTGCAGGTAATCAATCAATTTGAGCAGACTGGAGCGCAGGAAAACCGTTACGATGTCACGATATTGGTCAATGGCTTGCCGTTGGTGCAGATTGAATTGAAAAGACGAGGGGTTGCCATTCGCGAGGCCTTTAACCAGGTGCACCGATATTCCAAAGAGAGTTTTAATAGCGAAAACTCACTGTTCAAATTTATTCAGGTGTTTGTCATATCGAATGGCACGGACAGCCGTTATTTTGCCAATACGGTAGAGCGGAACAAGAATAGTTTTGACTTTACTATGAACTGGGCAAATGCCAAAAACGAACTGATAAAAGACCTGAAAGATTTTACAGAGACCTTTTTCCAAAAAAATACGTTGCTGAATATCATTTTTACATATTCTGTCTTTGATGTTAACAATACTTTGCTCATTATGCGTCCGTATCAGATTGCAGCGACAGAACGGATGCTGTGGAAAATAAAGAGTGCATATCAAGCAAAGAAATGGGCGACAACAGAAGGTGGCGGATATGTTTGGCACACAACAGGCTCGGGAAAAACACTTACCAGCTTCAAGGCTGCACGACTGGCAACACAATTAGACTTTATTGATAAAGTTTTCTTCGTCGTTGACCGTAAAGACTTGGACTATCAAACCATGAAAGAATATCAACGCTTCTCTCCTGACAGTGTCAATGGTTCGGAAAGCACGGCAGGTTTGAAACGGAATATCGAAAAAGACGACAACAAGATTATAGTCACCACTATTCAGAAACTGAATAATCTGATGAAGAGTGAGGACAATATGCCGATATATCAAAAGCAGGTGGTCTTTATTTTCGACGAGTGTCATCGTTCTCAATTCGGCGAGGCGCAAAAGCAGTTGAAGAAAAAGTTCAAAAAGTATTATCAATTCGGATTTACCGGTACGCCAATATTTCCAGGTAATGCTCTTGGAGCGGAAACCACGGCAAGTGTGTTTGGCAGAGAATTGCATTCATACGTGATAACTGATGCTATCCGCGATGAAAAAGTTCTGAAATTCAAGGTCGATTATAATGATGTGCGTCCTCTGTTTAAGGATATCGAGACAGAGGTTGACGAGCAGAAATTAAGTGCTGCTGAAAATAAGCAAGCATTGCTTCATCCTGCCCGTATCACCGAGATTTCACAATACATCTTGCAGAATTTTAAGATTAAGACACATCGTAATCAAGGAGGCAAAAAAGGTTTCAATGCCATGTTTGCCGTTAGCAGTGTCGATGCTGCCAAATGCTATTATGATGAGTTGAATAAATTGCAAGAAGGCTCTGATAAGCCGTTGAAGATTGCTACTATTTTCTCTTTTGCCGCCAATGAAGAACAAAGTGCGATAGGTGATATTGCAGACGAGAATTTTGAACCATCGGCAATGGATTTGAGTGCCAAAGAGTTCTTGACAAAAGCTATTAATGATTATAACGCCATGTTTGGCACTAATTATAGCGTTGACAGCAGGGAGTTTCAGAACTACTACAGAGACCTTGCCAAGAGAGTGAAAAACAAAGAAGTGGATCTTGTGATTGTGGTAGGTATGTTTTTGACAGGTTTCGACGCCCCGACTCTGAATACATTGTTTGTTGACAAGAACTTGCGTTATCATGGATTGATACAGGCATTTTCTCGCACAAACCGAATTTATGACCCGACCAAGACTTTTGGCAATATAGTAACTTTCAGAGACCTTGAACAGCATACCATTGATGCTATAACTTTATTCGGGGATAAGAACACCGCAAATTTTGTGCTGGAAAAGAGTTATAGGGAGTATTTGGAAGGCTTTAAAGACCTCGCTTCAGGAGAGGCCAAGAAAGGTTATGTTGAAATTGTAAAGGAGTTGGATGACAGATTCCCTGATGTAGATAAGATTGTTACAGAACAAGATAAAAAAGACTTTGTCAAACTGTTTGGAGAATATCTGCGTGTGGAAAACATTTTGCAAAATTATGATGAATTTACGGCTCTTAAAGCTTTTCAATCTGTAGATAGCGATAATCAAGAGGCGGTAGAGGCATTAAAAAACGAATATTTCCTGACTGATGACGACATTGCAAAAATGCAAAAAATGAAGATTCCATCAGACAGAATGCTCCAAGATTACAAATCTACATATAATGACATCAGGGATTGGTTGAGGCGGGAAAAAGAAGGGAAACAGTCTGAAAAATCGAAAATAAATTGGGATGATGTGGTTTTTGAGATAGATTTGCTCAAATCCCAAGAGATTGATTTGGATTATATTCTTGAGTTGATATTCGAGAAAAATAAAAAGAAGATGGATAAATCTTCTTTGACAGAGGAAATCCGCCGAGTTATTAGGTCAAGTGTTGGCAACAGAGCCAAAGAAAGTTTGATTGTTGATTTTATCAACAACACAAATTTAGATGTTTTTACAGATAGAACGGATGTAATAAAGGCTTTCTATGAATATGCACAAGCCGAATTGAAAAAAGAGGCTGCCGCTTTGATTGCAGGTGAAAATCTGAATGCAAAAGAAGCCAAACATTATATCGAACTTTCTTTGAAAC
This sequence comes from uncultured Bacteroidota bacterium, assembly GCA_900542475.1. Lineage (GTDB taxonomy): Bacteria > Bacteroidota > Bacteroidia > Bacteroidales > F082 > Limimorpha. Next base: position 22,014 of record UQNO01000005.1, read on the forward strand.
GTAAATTTGCAAGTGAAAACGGGACAGACTTCAATAACATATTGCCGAAAATGAGTCCTCTAAATCCGCAATATTTAACGAAGAAGCAGACGGTATTCCAAAAAATCGTTGCTTTTATCGAGAAGTTCAAAGGAATTGGAGGAAAATTGTAATATGCGATATTGCTGTCCGGTAAAATTCAAAAAAGCATAAACATCTTACTCGAAGCCATGAGGGTGGTGGTTATGTGCCGCAACAAATAAACGCCGACATTTCTGTCGGCGTTTATTGTGAACTAGGCGGGAGTCGAACCCACAACCGCCTGATCCGTAGTCAGGGACTCTATCCAATTGAGCTACTAGTCCATTGCGTTTTGCGCTGCAAAATTACAACAATTTTCGATACCTTCAACAAAAAATCTCTTTTTTTTAAGATTTCTCCATTTCGCTTCGCTCTATGCGAAATGATGAGAAGGCCGTGGGGGAGGGTGGACTCGAACCACCGAACTCATCCGAGGACAGATTTACAGTCTGTTGCAATTGCCACTATGCGACTCCCCCAAGGATTTTTGCGCTGCAAAATTACAAATATTTCTGTAATTGACAACAAATTATTTTGAAAAAAATAAAAAAAACATAATGGTTTATAAATCAATAAATTACCGAGCATTGTCGCAGCGATGACGCATGAAAACAGCCGACGGCCTCGCCTTCGGGATTGATGTTTGTGCGCACATTCGACGGCGTTCCCATCATGGGATTGCTGCCGGTACTCGCTATGATGTCGGTAATATAATAGCCATAGAACTCTGGAATAGACCATAAATCCATGGTGACGGTGTCGCCGGTATGCAACACTTGAAGACTGTCGCGCTGGTTGAGGGCGTATATCGGGAACTCGCCGCTTATCATCACCATGAAAGGCCCGTTGAAGTAGATTCCTGCAAACCCCATGGGCTGAAATATCTGGCATTTGGTGAGAGTGTCGCCCCCGACATCTTCGTTGTTAATCTTTACCCTTGCCATATAACATATCGAAGGATCGTCGTTGGTCTGAAAGTATGGATAAACACCGAGATGATCTTCCATTTCCAGGGAATTGAACTTCCATGGCTTGATGCGGATGGAGTCGATGCGCTCGACATTGGCATTCATCGTCGATTCGGCAAAGAAATGACGATTGCCGCTTTCATCAATGAAATCTATTGAGAGATGATAGGTGTGGCCGACTTGTCCGGCAAACTCGTTGACCGACAGATAAATGCCGGAATTTTCGCTTTCCTCATACCAAATGGTGTCGGCACCGTCAACGACAAAGACAATGGCGTCGGACACCATTTCCGGCTCGCCTCCATAAAACGGCATGGTGCGACTGACAACGACCTCTTGTCTCTTGTATTCGTCAGTGACGGAGCCACTCACGCCTATGAGTTGGTTGCCATCTTGCGGCGTGATTCTGATGCGTTCGGTGCAGGCTGTCAACATGAGCAATGCGAGCAGTGTTATTATTGTTTTTTTCATGACTTAATATTTAAAGTTATATGATATTGAAGGAATTATAGAGAAAAGATACATCTGTTTCGTCTCCAATGTGTTGTTTTCGCCTTGAGTGAATATCACCGCCCATGTGTTATGACGGCCGTAAACGTTATAAATGGAGACGTTCCATTCTCCTTGCCAACGTTTGTGTTTCTTTCCACTCCAAGTGGCGGAGAAGTCTAAACGATGGTAGTCGGGATAACGGCTCTGGTTGCGGTATCCGTTGTAAATGGCGTAAGTAGAGCCGTGGTCGGTGTATTTACCGTAAGGATAGGTTATTGGCTGCCCTGTATTGTAAATCCAGTTGACCGATGTGTTGAAACGGTCGGAAAACTCGTAGTTAAGCACTACGCTGATGCAATGTGGGCGGTCGTAAGGCGAGCGGTACTCCTCGTCATGGCTTATGCCTTTGACGGTTCGAAATGAACGGCTGTAAGTGTATGAAACCCATCCTGTAAACTTGCCGTAATTCTTCCTGACAAGAAACTCCGTGCCATAAGAGCGACCTTTTCCGGTACGTACCTCGCCGTCAATCAACAAGTTGCCATAGAAGAAGGCGTCGTCAACGAAATCAATGACGTCGGTGAGATTTTTGTAGAATAGCTCCACAGATGTCTCGATGTCGTTGCCGCGGAAATTGCGGAAATAACCGACGGCAAACTGGTCGCATTTCTGTGGCTTTATGTTTGGATTGGTAGGAAACCACACGTCAAAAGGCAGTCCCCCGGTGGCGTTTGTGGCAAGTTGCGCATATTGCACGGTCCTTGAATATGAAGCCTTTACAGAAGATGTGGCTCCCAGACGATAAATCATGGCGAGGCGCGGCTCGAGATTGACTTCGGTGTTGAAAATCTTGCCCTTGGGATATATGATGGAGTCGTAATTCTTGAAATTCTCGTCAAAAAGATACAAGGTCTCGTCTCCAATGTTCTGATACATCGACAGTCGCAAGCCGTATCTTACCGAGAAGAAAGGCGTCAAGTTGTGCTCGTGGCCATAATACAAAGCCGATTCTATGGCTTTGCGATAGATTTTTTCATTCGCGTTGACACCTAAAAACTGTGCCACAACTCCCGTCCTGTCGTGCAACTCGCCTTGGTTGTATCTGTGGTAAGTCATTGATAATCCGAATTTAGACGTGATTTTGTCGTTCATCAGCCAAGCAAAATCATATTTTCCGGAAAGGTCGTTGATGCCTGCTCTGATAGAGAAATCGTAGGGTTTCATTGTCACGTCGATGTCATATCTATATTGAGTATAAAGCAACGACAGATTGGATGTCAGATTGTCGTTGAAGATATGATTCCAACGAGTTGTCGTTGTCGTGTTCCCGTAGCCGATGTCCATCAGGTTGACAACACCTATTTTGTCGTATCCGTTGTACACGGATATGAAGAGACGGTTGTTTTTGTCGAAGACATGAGTTATTTTCCCGTTCAAATCGTAAAAATAAAGACGCGTGTTTTTCAAACTGTTTATCAGATAAGGTGTCACCAAGCCTCCGTAAGTGAAACGTCCGGCAAGCATTACAGCGGTTCGCTGTTTGTTGAAAGGCATATTGAGCATGAGACGGCTGGCGAGAATGCCGATGCCTCCCGTCATTGTCAAACGGTCGGGAATCTCGTCTAATGTCTTGACATCAAGCACCGATGACAGTCGGCTGTCATAATATGCGGGAATGTCGCCTTTATATAATGTGGCGTCTTTCACTGCATCGTTGTTGAACACCGAGAAGAACCCGAGGAAATGCGATGCGTTATACACCGGCGCATCGTCGAGGGTTATCAGGTTTTGGTCGGGAGAGCCGCCGCGCACACTGAAGCCTGACGAGCCTTCCGAAGCCGCCTGGACACCCGGAAGAAGCTGCACCGCCTTGATGACATCGACCTCGCCCATGAGAGCGGGAATCCTTTTGATACGATTGATTTCCAACTTCTGGACACTCATGGCAAGCTCGCGAACATTGGCGTCTTTCTTCTTACTTGTTATCACAACGTTATCCAATATCTGTGATTCCATCTGCATATTGATATTCAGACGTTTACGAGAATTATCGACAACAATGTCCTTTTCTATGGTCGTATAACCGAGATAAGAAAAACGAATCTTGTATTTTCCGGGACTTAAACTGAAATCGTAATATCCATTATAATTTGTGATTGTGCCTTTTTGCAATGAGTCGTTGTAGATGGCAGCCCCGACAAGCAGCTCCCCGGTGTCCTCGTCTTTCACGACACCGTAGATGCCAGACTGGGCATAAACGCTCAATGAGGCTAACAGCAGCAGCATCAATAATATATATTGTTTTTTCATATATGTTTTTTTTGCTTTGCAAAGATAATGTTTTTTTTGAAAAAAATTGTTTTTCATATCAAAAAATGTTCCAAATTTGCAAAAAAATCAAGACATGAAATACAACTTCGATGAAATAATAAACAGGGCAGGCACTGAAAGTGTCAAATATGACTTGAGAGACAAGGTCTTCGGTAAAGCCGATGTCATTCCGATGTGGGTTGCCGACATGGATTTCCGCACTCCGGATTTCATCAGAAATGCCGTGATTGAACGCGCGAAATATGATGTTTACGGCTACACTTTCCGCGAAGACGCATATTTTCAGGCTATAGCCGACTGGATTAGCGGACGTCACGGATGGGATGTGCGGAAAGAATGGATGACATATACTCCGGGAGTGGTGGCGGCGTTCAACATGGCAGTGATGGGGTTGACAAACGAAGGCGATGAGGTCATAATACAACCGCCTGTCTATCCGCCGTTTTTCCATGCTGTGGAAAACCATGGCCGCAAGCTTGTCCTAAATCCGCTGATTGACACCGCCGAAGGTTTTGTCATGGACTATGAGTTGCTTGAAAAACAAGCGAAGACCGCCAAGATGTTGATACTCTGCAATCCGCATAATCCTGTCGGAAGATGTTGGAAAAAAGAGGAACTGCAAAGACTTGGCGATATATGCTTGAGAAACAATGTGTTGGTGTTCTCCGATGAGATTCACTGCGACCTTGTCCTGCCAGGCTTCAAGCACCTGCCTTTTGCCGGTATCTGCAAGGAGTTTGAGCAGCACAGCATCACAGCGCACGCTGCAAGTAAGACTTTCAATCTCGCAGGCATGGCCACTTCCACGATTATAATACCGAACAAGGACTTGCGAGAGAAGTACGTGTCGTTTGTCGATAGTATGGAAGTCAATTTAGGCAATATTTTCGGTAAAATCGCCACGAAAACAGCGATGGAGCAAGGCGAGGGGTGGTTGCGGGAACTGTTGCAATATATCGAAGGTAATATCGACTATGTTGTTGACTTCATCAATGCCAATCTGCCTAAAATAAAAGTCCACAAAGCCGAAGCCACATACATGCTTTGGCTTGACTTCTCGGCATACAACCTTGACAACCAAACTCTTAACCACAAAATGATATTCGAAGCCGGGTTGGGTTTAAACAACGGCAAAGAGTTCGGCGAGCAAGGCGAGCGATGCTTGAGAATAAATTTGGCTTGTCCGCGTAGCGTTGTGGAAGAAGCGATGAGAAGGATAAAATCTGTATTTTGAAGTTGGATTACCAGTCCACGGATTGTCTAACCATAGGCATTGTCATGCATCTTGCGCCGCCGCCGCCGCGTACAAGTTCGTTGCCTTCAAATGCCACCACACAACGTTTGTAGTTGTCAACGCTGACTTTCCCTGATGCCACGTCGGCGGCTTTCAGTATCTCGAAGCCGTTCTTGTTCAGGGCTTCGAGAGTGTTGTAGTTTCTCGCATACCCCAACACTTTACCTGGTGCGAATGCGAAGAAATTAGCGCCGCTATGCCACTGTTCGCGAGGCCCGAAATACTCGTCGCCGCCACCGCAGAAGACAGGCTCGAGTTTCACTCCGAGTTTCTCCAATGCGTCGAGAATGTTTTTCTCTTCGGTAATCTTGGTGTCATTATAGCCATTTACCTCGTAATGTACGGTTTTGAATCTTTCGTTCATTATCACTGGCTTATACACCATGCCGCGGTCTTTGTCGAGGAATGTGAACACCATGTCGAGATGGATGAATGACTCCGGCTCATGGGGCAGCTGCTGTGTTATGAGATGACGCTTTCCGCCGAGTGCCCTGAGGTGCTCAAGCAATGCGTTGACACCCTCCTTGCTCGTTCTTATGCCTGTGCCGCTAAGAATGATGTCATGACGCGCTATCTCGATGTCGCCACCCTCTATGGAGCCGACGCCTTCCATGCCGTAACGGTTGATAGGATTGACGGCATCAACGTCAATTATCGTTGAATGTTTGAATATCGATGTCCAAAGCATGGTCTCGCGGTCGCGAACATCAGTGGCCATCTTGCTTATCATCACCGTGTTGTACATGGTGAATGCGGCATCTCTTATGAAAAACAGATTCGGAACAGGAGGGAAGATATAGCGTTTCTTCAGACTTTTGTTGTCGTAGCCTTCGATGAGCACTGTTGCGAGTTTCTCCACGTCAAACTCGTCGAGCAGCTCTTTCATGAACGGCAGGTCTTCTCTCTCGCATATCTTACATATAAGATCCTCCTTGACTGTGTTGTTTTTTAAAATGTCTATAAGCAAATCCTTGAAATACAACACGTTGGTAACTTTTTTAAGACTTCCCTCGAAATCCTTGTAGTTTTCCAACGCTTCACGATAGTTTAAAATATCACTAAAAAGGAATTTGTGGGCGTTTTCCGGTGTCATGTGCTCAATCTCCTCGCCAGGAGCGTGCAAAATGACATGTTCAAGCTTGCCAATCTCTGATTCAACACACGGTTTTACGCATCGAAAATAATCCATAAAATAGTCTTTTTAAATTTCTGCAAAGATACAAAAAAAATCAATACAACTCCAAAAATTCATACCCGTTTCCCATGGCATCTATAAACCTTATCAAATCGGCGGTCTTGATGACGCAAGTTCCGGTGTTGTCGTTTGGGTGGAAACTGATATATTCGGATTTCAGAAGATTTTTGTCTATGTAAAGATAAACATGATGTTCTTCATCGTTGATGATTCCGAAAGGAGAGACGCTACCTGGCTTCAGTCCAAGATACTTGTCCATTCTTACCTCTGATGCGAAACTCAACTTTCCTTGTTTAAGACGATGTTCCAGATCATGGATTGCAAGTTGCCGCATACAGTCGAAAACAACCAAATAATGGCGGTTTCCCTTGTGGTTTCTGAAAAACAGATTTTTACAATGTGTCCATTCGAACTTGCCCCAATAATTCAACGCATCTTCAATCGTCGGCAGTGACGGGTGAGACAACAACTTAAAGGGGATTCCAAGTTCATTCAGTTTGTCAACGACTTTTTTTTGTCTTTCCGACAAAATGTTTTCTGTCATAATATTTTATCGCCTACGGCGAGAGGTTTTTATAGAATCATTTGAAAATTTCCTTAATTCCACCGATACTGCCAAGCATATTCGTCGCCTCATAAGGAATATAGACGGTCTTATTATCTTTGCCGCTTGTCATTTCTTTCAGTGTTTCGACGTATTTTGTTGCCAAAAGATAAGTCGCGGGGTCGGTCTTCGTCTCTTTGATTGCGTTGGCGACCAGCTGTATGGCTTTGGCTTCGGCCTCCGCCTGCATGATTTTGGCTTTTGCCTCGCCCTCGGCTTCGAGCAATGTTGACTGTTTCACCGCTTCCGCCTTGTTGATGGCTGATGTTTTTTCGCCTTCGGAGTTAAGAATTGCCGACTGTTTTTCGCCTTCGGCTTTCAAAATCTCGGCACGACGGTTGCGTTCGGCCTGCATCTGTTTCTCCATCGCTTGTCGCACTGTTTCGGGAGGTGTGATATCCTGAAGTTCGACACGATTGACCTTGACTCCCCATTTATTGGTCGCATCGTCAAGCACGGCGCGCAACTTGGCGTTTATAGTGTCGCGTGATGTCAAAGTCTCGTCGAGTTCAAGCTCGCCTATAACATTGCGAAGCGTCGTCTGTGTCAACTTCTCGATAGCGTTGGGCAGGTTGTCAATCTCGTAAACTGACTTGACTGGATCGACAATCTGGAAATAAAGCAGAGCATTGATTTCGGTCGTGACGTTGTCTTTTGTGATGACATTCTGTTTCGGAAAATCGTAAACCTGTTCGCGAAGATCGATTTTTGTGCTCTCGCTCATGCGCACCACCGGACCTCTCTGATAGCCTTCAATCACCCGTCGTGTAACTATGATTTTTGGGCGGTCGATGATGGGCCAGATGATATTAAGACCGGCTGGAAGCACCTTGTGGAACTTGCCGAGGCGTTCTATGACTCTTGTTTCAGACTGAGGGACGACTTTAAGTCCCGCCAAAGCGAATATTACAACAATCGCCGCTATTACTATTACAACATAAATCATGATTTTATTTTTTTAACAGTTAATATTATACTTTCAAATGATTCGATTCTCACCTTCTCACCAACTTCGACCGCCGTTCCGTCAACAGACTGGGCTTTCCAGTCGTCGCCGTCGATTTTTACGCGGCCGAAACCGCCATCGTCTATGCGTTCAGTCACAGTGGCTGTTTTGCCGATGATGCTGTCCATGTTTGTTCTGACATTGTTGTCGTTGGTCTTCTTATCAACGTATTTCATGATAAAAGGACGTATGAAAACGAATGCGAGGAATGTGCCGACAGCGAATGCCACAACCTGCCAAGTGAGTGACAAATCGCAAGCCGCCAATATCGCGCTGAATACGCAACCAACTGAAAAACAAGCAACTGCGAATCCGACGGTAAATATTTCAATCACCACAAACACGGCTGCAATCAATAGCCAAATCTGCCAAATAGTCATAATTCCAAATATTTAAGATTATCAGTTTGCAAAGGTATGAAACAATTTTAAGTTATCAAAATAATTTTTGTCATTTTTATTGAAAAGACGGAATAGAGAACTTTGACAAATAAATTTCATGGACTTCTCATCACGAGATTTCTCCGTCATACGGCTCTTTGCGCCAAACGACTTGCCCACAGCTATATCCAGAACGACTGTGGTAGAGGGGTTTCAAACTTCAGTTCCTGTCCGGTTACAGGGTGAATGAAACAAAGTTTGAAAGCGTGCAGACCCAGTCGCCCTATTTTATCGTCGCCGTCGCCGTACTTCATGTCGCCGACTACTGGGAAACCGATATCCCGGAGATGCACGCGAATCTGATTCTTGCGTCCGGTGTCGAGTCGTAGTTCTACTAAAGAGTATCCGTCGCGCACCTTTATTAATTTATAATGTGTCACGGCGTATTTGCCTCCGTTGTCGAATTTGGCAGACACCACAACAGGGCCTGTGTCTTTCAGCCACGAGCTTATAGTGCCTTCTTGTTTCCGTATCTCGCCGTGTACTAAAGCCATATAACGGCGGTCGTGCACCGTTTCTTTCCAGTTTTCCTCGAATTTCAGCGCGACTTTTTTGTCTTTGGCAAAAATCATCAATCCTGAAGTATTCCTGTCTAAACGATGTATTGTGTGCGCATGACATCTCTTATGACTGCTTTCAAGATATTGATTCAAAATGCTTTGAACCGTCTCGTCATTAGGATTCGGCGAATGACAGATTATTCCGGCTTTTTTCTCAACGACAAAAAGATAACGGTCCTCATATACAATTCTAACCCATTGATTGTCAATGTGATTTATTTTATGATTTTTATTTATCTTCACCTCCATTCCTGGAAGAAGCGAGAAATTATGTCGTGTCACGTTTTTTCCATTGACATATACCGAGCCGCTCGAAAGAATGTTTTTGGCTTTGGTACGGCTGATGCCGTCCATTTTTTTCATGATAAACGGCAAAAGCTCGTTATAATCCAAGACCGTGAAAGTCAACTCGTTATTATTGTCGTTTTTTTTGTTTAGCATTGAAAAATTATTTTACACAAAAATAATATTTTTTTTTAAACCTTTAACAAAAATGTTTAAATTTGCAAAAGATAACGAATTAACATTAACATTTTGATAATAAAATGACTATCAATGAATTAAAAGATATTGCGTCGCAAGTAAGACGTGATATCGTCAGGATGGTTCATGCTTGTCAGTCGGGACATCCGGGCGGCTCGCTCGGTGCCGCTGATATTGTGACGGCCTTGTATTTCGACCAGATGCATATCGACCCGAAGAATTTCAAGATGGACGGGGCGGGAGAGGACTTGTTTTTCCTTTCCAACGGGCATATCAGTCCGATGTTGTACAGCATTTTGGCTCGCCGCGGATATTTCCCTGTTGCCGAGCTTGCCACTTTCCGTCGTATAGGTACGCGCCTTCAGGGACATCCGACTCCTGTCGAGGGGCTGCCTGGCATCCGTGTCGCCAGCGGCTCGTTAGGACAAGGTCTTTCTGTGGCTGTCGGCGCGGCTCAAGCCAAGAAACTCAACGGCGACAACCATCTCGTGTTCTGCTTGATGGGCGACGGCGAACAGGAGGAAGGTCAGGTCTGGGAAGCGGCGATGTACGCCCCTGCGAAGAATGTCGATAACCTCGTGGCTATCATCGATTACAATAAGAAACAAATCGACGGCAGCACCGACGACGTGATGAATCTCGGCGATTTAAAAGCCAAATACGAGGCATTCGGCTGGAAAGTGTATGAATGCAATGGCAACGATATGCAACAAGTCGTTGATACTCTTAATGTCACACGCGACAACGCACACAAGGGGGTCTCACAGATTATCCTTGCCCACACCGAAATGGGCATGGGAGTCGATTTTATGATGGGAACCCATAAATGGCACGGCACGCCGCCTAACGACGAGCAAGCCGCCAGTGCTCTTTCACAACTTAAAGAAACATTAGGAGATTATTGATAGACTTCTCACCGGTCGTTTCGACGGACCGAGTGGCGTAGAGGCTTGAGCGAAGCAAAAGCATCGGCCGCAGGTTGATGAATCTCAAACAAATGAATATTATCGATATGAAAATAGAAGTTCAAAACTACAAAGATACAAGAAGCGGCTTCGGTGACGGATTGCTCGAAGCCGGAAAACGCAACCCCAAGGTTGTCGGTCTCACTGCCGACCTTACCGGATCCTTGAAAATGGGCGATTTCGCGAAAGCATTCCCGGAGAGGTTCTTCCAGGTGGGTATCGCTGAAGCCAACATGGTCGGAATAGCGGCGGGGTTGGCCATAGGAGGATATGTTCCGTTCACCGGGACATTCGCCAACTTCTCATCGGCAAGAGTCTACGACCAGATTCGCATGGTGGTGGCTTATTCCAATAAAAACGTGAAGATTTGCGCGTCGCATGCAGGTGTGACACTCGGCGAGGACGGCGCGACCCACCAGACACTCGAAGATGTCGGCATGATGAAGATGTTGCCTAACATGACGGTTCTCGTTCCTTGCGATTACAATCAAACCAAGGCAGCGACAATAGCCGCCGCCGAGTGCGACGGACCTGTCTATCTGCGTTTCGGACGCCCGAAAGTGGCAAACTTCACGCCGATTGACGAGCCGTTTATCATCGGGAAAGCTCAAATGATACAGGAAGGTACGGACGTTTCCATCTTCGCCTGCGGTCACCTCGTATGGAAAGCTGTCGAGGCATTGCCGATATTGAAAGAGATGGGTATCAACGCCGAACTCGTCAATATTCACACTATCAAGCCTTTAGATGTAGAGGCGGTGTTGAAATCCGTGGCAAAGACAGGCTGTGTGGTGACAGCGGAGGAACACATGCGCAACGGCGGTCTCGGCGACAGTGTCGCGCAGGTACTCGCCTTGAACAATCCAAAACCATTGGAAATGGTGGCTGTCAACGATGTCTTCGGCCAGAGTGGCACCCCGGACGAGTTGTTGAGACATTATCATCTTGACACTCCGGATATTGTTGATGCAGTGAGGAGAGTGGTGGCGAGAAAAGACATTCTTGCAGCATCGCAACCGCAGTGGAAACCCCTGTAAGGACATGCGCGACTGACGCGACTTCAACTCGTCGGCGCATGAGTTCGGCGAATGCGTCGATGGGGACAGCGAGAAGTGTGATCCCTTGTTTTTTATCGTTCAAAAAGGTTTTACAGGGCAGCAAAAAAAAATTACTTTATTTTTCTTGCCTAATCAAAAAAAGTCCTATCTTTGCAGCGGGTAAGTCTTATACGACCAGCTCCTGTTGAACTCCCCCAGGGCCGGAAGGCAGCAAGGGTAGATGGTTGAGCGGTGCGATATAAGTAGCTTACCCTTTTTTGTCTGAAATGATAATCGAACCTACATATACAGGCAAACAGTATTGGCTCGCAACAGTCATCTCGGGATTGTTGTTAAGTGTTTTATTGTCAATAACATATATTGTGTTTTACCTGCGCTTGTATGTTGAATCGTCATACCTGTTCTCAATCATATACCTAATTCCTTTTGTCTGGCTCAGCATAACCGTTACATTTTTCAAAACCAAGTACGTCTGGAAAGAATTCTCATACGGAAAGGCTTTTTTGATGTGTTTCCTCAGTGGAGTCATCGGCTCGATTCTGTTCGGCGGCGTGATTTTTACACTGTACGCCTACATGGGAATGGAAAGCAGGATAGGACTCTATGAAAACGGCCGCCAGATGCGTGTGCTTTTCTCACCCTTGGCGACAGCCGTGTCGATGTTGATAATAAATGTCGTTTTATCAATGATTTATTCATTAATTATTGCTATTTTTGCACGTAAAAAAAAATGAAATGGATATATCCGTCGTCATACCTTTATTAAATGAAGAGGAATCGCTGCCCGAACTTGAGGCATGGATTCGCCGTGTCATGGAAGAGAACAACTATTCGTATGAAATCGTGTTCGTTGACGACGGCAGCACCGACAACTCTTGGCATTGTATCCAAAAATTAAAAGATGGGAATCCTAACATAAAAGGCATCCGTTTCCGTCGCAACTACGGAAAGTCGGCGGCTCTAAACGAAGGTTTCAAAATCGCGCAAGGCGATGTGGTCATCACTATGGACGCTGACTTGCAAGACAGCCCTGATGAGATACCAGAGCTTTTCAACATGATTGAAAAAGACGGCTACGACCTCGTAAGCGGCTGGAAGAAAAAGCGTTACGACTCCAAGGTGGCGAAAAACATACCTTCAAAGTTCTATAACTGGTCAACACGCCGCATGACAGGCATCAAGCTCCATGATTTCAATTGCGGACTCAAGGCTTATCGCAAAGAAGTTGTGAAAAGCATAGAAATTTACGGCGAGATGCACCGTTATATCCCGGTAATCGCCAAAGCAGCCGGATTTACACACATAGGGGAGAAGGTGGTGCATCACAAAAAGCGCAAATACGGAGAGTCTAAATTCGGTATGAGCCGTTTTGTGCGTGGTTATCTCGATTTGCTCACCATTACGTTCATATATAAATTTGGAAAACGCCCGATGCACCTCTTCGGAGGTCTCGGTTCGCTTATGTTCTTGGCTGGTTTAATCATTGGTATAGTGTTGGCTGTCAAGAAGTTCGTCTGCCACGCATACGGAATGACCAACCGCCCTTTGTTCTATTTCGCACTTGTGTGCATTATCGTCGGCGTTCAATTTTTCCTCGCCGGATTCCTCGCCGAGTTAATGCAGTCAACATCGTCAAAATCAAAGATTTACGGAATTGCAGAAAGAATATAGTCGTTTTAACTGAAGCGAAATGGAGAAACCTCGCGCTGTCAATATTTGAGATTTCTCGACTGCACTCGAAATGACGGATTTATTTAATATCTGTCGTAAGGGTCGTCGTAAGGCTCGTCAAAGCCTTCTTCATCGAAATATTCCTCCTCTCCGAAGATGTCCTCCTCTTCGTCAGCGAACATGTTTTCGCCTTCTTCCCAGTCGAAGTCTTCCTCGAATTTGCTTTCGTCAAACTCGTCGATGTCGTTCATGTTGTTCATGAACTCGACAAGTTCCTCGTCCGACATCTCATCGAGATTGGCGGTCAACAGTTTGTTGTCGCGCGACGATGCCCTCAACTCTTTCAATACATCGGGGGAGATGTAGAAATCATCCATGTTTTCCTCGCATTGTTTGATATATTTCGGGTCTTTTTCAAAGACTTCCGCCAAAGTCTCGCCTTCATATTTCCCAAAAGTAAAAATCGAATCGATGTCGTAGAATTTCATATTTTCTAAAAATTTTTTGAATTACAAAAATATATGGTTTTCTTTAAAAATGCAAGTTTTTTTAGTTATTTTTTGAAAATAAAATAAACAGATAGCACCAAGAAGCCGAAGCCTACCAAGTGATTCCAATGAAAATCGCCCATTTTGAACACTTTGACGCTGATAAACATAAAAACGACGAGGCTCACAACCTCTTGTATCACCTTGAGCTCGACAAGATTAAACGGGCCTCCATGTACAACCGAACCGATTCTGTTGGCAGGGACCATGGCCGAATATTCTAACAAAGCCACGCCCCAACTCGCTAATATTATGAGAATCAATGGCCAATCTTTAATAATTCCAATATCCGACAACTTCAAATTGCCATACCACGCAAATGTCATGAAGATGTTCGAGACAATCAAAAGCAACACTGTATAAACGCCTCTCATGGTTTAAAAAATTTGTTGCAAATTTAAGAAAAAGTCTTTAGTCTCCAATCTTTATATTATAGTTTTTTTTTATCATTAAAAAAGAAATAAAACCTTATTGTTATTTTAAATTCCTATCTGAAAAAAACATTCTGTCAAAAAAAACATTATCTTTGCAAAAAAGTTTGAAATATGGTTTCCATCGAAAATATAATCAGGTCGTCAATTGATGTCAAGCAGTTGATTCTCAATAATAAAGACCTTGTCAAAAGAATTAACGACGCTGCGATGACATGTGTCAAATCGTTGAAAAACGGCGGTAAGATTCATTTTTGCGGCAATGGCGGCAGTGCCGCCGACGCCCAACATCTTGCGGCGGAGTTGAGTGGACGCTTCTATTACGACCGCCCACCATTGAATGCAGAGGCCTTGCACGTTAACACAAGCTATCTCACAGCTGTGGCAAACGATTACTCCTACGAGATGATTTACGCCCGCATGCTTCAAGCCTCCGCTAAAAAAGGTGATGTTTTGGTGGGCATCAGCACGTCGGGAAACTCTGCCAATATATTGAAATCCTTCGAGATGGCCAGAGAAATCGGTGTCGCAACCGTATGTATGACCGGTGAAACAGGCGGCAAATTGGCCGACTGCTGTGATATATTAATTAATGTGCCGAGCAAATGCACTCCTCGCATTCAAGAATCGCATATCATGATAGGTCATATCATCTGCGAAATCATTGAAACGACAATTTTCCCGAAATAATCATGGATTGGAAAAACAAAGTCGATAAATCATGGGCGTTGTTTCTCGATAGAGACGGTGTTATCAACGTGCGTATCATCGATGACTATGTCAAGAATATCAATGAGTTCGACTTCCTATCAGGCGTTTTAGACGCCATGAAAGTCTTCGCGGAGAAATTCGGGAAAGTCATTGTCGTGACTAATCAGCAAGGCGTTGGAAAAGGACTTATGACACTTCAAGATGTCAACATGATTCACAATTTCATGAGAAAGAAGATTGCAGACAAACAGGGCAGGGTAGATGCCATTTATGTCTGCCCTCAACTGAAATCCGACCCTGACAATTTCCGCAAGCCAAATCCGAGAATGGCATACATGGCTCAACGGGATTTTCCGGAAATCAATCTCAACAAATCAATCATGATTGGTGACTCGAATTCCGATATGGAATTTGGAAGAAACGCCGGAATGTACACAATATCGATAGGTGACGAAGTGCCGAAAACAAGCTCGCATGACAACTTCAACTCGCTGCTTGATTTTGCAAAATCATTAAAGTGACACCATAAATAATATGCTTTAAATCATTAACAATAAATATTATATGTCAATATCAATGCCTGTGTTAATTTTAACGGTGTTTTTTGTTTACACATTGCTGATTTTGGTAATCGCGCATATAACATCAAGAAAATCAAACAACGAAACTTTCTTCACGGGAAACCGCAAATCACCTTGGTTTGTAGTGGCTTATGGCATGATTGGAGCCTCCCTGTCGGGCGTGACTTTCATGTCGGTGCCAGGCAACGTTTACACAAGCCAGTTTACGTATTTCGGCTTGGTTCTCGGCTATATCATTGGTTATGCGGTGATTGCTCTGTTTTTACTGCCGCTATATTACAAACTCAACTTGACATCCATTTATTCTTATCTTGAAATGCGCTTCGGAAAACATTCCGAGAAGACCGGTGCAGCGTTTTTCATCTTGTCGCGTCTGCTTGGCTCTGCACTGCGTATGTATTTGATGGTCTTTGTGTTATATGAATTTGTATTCAAGGCGTGGGGCATCCCTTTCTGGGTCCCCGCAGTGATATTTATTGTGTTTATCTTGATTTATACCTTCAAGGGCGGAATAAAAACCGTCGTTTGGACAGACACTTTGCAAACTACATTCTTGATTTTGGCGGCGGTAATCACTGTCGTATGTATCTTAAAAGAACTGAACATCTCGATTCCTGATTTATTTAAAGCGTCATCGGAACAAGGCTATACCAAACTATTTGAAACCGACCCGAATCATAGCAGATTTTGGCTGA
Source organism: uncultured Bacteroidota bacterium (assembly GCA_900542475.1). Taxonomy (GTDB): domain Bacteria; phylum Bacteroidota; class Bacteroidia; order Bacteroidales; family F082; genus Limimorpha. The sequence goes on from UQNO01000005.1 coordinate 38,107, forward strand.
AGCAGGTTTTAAGCGGCGCCTTCATCACCATTGTTATGACCGGTCTCGACCAGGATATGATGCAAAAGAACATGACATGCAAAAGTTTGCGCGATGCCCAGAAAAACGTGATGACTTCGAGCATCTTGTTCGTTTTTGTCAACATCATTTTCCTTTGTTTGGGAGCCTCGCTGATTTATTATGCGCAACGCACTGGTTTTCAACTGCCTGTAAACGACAGCGGAGTAGTGGTGAACGATAAAATATTTCCTGCTATCGCATTCAGTTTCAGTAAATTCACAAGTGTTGTCTTCGTTATCGGTCTTGTGGCTGCCGGTTATTCATCAGCCGACGGCACATTAACGGCATTGACAACCACATTCTGCTACAATTTCCTTGATTTCGGGAGCAAGACAGATATGGCGGAAGTCGATAAACTCAAGACGAGAAAAAAGATTCATATTGCTTTTGCTGTTGTTTATCTTTTGGTAATCATTGCCTTCCGGCCGTTTCACAACCAGTCGCTCATCGACAAGGTTTTTGAAATAGCCGGTTACACCTATGGACCGCTGCTTGGATTGTATTCCTTCGGACTTTTTGTGAAAAACAGAAAGCCAATCGACAAAATTGTTCCGTACATTGCAATAGCGTCGCCGATTTTGAGTTATATATTAAACGTGAATTCCGAAAGTCTGTTCAGCGGATATAGATTCGGTTTTGAAATATTGATTATCAATGGATTAATAACGTTTGTCGCATTATTGGCGTCATCTAAAAAAATAAAATAGTATGAAAAAACTGCTTTTAATCTTATCATTATTTGCTTCCTTAAGCCTTGAGGCTCAATTTGTTACCACATTCGCAAAAAACGTTTCAGACACACAGGAGGACGGTGTGCTCTATTATCTTCCAAGAAATGTAATAAGATTGGAATTTATAATAGAGGAAACTGATTTTTATATCGGTCCGTATGCGGAATTTGCCACCAAACTTTTGGGAACAACCGATTATATAAAAGAGAATAAAACGGAATTTAACATTCAATCTGTTGATATTCAGACTGTTACCGATATTGACCCTGGTGCGGTGTATTATATATCATCAGATGAAAAAAGTAAGGAGCCATTGCCGAATATCACCTTAAATGAAGACGGCATCATGCTTGCCATTGGTTACGACCGTGTTCCCTCTGAAATGTTTTTCAATCATAACACATTTGTTGACAATAACTTAACAAATAAGCAGGAAGTTTCTTTTATTGAAATTTTTGACAATGAGCTGGAACTTGACTATGACGATGATGAAGAGGGTAGAGCCCATAAAAAAATCACCAAGGAGGATAGGGCCAAGACCGCTTTGGATAAGATTTCAAAAATCAGGGAGGCGTACCTTGATGTTGTTTCCGGTGTTCTTGAGATTTCATACGGAAACTCTTTACCTTATATGGTTGAAAACTTGAGCGACATTGAGAATGAATACCTCAGTTTGTTTAAAGGCAAAACGATAAAACATACTTACAAGAAAGTGGTTTACTATGCGCCGGAAGACAATCAGATAAACGCTTCCGTATCAATAGCAAAGCTCTCTAAAACCGACGGTATCGTTGATGTCGGCGGTAAAGGTGAAGCGATAAAAATTCAGTTTGAAAACAAAAATTCTTTGGACAACATCAACCCGACGAGTGCCGAGATCTTAAAGACCGCTCAGGTCAATAAGGTTTTTTACAGAATTCCTGCTGTTTCCGATGTCAAAATCTTGATTGGAAACAAGATTATCGCCGAAAAATCAATGATTATCAGCCAGTTTGGCTGCATCAAGACCATTTCCGCAAAGAATAACAAGGTTTTATTCAATCCGAATACAGGTCAAATCATCTCGTTAGAACGGTAAATCGTCACCGTTGTCCGAGGCAAAATACTCCTCATTCATTGGCGGCAACGGCTGCTGTGGCATCTGTTGCTGCATCTGGTTCGTTGGCTGTGCCGGTGTCTGCGCCGCGGGTTGGTCGGGGTCTAAACGGAATGCTGTGACGTCAGTGTACCATTTGCCATTAAACTCACGCGATTCTATGCGTATCTGCGCCCTGATTGTTTGACCCACGAAGAAACTGTTGGCATCGTTGACGCGATCGCCCCAGCACATCAGACATATCTTTTTGGGATATTGTTCGACTGTTTCAATAATCAACTCTTGTTTTTTCCAAGGACCACGAGGTGAACTTCCTTCTGTCAAAGTACCTAATTGTACAACTTTTCCTACTATTTCCATATATTTGTGACTTATTATTTTCTCACCGCAAATTTATTAAAAATTCTTTAACGATTATCAATTTTAACAATTTTTAACTTAACTTGCGTAAAACAGGTTTTCATGTTAATAATCATTAAGATTTCTTTCGTGTTTTCGCAACCCTTTTGTAAAATAATATACATTATGTTAAATAATATGTTTCAAAAAAAGTGGAGCGCTGTCGCTCCACCGTATGTTTTTATTCAAGTTCCTTTGCTTTATCCATCATCTTAAGACGAGTATATAAGGTTTTCAAAGCATGTTTCACTGCCTCGTCGGCTGGAAGCATTTGATATGCTTTTTCCATATAAGGTAATGCTCTTTCATTGTATCCTTTGGCTTCCGTCGCCAATTCGTCTGTCGCTTCAAGATAAGCGTTGAAATTCGGATATTCCGATGGGTCTTTTTCGTCGGCTTTCTTTAGAATATCAGCCGCCTTGTTCATCAAAAGAACACCTGCTCCGTAGTATGCGTCGGCGTAATTTTCATCTTCGGCGGTTGTTTTTCCGTAGTATTCAAGAGCTTTTTCGATGTCAAAGATTTCCGAATCCATATTGCTGTAGATATTTCCAAGGATATAATAATACACGGGTTGTTCAGTGTATTTTTGTGCCATTGCCTCAATCTGGTCAACTATTTCGCTTTCCCTGTTAAGTGTCAGATAAGTGTTAATCATATCGTTGATAATCTGGGGGTTGTCAGGATATTTCGCTCTTGCCTGATTTATTGTTTCGATTGATTTCTCACCTTCGTCAAGTTCTCTATAAGCGTTGATGAGACCCGAATAATTAGTCACATCATCATAGCCTTTTTCGATAAGCATGTTGAATGTTTCGGCGGCGATATCGTATTTTCCAAGTTTGATCGCACATGTCGCGCAGGCCATCATGGCCGCATCGTCAACGGCGCCGATTGTGCGCGCTGCATCATTCGCTTTCTGGAAATTGACCATGGCGTCTTCGTAGTTGCCGTTGTTGAAACTATCGACACCAAGTTGATAATAAATGTTGTCAACGCCTCTTACGTAAGATGCGAGCTCCTGTCCCATTTGTTGGTAATAGTTCTCGTCAAGTTGTTGGATTTTCTCGATTGCCGTCAGAACCTTGTCGTTTGCGTTGGGTTCGAGGTCGTAGAACTCTGGATATGCGCCGATTTTGTAATAAATAACCGCATAATAGTGCCAGGTCTTTGCCTGATTCATTGTCGCCTCGTGTTCCGCGGCTGCATCTATTGATGTTTTCGCTTTCTGCATCAATATCTTGGCGTTAGCCATCTGTTTCGCGGCTTTATCTGTTTTATTAACAGCCTTGTAGTTGTCAGCGGCTTCGATAAGCTGCTGTGCTTGTCTCTGATAGTTGTTGGCATCCTGACGTTTCATGTCTTGGGCTATGGCAAGCTGGCCGAATATCGCCAATGCTAATAATAACAATACCTTTTTCATTTTTATAAAAATTTTAAAAGTTAAACTTCTTGTTTGTCTTCTGTATTAACGTTGTCCGTACCTTCAAAATTGTCTTTGTTCTCTATATTTTCATCGAATTCCTCATCTTCTTCGATGTCTTCTGCCTTGACTTTTGTCACAGCTGCGATTTCATCGTTGTCGCGGAGGTTGATGAGACGCACGCCTTGTGTTGCGCGCCCCATAACTCTCAGGGTGTCAACGGCTATTCTGATGAGAATGCCTGACTTGTTGATAATCATCAGGTCGTCGCCATCGACCACATCTTTGATTGCCACCAATTTGCCGGTCTTATCGGTGATATTCATGGTCTTAACGCCCTTGCCGCCTCTGTTGGTGATACGATATTCCTCAAGGTCCGAGCGTTTTCCATAGCCTTTTTCGGAAACCACGAGCACATTGGTTTGCGGGTCGTCTATGCAAATCATGCCGACAACTTCATCGTTTTCGTCGTCAACGGTGATAGCGCGTACACCTGATGCTGTCCTACCCATCGGTCTGACCGTCGATTCCGGGAATCTGATGGCTCTCCCCGACTTCAGCGCAATCAAAATCTCGCTGTTGCCGCTTGTCATCTTGGCTTCGAGCAGCTCGTCGCCTTCGCGGATGCCGAGAGCTATGATGCCTGTGGCACGCGGACGTGAGTAAGCCTCAAGTGTTGTCTTTTTGATGATACCTTTCTTGGTAATGAGAGTAAGATAGTGATTCTCGACAAAGTCGGGGCTGATATTGTTCAAGTTGATATACGCCTTGACGTTATCGTCCGGTTCGAGATGGATAAGGTTCTGGATAGCCCTGCCTTTGCTTGCCTTGGTGCCTTCCGGAATCTCGAACACGCGCAACCAATAGCATCTGCCTTTTTCCGTGAAGAACAGCATATAGTTGTGGTTCGTCGCGACAAAAATCTGCTCGATGAAGTCCTCGTCGCGGGCATCGGAGCCTTTTGAGCCTTTGCCTCCCCTGCTCTGACGGCGGTATTCCGTCAGGTTGGTGCGCTTTATATAATTAAGGTGTGAGATTGTCACCACCACCGCGTCGTCGGCAATGATGTCTTCAATCTTGAAGTCTTCAGCGGTATGCTCGATTGTTGTCCTGCGCTCGTCGCCGTATTTCTCTTTGATGTTTAGCAGTTCGTTTTTGATGATGTCGAACTGCATCTCTGTGCTGCCGAGAATCTCTTTCAGATGTTCGATGAGCTTGTGAAGTTCTTCGATTTCATTCATTATCTTCTGGATTTCGAGACCTGCCAGTTGTCCGAGTCGGTATGCCACGATTGCTGTTGCCTGCGGGTCGTCGAATCCGAACTGGTCCATGATGGCTTGTTTTGCCTCCGACGAGCCGCCTTTGCAGGCTCTGATGGTGGCGATTATCTCGTCAACGATGTCGATTGCGCGTGCAAGACCCTCCAGTATATGGGCGCGTTTTTCAGCTTCGCGGAGGTTGTGTTGGGTTCTGCGCACCACGCATTGGTGACGATGCTCCACATAATATTGAATCAACTGTTTGAGGTTCAGTGTGCGAGGGCGACCATGCACCAGACACACGTTGTTCACGCTGAACGAACTCTGCAAGCCTGTCATCTGGAACAGCTTGTTCAAGACAACGCTTGACACCGCGTCGCGTTTCAGCTCATACACTATACGTGTGCCGTTGCGGTCTGATTCGTCGCGTATGTCGGATATGCCTTCGAGTTTCTTGTCCGAGATGAGGTCGGCGGTGCGTCTTATCATGTCCGCCTTGTTGATTTGGTAAGGCACCGAGGTGGCGATGATACGCTCGTGACCGCCATGTTCCTCTATGGTCGTGTTGGCTCTGATAATTATACGTCCCCTGCCCGTCTCGAAAGCCTGGCGCACGCCTTCATATCCGTATATGATGCCGCCTGTCGGGAAGTCGGGGGCCTTGACATAGTTCATCAACTCGCTGACGGTGATGTCGTTGTTGTTGATATAAGCGATGATTCCGTCGATGACCTCGCCGAGGTTGTGCGGAGCCATGTTTGTTGCCATGCCTACCGCGATGCCGCTGGCTCCGTTGACGAGGAGGTTTGGTATCAGTGCTGGCAACACCGTCGGTTCCGTCTCTTGGTCGTCGTAGTTGTTCATGAAGTCCACCGTGTCTTTGTCAAGGTCGGCAAGCATTTCTTCCGCCATCTTGCGCAGACGGGCCTCGGTATAACGCATTGCCGCTGGCGGGTCGGCGTCAGGAGAGCCGAAATTGCCTTGTCCGTCAACAAGAGGATAACGCATGTTCCAATCCTGCGCGAGATGTACCATGGCATCGTAGATTGACAAATCGCCATGCGGGTGGTATTTTCCTATCACCTCACCCACCACCTTGGCTGATTTCTTGTACGGGCGATTCGAGAGAACGCCCATGTCCATCATTCCGTAAAGAATGCGGCGGTGCACAGGCTTCAAACCGTCTCTGACATCTGGCAAAGCACGTGCCACGATGACCGACATAGAGTAGTCGATGTAACTCGACTTCATGTGGTCCTCAATGCCGATAGGGACTATTCTTTCACCTTCAAATTGTTCTTCCATTTATCTTACCTTTAATGTTTAAATTTCCTAAAAATAATTTACAAAAATACGGATTTTTTTTGAAACAGAAACAAAATTCTTCAATATTTTTAAACATTTATTTAACAATAAATTTGACAAAAAATCATACCAAAAGACTTGTGATAGGAATTTTATTTGTATTTTTGCAGATTGAAAAATTAAGTATATGGATCAAAAATTCTCACAAAGAGTTCAAGATATAATGCAGCACAGTCGTGAAGAAGCTGTGAAAATGGGCAATCCTTACATTGGATTGGAACACATTTTCCTTGGTATTATCGACGACAAAGATAGTAATGCCGTGCAGATTTTGAAGAATTTAGAGCTTGATATTGAAGCATTTAGACAAAAATTAGAGGCTTCTATAAAGTCTGCCAACATGACTGCCGGGAGCGCCGACAACATTCATCTGACGAAGCAAGCCGAACGCACTCTTAAATTCACATATATCGTCGCGAAAGACTTCAACAGTGAACAGGTCGCATCGGAACATCTGATGCTTGCCATTCTCTACGACGATAATAATATTGTGTCTCAACGTCTTGAATATGAAGGTATTACATTTAACAAATATAAGAAGGAAGTGGAGAAAATGAAACCTGATTATCCCGCGACAAGCAAAAACGAAGGTATGCCGGAAATACCTCGGGATATTTTTAAGGATGAAGAGGAGGAAGACGAGAGTCCTGTCAAAACGACTGATAATCAGCAAGCCAAGAAAAACACAAAGTCAAGTACTCCGATTCTCGACAGTTTCGGTCGTGATTTGACTAAAGCCGCCGAGGAAGGTCGCCTCGACCCTATCGTCGGACGCGAGAAGGAGTTGGAAAGAATAGCGCAGATTCTCGGTCGTCGCAAGAAAAACAACCCAATTCTTATTGGCGAGCCTGGCGTTGGCAAGTCGGCTATCGTTGAGGGGTTGGCGCAGCGCATTATCGAACATAAGGTGTCGCGCACTCTCTATAACAAGCGAATCATGGTGTTGGACCTTGGATCTGTGGTGGCAGGGACGAAATACAGAGGACAGTTTGAAGAGCGCATGAAGGGCATTCTCAACGAGTTGGAGAAGAATCCGGATATCATTATCTTCATTGACGAGATTCACAATATAGTGGGTGCGGGCAACGCCAACGGCTCTCTTGACGCATCGAATATGTTCAAGCCGGCATTGGCGCGCGGAGAGCTGCAATGCATTGGCGCGACCACCTTGGACGAATATCGCCAATATATTGAAAAAGACGGTGCCCTGGAACGTCGTTTCCAGAAAATAATAGTGGAGCCGACGACACCGGAAGAAACCGTTCAAATTCTGACCAACATCAAGGGCAGATACGAAGACCATCATATCGTGAGATATTCGCCGGAGGCCGTTCAAGCCTGCGTGAAGCTCACCGATCGCTATATTTCCGACCGTCATCTTCCTGACAAGGCTATCGATGTCTTAGATGAGGCTGGCGCAAGAGTGCATATCGGCAACATACATGTCCCCACGGATATTATCGAGATGGAAAAACAAGTCGAGGAGATACGTCAACAGAAGAAACTCGCCATCAAAGAACAGCGTTTTGAAGATGCAGGACATTATCGCGACGAGGAGAAATCATTGGTCGAGAAACTCGAAAATGCCAAGAAAGACTGGGATAACGAGACAAACAGCCATCGTGAGACCGTCAGCGAGCAGAGCGTGGCGGAAGTTGTGGCGATGATGACCGGCGTTCCGGTTCAACGCATCGCGCAGAACGAGGGCGACCGCCTGATGAGCATGGAGACGGAGCTCGCCGGCGCCGTCATCGGCCAAGACGAGGCGATTAAAGACGTGGTGAAAGCCATCAGGCGCAACAGAGCGGGTTTGAAAGACCCGAACAGACCTATCGGGAGTTTCATCTTCCTCGGCCCTACAGGTGTCGGAAAGACGTATTTGGCAAAGGTCTTGGCGAAGTATCTCTTTGACTCCGAAGATGCTTTGATACGTATTGACATGAGCGAATATATGGAGAAATTCGCCGTTTCACGTCTCGTCGGAGCGCCTCCAGGATACGTCGGCTACGAGGAAGGCGGCCAGTTGACAGAGAAAGTGCGCCGTAAACCTTACTCCATCGTTCTCTTGGACGAGATAGAGAAAGCGCATCCTGATGTGTTCCATCTGTTGTTGCAGGTGCTCGATGACGGTCAACTCACCGACTCTCTTGGTCGAAAAGTCGATTTCAAAAACACCATCATCATCATGACCTCGAATATCGGCTCGCGTCAACTGAAAGATTTCGGACAAGGTGTTGGATTTGGCACACAGGCAAAGAAAGATGCGAAAGCAACTCACGGCCGCGCCGTGATAGAAAACGCCTTAAAACGCTCTTTTGCCCCCGAATTTCTCAACAGAATCGACGAGGTGGTGATATTCGAGTCGTTGAACAAGGAAAATATCAACAAGATTATAGATATCGAACTTAAGAAAGTGTTCGGACGCATCGAAGAGATTGGCTATCAACCCGAACTGACTGACAAAGCCCGCAACCACATCGTTGAGCAAGGCTGGGACGAGCAGTACGGAGCGCGTCCGCTGAAACGCGCCATCCAGAAATACGTGGAAGACGTTTTGGCTGAAGAAATCATCAAGAATAATCCTGAAATAGGCAGCAAAATCGTCATAGACTGCGATGAAAATAATGTGAAGACGATGTGCATATCTTCTCTACAAACGATGGAAAAAGAATGAATTTGAAAAATCATATAAATCATCGTTTTTTCAAGGTCATCACAGTCGCCAGCCGCGAGTTGAACTATGAGTCATACGTGATCGGCGGCTACGTGCGCGACATACTACTGCAGCGACAATCCAATGATATTGATGTGGTTACTGTAGGAAGCGGCATTGAGTTGGCGAAGAAAACAGCCTCGTTGCTGCATGGTAGGAAACACGTTAAATATTACGGTCGTTTCGGCACCGCAATGATTAATGTTGACGGACATGAGATAGAGTTTGTCGGAGCCAGAAAGGAGTCATATACTGCCGACAGTCGCAAGCCCACCTGTGAAAACGGAACGATAGTGGACGATCAAAATCGCCGTGACTTCACAATCAACGCCATGGCTATATCGCTGAACGACAACGATTTCGGCGAACTTATCGACCCTTTCAACGGTGTGCAGGACCTTGCCGACAAAATCATCAGAACACCGCTTGATCCCGACATCACCTATTCCGACGACCCTTTGCGCATGATGCGCGCAATACGTTTCGCCACGCAGCTGCATTTCAGAATTGAAGACAACTCTTTCGAGGCTATCAGACGTAACGCTCAAAGAATCAAGATAATATCAATGGAACGTGTTGTCGAGGAACTGAACAAAATTCTTATGTCGAGCGTCCCGAGCATAGGTTTCAAACTCCTTGACAAGAGCGGTCTGCTATCAATAATTTTCCCACAAATGGCTGCGTTGAAAGGTGTTCAGATACAGGAAGGCAAAGGTCATAAAGACAATTTTTATCATACCTTGGAAGTGCTTGATAATGTGGCGAATAGCGGCGGCGACCTGTGGTTGAGATGGGCTGCTGTCTTACATGACATCGCCAAACCATTGACCAAGAGATTTGAAAAAGAAGCCGGCTGGACGTTCCACGGTCACGAGGTGAAAGGCGCCAAAATGGTGCACAAGATTTTCGCAAACTTCAAGCTGCCACTGAACGAGAAGATGAAATATGTGGAGAAACTCGTTTATCTCCACCTCCGCCCCATTGTTTTGGCTCAGGACATCGTAACCGACTCGGCGGTAAGACGTTTGCTCTTCGACGCTGGCGACGACATTGATGATTTGATGACACTGTGCGATGCCGATATCACATCGAAAAACGAAGCGAAAAAAGCTCGTTTTCATAATAATTTCCAGATTGTAAGGCAGAAACTAAAAGAGATTGAGGCAAAGGATCATCTGCGCAACTGGCAGCCGCCTGTCAACGGAGAGGTCATCATGGAAACATTTGGCATTCCTGAAAGTCGCAAGGTCGGACTCATCAAAACAGCCATCAGGGAAGCCATTCTCGACGGCATCATCGGCAATAATTTCGCAGAAGCGTATCAGTTTATGAAAGAGAAAGGCGGTGAACTTGGACTCAAGATTGTCAGGGAAGTTACTGAACCTGTGGAAGTTAAGTCAAATGGCCCTGTTCCTTTAAAAAAATAATGGATAGAAAACACCTCATAGTGCTTGCTGGACCGACGGCATCGGGGAAGACAGCGACAGCTATCAAACTTGCGAAGGCTTTTGATGCTGAAATCATATCAGCCGACAGCCGACAGTTTTACAAAGAATTGTCGATTGGAACCGCCGCTCCCACAGCTGATGAACTAAATCAAGTGAAGCATCATTTTGTACATAATTTAAGTGTTGAAGATAAATATGATGCGGCTGATTATGAAAGAGATGTGTTATCTTTCTTAAATGAATACTTTAAGACTAAAAACATAGTCGTCATGACTGGGGGCTCGGGTCTTTTTATTGACGCTGTGTGCAACGGATTGGACTCGATGCCAGACATCTCGGACGAAATCAGGACGAAGGTCACAATGATGTATGTGAATGGTGGGTTGAAGACCTTGCAGCAAGAAGTTGAGACTGTTGACCCTGAGTATTTTCAGATGGTTGACAAGCAAAATCCGAGACGTTTGCAGCGCGCTTTGGAGGTTTTTTACCAAACCGGAAAACCCTACTCCGCTTTCAGACGGAAAAAACCGGCTGAACGCGACTTTGAAATCACAAAACTCGCCTTGCTTTGGGACAGAGACAAACTCATCGAGCGCATCAACAAGCGTGTCGATACGATGATGAAGCAGGGGTTGCTCGACGAAGTGCGTTCCGTTTATCCGAAACGACATCTAAACTCTTTAAACACCGTGGGTTATAAAGAATTGTTCGATTACCTTGACGGAAAATGTACTTTGGAGCAGGCCGTGGAGCAAATTAAAATCGACACCCGCCAATATGCCAAGAGACAGATGACGTGGCTGCGCAAACACAATGATTATAAATGGTTTGCAATTGACAGTGTCGATGTGGCGATTAGGGAGTTGTGTGTCGAGTGTGGCTTGAAATGTGATTTTAAAATTATAAGTATATGATTAAGAATATTATTTTTGATTTTGGAGGAGTGTTGGTGGATTGGAATCCGCATTATTTGTTTGACAAGTATTTCACTGATAAGGAAGAATCGAACTATTTCATTGAGAATGTGTGCAATAGCGAATGGAACGCGGAGATGGACGGTGGCAAGCCTTTTGCACAAGCGGTGAAAGAACGCACAGCAATGTTCCCTGAATATGCCGAGCCGCTGAAACTTTATCAAACCAATTGGATGGACACCATGGGTGACGAGATGCCAGGCATGTACGACCTTATCAAGTCGTTGAAAAACAATGGCTTCACAACGATATACGGTCTTACGAACTGGTCGGCGGAGACTTTCCCTACGGTGCAGAAAAAATATCGTATATTTAGCCTCATCGACAAAATTATTGTTTCCGGAGAGGTAAAGCAATTAAAGCCCAATCCGGAGATTTTCCACACTTTGCTGAATACTTTCAACCTCAAAGCCGAGGAAAGCCTCTTTATTGACGATAACATTAAAAATGTCGAAGGTGCTAAAGCAGTAGGAATCAATGCTTTGAGCTTTGAGAACGCAAATAAGTTAAAAGACGATTTGGAAAAACTTACAACTCTGAACTTATAACTCCAAACCGCTCTAAACACTGCACTAAAGGAACTTCAGTTCCTTTTTCCATAATTTCCAATCGGGCATCATCTCCTCCATCAAGGCGTAAAATCCCGTTTGGTGGTTGAAGTGAACGAGGTGGCACATTTCGTGTACTATCACTTGGCGAATGCAGTTTTCATTGAGTTTTATAAGTTGTAAGTTAAGGCTGATGTTGCCTTTTCGCGAGCAACTACCCCACCTCGACCGCATATTGCGGATGGAGACTTTCGCCGGCGTAACGTTGTATTTGCGGAATTTTTCCATTATTGGACTAAGCAACTCGCTGAAAATTGTTTTTGCTTGGCTTCTGTACCAATTATTCAGTGGTTTTTCTATGTTTTCTGGAGATTTGGAGCAGACAATCAACGATTTGCCTTCAATTTTAATCGAGTTTGTATTGCTCTTGAATACCTGGAGTTTGTATTGCTCGCCAAGATAGTAGTGAGTCTCTCCTGAAATATATTTTTTCTGTTGATTATCAGTGTTTTGCAGTCTGTCAAAATGATTAAAAATCCATCTTCGGTGCTGGTTTAGGAATGCGAGCATGTCGCTTTCTCGGTATAGCAGCGGTGCTTTCACCTCTATCACTCCGTCGCGACGGATTTTTGCAGTCACGCTCCGCCGATGCAAGCGTTTGAACTCGTAACGGATTTCCAAACCGTTGATGATGGTGGTTTTTATCATTTGAGTTTTGCCATAAAACGTTCTATGTCAACGATATAGCGAATATGTACACCTTCGCCGATGATGCCTTCGTCGTCGTATGCCGACACTTTGAATGTCAGTTTTCTGTTATCGATTTCTTCAAGAATGGCTGTTGCTTTTATCGTTGCGCCGAGTTTTGAAGGCTTGATGTGCGATGTGCTGATATGCGCTCCGACTGTCGAGAAGCCCTCTGGCAAAACGCTCTCGACAGCGGTAATGGCGGCGTTTTCCATAAGTCCGACCATTGCCGGTGTCGCGAATACGTCCAAGCCGCCGGAGCCGTAAGCGCGGGCAGTATTGCTGCTGCTTACTGTGGTTGTTGAGGTATGAGATAATCCGATTTTAAGCATGATTTTATTTAATTGCTATTTTTAAATATTTAAGAACATCTTTATGATTATCCTGTGCTGTCAGGTATGTATTTGTCAGATAACCATTTTGTTTTTTTATATTCTTTCAGCGTATGACATGACTGCTCCGGGTAAGATGCGATTTTGTTTTCGCAGTGGATGCCGTCAAGCTTTCTCGTGACATCGTCGCCGTATTCGCTTTCGGCCTCGGCGGCCATCTGGACAGAATCTTCATCAATTCTAATATATTCTTTAACTTTGGTACTTATTGTCTTTAAGCAATACTCGTGAAGTGCCACTTCCACTTGCTGCATGGTTGTCTCAAGAAGCTTTTTCGTTAGCTTACACTCCCAAAGCACAAGCACTTGCCAGCCGTTTTCCTTTAAAACCCGATAGTTCCGATGGTCCCGTTCCTGATTTCTGCGAATTTTATTAACCCAAAACTCTGTGTTTGATTTAGGGATTTTACAACAAGCAGAATTTGCAACTCCGGACTTTGGGCACTCGGTTTCCAGTTCCACATTATGTCCATGCCAAAAACAGCCATTGACAAAGATGGCCGTGCGATACCGGCGCATCACTATGTCGGGCTTGCCCGGTACTCCTTTTACGTTGAGCCGATAGCGATAACCATGAGACCAAAGCCATTTACGCACCTTCAATTCCGGTTTAGTGTCCAGGGAATGTATATGCGACATGCAAAGGTGGCGTTGGGAAGGGGTCATCGTGTCTGTCATGATAAGATATATTTCGTCAATTCATCGTCCGTCTTGAAATTCGGCGACCCATCGATATGTTCTATCGATTTTTTTCTCGTCACCGTTATGATATGCAGTCAATTCTTCTTTTTTTCTTTAAGTCTATTTTTTTATTTGTTGAATTTTTGAAAATGAATATCCAACAAGATTACTGCAGCTTCATCGTTTGTCAATGGTTGTCCCTTATATTTTAGCATATTGATTTTGATAGTTATTAATACTTATCCTGCATCCTGCCGTGTGGAAGCCGCCGATGCCGGCGAAAAGGTCTATAAATGTATATTTTTTCTTCATCTTAAATAAGCAAAAGATTGTGGGGCGAAGTTTAGATTATAATCACTTAAATCACGTGCTTGTTTATATCGTGTGAACTTTCCTATTTTTATTGCATACGCTTTTTCTTTATTTGAAAAATAAGACAAATAAAAATCACGGGATATGCCTGAATAAAGGGATGTTTCATTCCAAATGGTTTCAACATCATCATTCAAAATATCGGCAATGGCAAACTCACCTATTACTTTTTGTACAGGTGCGGATGCATACACAACCACCTTGCGCACTTTGGTGTCTTTAAAGATAGATTTTCGGAACTCGTATTTTTTTGTTCCGTCAAATATCTTTTCAGCAAACTCTGGTTTAATGGATAATAAAACTGTCTTCACTTTTTGTCTCTTTTATTATTGTCAAAAACTGTTCTTTAGAAATCTTTTTAAACCCACGAGGGGCATCGTTTACACCAGCTAAAACTTTCAGTTCGATCAATTTCTTCATGTTTATTCTATGAGGGAATGAGTAAACATATAAGAATTTTACTACAAAAGGCTTGTCTTTACGATATTGCCACATTGCTCTTAAATCTTGTTCAGGAAACACACTGCCCTTTTTGCAATAACGAACAAATTCTTCTTCATCACCGAAATCATACTGTAGTGCCTCAACTATTCCAATAGTTGTCACAACGCTTTTATAGTATCCACCTGTTCTATAAAAGATTAGCAAATCACCTTTTTGGGGATGCGGCGTCAAAGCCCAAGACACATACACTTTGCCAATTCCATTCCGGTGAGGGAAGTCTTCTATGAATTCTTCTGGCGATTCAGTATTGAGAATGGAGTCTGGTAACAATTCCGTATGATATTCAGGATAAATCGGAACGAGATAAATGTCTTTATCTTCCGATATATACGGATACGTTGTTCTCAAATTGTCAAATTCAATTTCTGGTTTGAAATTTCTGACATAAACCATTTCTTCATCTTTCATCCCCCAATAGACAAACCCCCATTGCTCAAATAAATCTATTAAACGTTGTTGCTCGTTGCGTTTGTCAAAAATCGTTACATATATTTCATCTACATGATTCTTGAGTGCGTTGTCAAAGATAATCTTTAAAAATCGTTCCCCTAATCTGAATCCATTGTTTATCACCTTAAAAGTGCCAATCTTTAGCCGTTTTTTTGGTGGCAAAACAGGGTCAATATCCGAATAATCTTCATCCGGTTCTTCTACTTTCAAATACAGAAAAGAAAGCAGCATCCCATTGTTAGAATTGACAGTAATATAGGCTTCTTCATCATACTTCTTAATAAACCATTTGTCAAATTCAGGATAATCTTCCTTTAAACTGTCGAAAAACCTGTCATTGAGATCAATTTTACCAAACTTTAGTTTTTGAACATTCAGCACCTTGTAATCCACTAAATCAGGGTGTTCGGCAAATACTTTCTCTAGAAAAGCATCAATTGTAAAAACTTTGTCTGACAAATTCAGTTTTGTCGCTTTGCGATGGATTTTCTTGTCTTCGGTTATCAGAATATCAACCCTTCCAGTATGTAATTCGTTCAACAACAAGGTGTCAATCTTGTCGTTTTCTGTCACATCTAATTTGTCAGAAACAACTTTTACCTCTTCTTGCATAGGTGATGGAATCTCTATTGCCTCATAGCTGTCCAATTTCACCAAGAATGTATCAACGGTTTCTTTGTTAGAGTTCTTTTTGATTTCGTTAATCGTGGCGGAATGAATACACTTTATGTATTTCCCTCTATCCAACCAACGATAAAGAATTCCAATGTCTTGAGAAACAACCTTATTGGCTTCTCTATGAATGATAATATTTGTATCAAGTAGTGCTTTCATGATCTGATATTTTTCTTCATTTTTCGAAATGCTATTTTCCATGGGACAAACATATATCCCATTAACACAATCAAAACAGCTATAGCAAACCAAAATTCCCATGGTATCCATTCATGCCATTTTCCCTCTTTTACACAATCTCTTAATGAATAAATGCCGAACAATAAGCTGCATAGGACATTCGCACCAATTGCCAAAACAATTTGTTTGTTTCCTATTGTCTCCTTGTCAAATTCGGAAAAGAAAGTGTGAGTCCCATCTGTCTCTTTTTCACTTTTGTTGAAAACAATAAGAGATTCATTATTCTTTATTGTTTCAGTGTTTGGAAGATATTTATTAAAAGCTTCCGATTCAAGAATTCTTATGTTTTTCAGTTTGTTATTGTTTAAATATGAAATATTATAGTGACTCGGTATAACATGAAAACAGAAGCAGGCATTGATTTTGTTGCACAACACGAAACCATTATTCAATAATTCATTAATGTTATCAGGTAAATTTCTTTTCTCATTCACTTTTATGTCATAGATATATGAGATTTTCGCAATTCCCTTTTTTACAACAGCAAGATTAAGAACAGTTGTTTGGACATATAATCTAATGTAATTCCCTGTTGTTTGATTAAGATTGTCAACCGTAAAGGAACAAACGCCATCGTCAACATTCAGTTTCTTTATCGGCAGTATAGATAAGCTATTACGGGAATTAAACTCCACAATAGCACCATTCCTCTTGTCTCCATTAATTGGTTTATTTGCTTTAATAGTATCGTTAAATATAAACTTGCAATTGTCATCATCACGTATTAAAGAGTTCATTAGACATGTGGTCTTGTCTGTTTTCTTCAAAAATGGAAGAGATAACTTAATCTCGACATTTTTAATGAATGGATCTGGCATAAACTCCATGCCTATTTCAAAAGCCGCTTTTGAATCAATAAAATCCCACGTACAAATGTGTAGTCGTTCTATTACTATCGACTTGTTTGATAATATGAAGTATGTGTTATTCATAAAAATCTACTCCTGTTGTTTTTATATGAATGGATAATAATGAAATGACTCTAAATCCAGACAACAAGCCACCACAACCAGCGAAGAGATCTATAATGGTGAGTTTTGAAAGTTTATTTATTTTATCAACTATTTTGGACAACATTACCGATTTTTTTGCTCTTTTATTTATGTTAAACTCCCCTTGTTCTTCAGCCGTGGCAGAAGATAACCCGTTATTAATATTATAGTTGACGTTTATCATTATAAAATGAACATGATATAAATCCTAAACTTGCAAATATACAAATTATTTTTCCACACATGCATGGTTGTAAAATATTTTTTCTTTGAAACAAAAAGGTCAACATTACAAAACATATATTCAAAAATCCTTAACAAACAATGGATTATGACGTATTCTTGTAATAGGAGGTTTCAAATACTTATATTTATGAGAACTGATAATAAACACATTAAAGTTGGTTGTTTGAAAATGACAAAAAGTAGAAAAATCTGTGTAAATCTGTGTAATCTGCGAGAAAATGTTATAACTTTGCAAAAAATTAGGATTTGTCATGGAAATAAATGCTTCTTATTGCTCCGACAAGTATCAATACACGATGGGCAAGTCGTTCTACGACAATGGGATGAAGGACAAACGCGCTGTGTTCAATCTCTTTTACCGCAAAGCCCCTGACACCAACAACTGGGCGGTGGTCAGCGGTGTGCGCGAGGTGCTTAAGATGGTTGAGGGTCTTGGAAAAGCTGACGAAAGTTTCTTTGAGCAATTTCTTCCCGGCGACGAATATGAAGAAGTGCGTAAATATTTCGCCACGATGAAGTTCACAGGCAACATCTACGCCATGCGCGAGGGCGAAATTGCTTTCCCTAAAGAGCCCATCATTACCATCGAGGGTCCGATTATCGAGGCCCAGGTGCTTGAGACACCTATGCTTTGCATCATGAACCATCAGATGGCGGTGGCGACGAAGGCGTCGCGTGTGACACGAAGCACCACCAAGCCTGTAAGCGAGTTTGGAAGCCGTCGCGCCCACGGTCCGTGGGCTGCCATCTACGGCGGCAAGGCTGCCGTGATAGGAGGCTGTCATAACACATCTAATATAGTTGCCGGCGTTGAGTTCGGCTTCCCTGCGTCGGGAACGATGGCGCACAGCTATGTCACCTCCTTCGGCCCGACAGTGAAAGGCGAATATGCGGCTTTCGACACATACATCAAAACACATAGGAACGAGGCGTTGATTCTCCTCGTCGATACATACGATACGCTGAAATGCGGTATCAAAAACGCTGTAAAAGCGTTCAGCGCCAACGGCATAGACGACTCCTACCCTTTCGTTTACGGAATCAGATTGGACAGCGGCGACCTCACATATCTTTCGATTCAGGCAAGAGAAATCCTCGACGCAGCGGGGCTAAAGAACTGTAAGATATTCGCCACCAACGCTTTGGATGAATATCTAATCACCGAGTTGGAGCGTCAAGGTTGCAAGGTTGACAGCTACGGTGTGGGTGACGCCATCGCGACAAGTAAGCACAACCCCTGTTTCGGTAACGTTTACAAGCTCGTCCAAGTTGACGACATGCCGGTTCTGAAACGCTCGGAAGAAAGCAGCAAACTCATCAATCCGGGCTTTCAAGTCACTTATCGTATTATCAGGAACAACAAATTCAAGGTTGACGTGACATGTCTGCGCGGCGATAAACTCTCGCAAGCCATTGAAAATCACGACGAAATCACTTTGCGTGATGAAACCGACAGGCTGAAGTCAACCACCTTCCCTGCAGGGAAATACGAATATCGCATCTTGCAGTCTCAAGTCATGAAAGACGGGAATGTCGTCATTGAAGACATTCCTATCATGGAGAAACGCGCATATTATCTCGACAATCTTGCGCATCTCGACGACACGGAGAAGCGTCTCATCAACCCGCATTACTACAAATGCGACATCTCAGACGACCTTTATGATTTGAAGGACAGTCTCATCAACAACATTGTCAAAGAGATTGAGGAATTTGGAAACGAATGAGTTATGCCTCGGGAAATCGAAAGAAAGTTTCTAATCGCAGGTGATTACAAATCAGAGGCTTACGCTTCGGAGAGGATTATCCAGGCTTACCTCTGTAGCGTGCCAGAGCGTGTGGTTCGTATCAGGATAAAAGGCGAGAAAGGTTTCATCACCATAAAAGGAACGACCAACGACGGCGGTTTATCGCGTTTCGAGTGGGAAAAAGAGATTCCTCTTGAAGATGCACAATCGCTGTTGAGGCTTGCCGAGCATGGTGTCATCGACAAAACGCGTTATTTCATAAGAAACACCGACGGACATCACATCTGGGAGGTTGACGAGTTTCACGGCGAAAACGACGGTTTGACGATGGCCGAGATCGAGCTTTCCGACGAGGACGACTTCTTCGACAAGCCCGCATGGCTCGGCAAAGAAGTCAGTGGCGACAAACGCTATTACAATGCTTATTTATCGAATAATCCTTATAAATCATGGAAGAAATAATCAACGAGCACAACAAGAAGGAATATCCGCCGATGCACACTGCGGAGCACATTTTAAACGGCACCATGGTTAAGATGTGGGGCTGCAAGCGTTCCTGCAAGTCACATGTGGAGCGTGAGAAGTCGAAACTCGACTATGTCTTTCCCCGGGTGTTGACGCCTGAAGAGATAAAGTCCGTCGAAGAGCGCGTCAACGAAGTGATTCAGAGTGACCTGCCTGTCATCATCGAATATGCGACACAGGAAGAAGTGAAAAACCGTTTCGACATGGTGCGCCTTCCTGACAACGCCAGCGACACTGTCCGCATCGTGAAAATCGGCGACTATGATGAATGTCTCTGCGCTGGCGACCACGTGCGGCGCACTGGCGAAATCGGCACATTCAGAATCACCAGCTCAAGGTATCAAGACGGAATGTTGAGGTTGGTGTTCCGGTTAGGGCAATGATATAAGACGACATTCATCTTGTCAATTATGCTGGCCTTTTCGCGAGTCAAGGTCTCGGCTTCACTTCGTCCCGTTCGAAAAACGGCTAATTTCTAAAAACCAACTCCTTTCCGTCAAAGTCAACCGTAATCGGCTTGTCTTTGTTCACCTTGTCGGCGATAATCATTCTTGACAGCTCGTTCAACATTTCACGTTGCATCATTCGTTTCACAGGACGTGCGCCGTATTGCGGGTCGTAGCTGATTTTCGCCAGATGCTTCGTCGCAGACTCTGTCATATCGATGTTGATGCCGTTTGTCTTCAACATCTCCTTGACTTTTTCAAACTGCATTGCGACGACACTGACAATCTGGTCTTCGGAGAGTTGTTTAAACACGATAATATCATCTATACGGTTTAGAAATTCAGGACGGAAATGGTTGCGCAACTCGTTTTCAGGCACGTTGGATGTCATGATGATGATGGTGTTTTTAAAATCGACCAGACGACCTTTATTGTCGGTCAGACGACCATCGTCGAGCACCTGCAACAAGATGTTGAACACATCGGGGTGCGCTTTTTCGATTTCGTCGAGAAGCACCACGGAATACGGTTTGCGGCGCACTGCCTCTGTTAGTTGGCCGCTTTCTTCGTAGCCGACATATCCGGGAGGCGCGCCTATGAGTCGCGACACGGTATGACGTTCCTGATATTCAGACATGTCGATACGCACCATGTTGTTCTCGTTGTCGAACAAGAACTCTGCCAAGGCCTTCGCCAATTCAGTCTTGCCAACGCCGGTCGTTCCCAGGAAGATAAACGAGCCTATCGGTCGTTTCGCGTCCTGCAAGCCGGCCCTGCTCCTTCTGATGGCGTCGGAAACAGCTGCGATAGCATCGTCTTGTCCAACTACGCGTTTATGCAGTTCCGATTCAAGATTCAACAATTTCTCGCGCTCGCTCTGCATCATCTTATGAACAGGTATTCCGGTCCAGCGTGACACGATTTCGGCCACGTCATCGGCTTTCACCTCCTCGTCAACGAGAGGGTTCTCTCCTTGAACTTTAATAAGTTGCTCTTTGGCTTTGGCTATTGCGGCTTCCGACTCGGCAATCTTGCCATAACGCAGCTCGGCGACCTTGCCGTAGTTGCCTTCGCGCTCTGCCACCGTAGCCTGATATTTATAGTTCTCTATGTTTTTCTTTTCGCGCTGTATCTTCTCCACAAACCCACGTTCAGTCTCCCAGCGTTTGCGTATATTCTCGCGTTCCTTGTCCAACTCGTTGATAGTCTCGGTCAGTTCCTCGACTTTTTTCTTGTCGTTCTCGCGTTTGATGGCCTCGCGTTCTATTTCAAGTTGACGAATCTTACGCTGCACGTCTTCAAGCTCCTCTGGTACCGAGTTTATCTGCAACCTGAGACGGGACGCTGCCTCGTCAATAAGGTCGATGGCCTTGTCTGGCAAGAATCTGTCAGAAATGTAACGAATTGACAAATCCACCGCTGCTATGATGGCCTCGTCGAGGATTCTCACCTGATGATGTGTCTCATATTTCTCTTTCAGACCGCGCAAAATCGATATTGCCGACTGCTCGTCCGGTTCGTCAATCATGACAATTTGGAAACGCCGCTCAAGAGCCTTGTCTTGCTCAAAATATTTTTGATATTCATTGAGTGTGGTGGCGCCGATAGCGCGCAGTTCTCCGCGCGCCAGAGCCGGTTTCAGTATATTCGCCGCATCCATGGCGCCCTGACCGCCGCCGGCACCCACCAAAGTGTGTATCTCGTCGATGAAAAGTATCACCTCGCCCTCGCCTTCCACCACTTCTTTGATGACCGATTTCAGACGTTCCTCGAACTCACCCTTGTACATCGCACCGGCTATAAGCGCGCCCATATCAAGGGAATATACTTTCTTCGACTTCAGGTTCTCAGGCACGTCGCCGCTCACGATACGCTGCGCCAACCCTTCCACAATTGCCGTCTTGCCTACACCCGGCTCTCCTATTAATATAGGGTTGTTTTTAGTGCGTCGCGACAGAATCTGAAGCACTCTGCGAATCTCCTCGTCGCGCCCAATCACAGGGTCGAGCTTGCCTTTCTCGGCAAGCTCGTTGAGGTTTCTCGCAAATCTCTCTAAAGCCTTCTCTTGTCCGTTCTGCTGATTGTTGAATTGATTGTTATTCATTGTTTTCTCTCCTTTCTATTTTTTTGCTTGATATACATCAAAAAGCAATCCAAATCTAACAATATGACATTTTGGCAGTTTCCTGTCACTCCTCATTTCGCCTGAAGTGAAAACACTCCCCTTCGGTGAATAAATCTTCTCGCCTCATTACGTTGTTTTTGAAAAACGAAGATTCGTCCACTGCGTTCCATTTCATTACACATCGGTTGAAATGACGATAGAATACAATATTTTTAATTTTTAAACATTAATTAAAAGAATTTTATTATTTTTGCAAGTTGATCATCATAAAATGAAAAGGTTGAAAAAGTCATATAAAATCATTTTATTAGCAATCGTCATGTTGTTCTCTTTCAACGAGATGACGGCTCAATGCGAGATTTCACTTGAAGATGGTGTCACTATGCCGGTTTGCTGGAATGATGAGGTTTTGTTGAGCGTGGATTTGAATATCAATTATTCGTATGCTTGGATTCATGACGGCGACACCATAAGCAATGGTCCGTCTGCGTTGGCAAAAATCACAGAGAACAATTCTGTTTTTCATGTTTACATTTGGAATACTGACTCCGGCACCCCTATCTGCGACGACAGCATCACCATTACAATGAGACCGAAGTTTAACATTGATTTTGAACAACTTGCGTTGACTTGTTCGGACAATACGAATGATAATGGTAAAACCGGCAAGGCAAAAGCGACGGCTTCCGGCGAGTATTCTGCGTTTACATATCATTGGAACAGTCCTATTCAACCCATTCAGTATTTGGACAACCCTCAGGTTGCCATGGGTTTGAGCGCATATACCAATTATACCATGACAGTCACGAACGAGTACGGGTGCTCGCAGACCGACACGGTGCGTCTGAAAGCTCATCTGAACCCGAATATCGAGATTTTCTCGGATCCGGCAGACACCGTTTATCTTGACAATCCTTATGTTACTTGGTGGTTTAACAACAATGACACTGTTTACAACAATCAGGATACGATTGTCGAGATAACTAATTTCTTTTGGGAATTTGACGGACATGAAAACACTTTCACAAGCACGAAACCGAAAATCTCTTTTTCGGAAGAGGGTCAGGGTGGCGCAATGCTGACAGTGACAAACGACTACGGGTGCGACACCACCTATCGCGCAAATGTAAAGGTTTTGCCGGTAAAACTCAGGATTCCGAACATTTTCACCCCTAATGGCGATGGTATAAACGATTATTTTGAGATTGGTTACGGTGAAGAAGGCAAACCCATCAACGACTTGAACGAATATTTTCTCAGTCATAAACTCGTCATCTTCAACAGATGGGGGCGAATCGTTTATGAATCACAGGATTACAGAAACGACTGGGACGGCGGCAAGTTGCCCGATGGAACGTATTTCTACGTCTTGGAATGCAAAGGACATACACAGAACTATAATTATAAAGGATCGGTGATGATTTGGAATTCGGGAAGATGACAAATAAGCTGTCATTTCGACTGAACATCGACCGCAGGGAGATGCTAATGGAGAAATCTCGGATAATTGAAAAAATCCGTAATGTTCAAATGTCGGATATTTCTCTACTTCGCCCGAAATGACGAAAACATACGAATAAATGAAAAAATGAAACAGGTATTATTATCATTGTTATTTGCAGTTTTACTTGTATCTTGCGGTAACGACGACTCTAAAATTAACACGGGTTTGGTAAACAATCCGGCGTCGGCGACAGAAAGTAAGAATGTCAAGGAGCCCAAAATCGAGTTCAAGGTTTTGGAACACGATTTCGGCAGAATGATTCAGGGAGAACAAGTGTCGTTTACCTATAAATTCAAGAACACGGGCAACGCCCCGTTGATTATCAGCGCTGTTGAGAAGACCTGCGGATGTACCGACATAAAATTCCCGAGAGAGCCAATAAAACCAGGCGACGAGAGCTGTATCAGCATTACTTACGACAGCAAAGGATATAAAGGCTTTCAAAACAAACGCATCATAGTGAAGGCGAACACCAATCCTTCCGAGACCATTTTGAAATTTAAAGCCCGAGTTGAGACAGTTGACAATTTTTAATTTAAATTAGTAGATATGAACACATTAACAATGTTTTTACTTGAAGCCGCACAGCAGCAAGGTGGCGGCTATTCCGGACTGATCATGATTGTTTTAATCTTTGTGGTGTTCTGGTTGTTCTTCATCCGTCCACAAAACAAAAAACAAAAAGAGGAACAAAAATTCCGCGAGTCCCTTCAAAAAGGCGACGACGTTGTGACTATCGGCGGCATTCACGGAAAAGTGACGGAAGTCAAAGAGACAACGGTGCTCGTTGCTATCGACAACAACGTGAAAGTCGAAGTCGAGAAGTCGGCAATCATGGCGACACGTATGCAGGCGGTAAAGAAATAATATCTTAAAGTAAAACTTTAAGTTGAATGGCAAAAGACGAACATAAACAGAAATTTAGCAGCTTGAGTGGTATGGTTGTCTTCATACTCGTCGCCGCTTTATTATGGATTGTCATCAAACTGTCGGATACTCATACTGTCACCGTTCCTTTTGCCATTCATTATGTCGATATTCCTGCCTCGCGACTGATTGCAGACAACGACCAGGAAGTCAAAGCAACTGTCACAACAACAGGTTTCAAGTTGCTCAACTATTATTTCACAAACAAGAAAAACCGTAAAATCGACATCTCTCTGAAAGAGTTGAAATGCAAAAAAATCGATGATAAAGTTTATTCTTACAGCAGCAGATATATCATTGACAAAATAGGCGATTATCTGTCGTCAAACACCAACGACATACAGTTGACCGACGACACGCAGTATTTCAACATGAGCCGTTTGGCATCGAAAAAAGTCAAAGTCGTTCCGGAGACTAATTTTTCTTTCGAGCAACAGTACAATTATTACGGAGAACCGATGGCAACTCCAGGTTTCGTAACCATTTACGGTTCAGTGGAGGACATCAACAACACAAAAGAAGTCAAAACCGAGGTGATTACGAGAAAAAATGTGAACCAAAATGTTGTAACCAAAGTTAAAATCGATTTGGACGAAAAACTAAAGGCCGACATCGACGAAGTGGAAGTGTCGATAAATGTCGAGAAATACACGGAGTCGGAGGTTGTCGTTCCCATCGAGATTCCCGGTGACATCAAAATGCATCTGTTTCCTGAAAAGGTTCACATAAAATACGTTGTCGCGATGAAAGACTACGCCATCATCAACAGCATGTCTTTCAAAGCGACGGTCGATACCATGGAAATGTTTTTCAACGATGCTCTGCCTGTTGACCTGGTACTCTTCCCTAACAACACACAGATAATCAGCATTGAACCCAAAGAAGTGGATTATATTATCATCAGATGATAAAAAAGGTTGGCATTACCGGCAATATCGGCAGCGGTAAAAGTTATGTATGCAAAGTGTTTGAAACACTATGCGTTCCAGTTTTTTATTCTGATGACGAAACAAAGAGACTTTATCTCACTCCTTCTGTTAGAAATCTGATAATCAAACGTTTCGGAGAAGAGGTTTACTTTGACAACGGCACTTTAAACAAGAAACTCCTCTCCTACCATCTTTTTAAAAACGAAGAGGCGATGAGATTTATCGAATCGGTGCTTTATCCCCTTCTGAACCAACGCTTTGACGAATGGTGTGAACAACAGAAAACGCCCTACGTACTGTATGAGTCGGCGATTCTTTTTGAAAAAAACTACGACAGATATTTTGATAAGATTATCTTTGTATCCGCTGCGGAAGACATTCGTTTGCAACGAGTTATGAAACGAGACGGCTGCTCTGAAGAAAATGTCAGGTCGCGAATGAGACTGCAGTTGGACGAAAATCTGAAGATTTCAAAAGCCGATTTTGTTATTTACAACGACGGCATCAAGGAAGTGGAGCCACAGGTTTTGGCCATCAATAAGCTTCTATGCTGCTGATACACAGCGGTCCGCGGCTTTCCTCAAAATTTATTATCAACTTGTCAACCTCAACAGGATGGAAGCGAACTATGCGTTTGTAACCGACAGTGGTTGTTTCGCTATCAGGCTGTATTCTTACCCATTCGCCATTCAGCGAGCCTTCAATGTTAAACGATTTCACCCTTTGACCTAACTTCACATATTCCTGAATTATCAAACGACTGATAGTGACAGGCTTATCCAGTGAGAATGAGATAGTTCCGTACGGATAGTCATCAGTTGTCGCCCAATATGTCTCCGGATTGTTATCGTTGACTTTCGAGGCGGAGTAACGATGTCCGCGTTCATTGTCGGCATGGGTTTTGGCATTAGACAAGACGTTGTTTTTCAATTCATTGGAAATAATCTCATAAAACTTCACTGCATTGGTGGAGTCAACGGAATGGATTTTCCCGTCAAGGGCGACAGGGAAATTGAGCAACAGGTTGGCATTGCGACCGACGCTGTGATAATAGATGTCGCAAAGTTCTTCGGCAGTCTTCACTTTTGCATCCTCATTTTTGTGATAAAACCAGCCCGGGCGTATTGACACATCGACTTCGGCCGGTTGCCATTCGGTGCCGTTTTCACAACCGAATGTGGTGATTTCCAGGGCAGTACGGCTTGTTATTTGAGGGACGTTACACCAATTTGTTTCGCCGGCAAAGCCTTTCTCGTTACCTATCCAGCGCACTGTCTGATAAGGGCCGCCGAAAATCATCGCATCTGGATGCCGTGACAATACGGTGTCCTTGGCACGTTGATAATCATAATAGTTGTCAGGATCGATTTGACGTGTTTCATTGGCGCCGCCATAATAACCGTTGCCGCCGTTGGCTCCGTCGAACCAAAACTCAAACAAAGGCCCATAGTTTTTTGTAAGTTCTTGAATCTGTCGATGATATGTTTCCACATATTCAGGATAAGCATATCTTGCATTATTCCTATCCCATGGCGAGCAATATATTCCAAACTTCAGGTCGTATTTTTCACAAGCTTCGGACAGTTCGCGTACGATGTCGCCTTCACCATTTTTATATGGAGATTTAGAAATATTATAATCTGTTGATTCTGTTGGCCACAGACAAAATCCGTCGTGATGTTTTGCTGTTAAGATGATAGCTTTCATGCCACATTTTTTCAGTGTCGCGGCCCATTGGTCACAGTCAAGGGCTGCCGGGTTGAAAGTCGAGGCAGGAGTATCTCCGTAGCCCCATTCAAGGTCGTTAAAAGTGTTGAGACCGAAATGGATGAAGGCGTATGTCTCAAGTTGTTGCCATGCGAGTTGAGCCTCTGTGGGCACCGGGTAAAGCGGTTTTGGTGTTTTGGCGCATGATGCCAGAACCGTTGCAATTATTATTGTAAAAATTAATTTCTTCATGCTTGCAAAATTAAATTATTTTTTACTAACTTTGCATGTTTATAAAAGATTTAAACTGTGAAAAGACTTTACCTTACGCTTTTAGCATTGATTATCAGCACTATGGCATTCTCTCAGGTCATTGTGGACGAAGGTTTTGAAAGTGGAAACACTGTCGGTGAAACGCCCAACGGCTGGATTTGCAGCGACAACGGCTGGAAAGCTGGCACCATCATCCCCGACGACAACGAGGCACGCGGACGCAAGCCTCATACCGGCGAATGGTACACATGTACGCCTCGTATAACAGCGATGTCTGGACTTTTAAAGAGATAAACGTCAGCGCAGGCAGCTACTACCGCGTCTCGTTCTGGTATTCAACATGGCACGTCGATCATTTCAACCTTGAGGTGAAAGCCGGTGCAAGCGCAAATCCTTCGGCTATGAACATCACTGTGATACCCGATTTCATCATCGATAACGAGGAGTTTCAGAAAGCTTCTGCGGTGTTCCAGGCGCCAAGCACAGGCAGTTTATACGTGGGATTCCACAGCGTCGCCTCCAATATGCCTTGGTATCTGTCAATCGACGATGTGATTATCGAGCAGACAGCGCAATATTTCTTTGATTTAGAACAACTTACAGCTGATACGACGGTTTATTTCGGCGAGGCTGCATATCTGCGTTTCCTCCTCAGCAACACCGGAGAGCAGCCCGACACATATCAGTTCACCAATACGAGCTCGCTGCCAATCGAGTTCTATCAAAACGGAACACAGGTGAGTCTGGTCAATTTGAGTTACAACACATCTGTTGAGATGGTTGCAAAGGTCACTCTGCCGATGAACCTCGGCAACAATCAGGAGCTGCACGCCGCTTTCACTGTCACCTCGTCGCATTCTGCGCCTGCACAAAGCGCCGATTTCAAAATCACGGCGTTGGAACCTGTGAGTACATTCCCAGTGATGGAAGGCTTCGACGGTAACGTATTTCCACCTGCGGGATGGCAGAACTTCACCACAAACGGCAACTACGTTTATGAACGCGTCACTTCCAACGACTGGCCGACATGCACTCCTCACAACGAGAGCGCTGCGATGGCACGTTTTTACTGTTACTCCAACCCGGAAGGCAGATCGGCATATCTGATTACACCCAAGATGCAGCTCGGAGCCACCGGAAACACCGTGCGCTACTGGATTTTTCGCAACTTCAACAACAACATCAACCGTCCAGACAAAATCAACGTGTATTACTCGCCGACAACCAATATAGAAGACGGCACGTTGCTCGGGACAGTGCACAGAAACACCATGATGGAGCCTGTCGTGGGTGAAAGCAGCGACTGGTACGAATACAACTACACCTTCGACAGTCCGGAAGGCTACGGCTTCGTCATCTTCGAGGCAGTGAGCGGCTACGGCTGGAATCTCTGCATAGACGACATCTTCATAAACACCACTAATGTTGACACCAACGCCCCTGTCGTCGTTTACCTCAACGGAACACAGACTTGGGCCGACACCGAGATGAACCTCACCTTGAGAGTTTATGACGAATCGGATTTGCCAAGTCAGATGCAGGCGACATATACCATTGATGGTCAGTCAGTTGATGTGACATTCAACAGAAGCAACAAAGCAAATTGCGACTATGTGGCGACACTGCCGGGCAAGCCAAACCACACAGCCGGAAGCATCGTATTCCACCTTGTCGATGAGCTTGGAAACGCAGCAGAATCAGATAGTTACAACTTACATTGGGACTGGCAGGCGCCGATTTTGTTCGAAGGCTTTGAAGACGAGGAGTTTCCTCCGGCGGGATGGACCATTGAATCACTTCAGATGAGTTGGTTCAGCTGGTACAGATACAGTGCAGAATATGCTACCAACTACTTCGGCGACGAATACTATGTTGTGCCTCCACGAGGTGAGAGAATGGCCGGTGTGGAATGGGACGAATCGGAGGAATGGGGACAGCAGGACGAGGCTCTCATCACCCCTCTCATTGCCATCAACCGCCCGGCAGTGCTGACATTTGAGACATTCTGCCAATATGGTATCACACAGTATCAAGACCATTACAAAGTAGATGTCTTGAACACCACCACAGGCTCATGGATCACCCTTTGGGACGCCGTGGAGCAGCCTGAATGGGTAAATCAGTTCCAAGAACCAGTGAGCCTTGATCTTTCAGCCTATCAAGGACAAAACATCAGACTGAGATGGCGCGCACACAACAACGACTCGGACGTCCTAACTTATTCGTGGTTCATCGACAATGTGAAAGTGGTTGCAACCGATACCATCACATCGGTCAACGAGGTGGATTTTGAAACCAACATGTACCCTAATCCTGTCGATAATATGTTGATTATCAATGCAAATGAAGATATCAAGCATATCAATATTATCAACATCATTTCCATTAAGGTGATGGAGATGACCATTAATAATAAAGAAGCTGTCATAGACCTTTCAAGCCTTGATGCAGGTGCATATATTATTGAAATTATTGGCAAAAACGAAAAAACTATCAAGA
Organism: uncultured Bacteroidota bacterium; assembly: GCA_900542475.1. Classification (GTDB taxonomy): domain Bacteria; phylum Bacteroidota; class Bacteroidia; order Bacteroidales; family F082; genus Limimorpha. Next base: position 68,104 of record UQNO01000005.1, read on the forward strand.
CATTTATCAAGAAATGATGGATATTAAAACTATAAAAGACAAATTTAACTTATTGTTTGGCAACGAGTTTCGTTTATACACCTCGCCAGGGCGCATCAATTTGATTGGAGAGCACACAGACTATAACGGAGGTTTTGTGTTTCCCGGTGCCATTGACAAGGGCATCTATGCTGCGATAAATCCTAACAGGACAGAAATGATAAGAGCCTATTCCATTGATTATCAGACGATGTCGGAGTTTGGGCTATGTGAGGAAGACGCTCCGAAAGAAGCATGGGCAAGATATATTTTCGGAATCGCACGGGAGATGCGAAAACGCGGTTTTGACTTCAATGGCTTCGACACGGTGTTTGCTGGCGACGTGCCGCTTGGAGCGGGAATGTCGTCGTCGGCCGCGTTGGAGAGTGTATTCGCTTTCGCCTTGAACGACATATATGAATTAGGTATCGACAAACTTGAATTGGCCAGGATAGGTCAAGCCACGGAGCACAACTACTGCGGCGTGAAATGCGGAATCATGGACCAGTTCGCGTCTATTTTCGGCAAGAAGGACCATCTCATTCGTCTCAATTGCGCCACCATGGATTTTGAATATTTCCCCTTCAATCCGAAGGGTTACAAAGTGGTCTTGCTCGATACTGTCGTAAAACACGAGTTGGCGTCGTCAGCATACAACAAACGCCGTGAATCGTGCGAGAATGTTTGCAAGCATATTCAATCCAAACACAAGGATGTCAATTGTTTAAGTGACGCAACGATGGATTTGCTTGAAGAGGTGAAAAATGAGGTTTCCCACAAGGATTATCTCCGCGCAAAGTATGTTATCGGTGAGAAGCAACGTGTTTTGGACGTTTGCGAGGCACTTGAGAGAGATGATTACGAGACTGTGGGCGACCGTATGTACGACACACATCGAGGAATGAGCAAAGAGTATGAAGTCAGCTGCGACGAGCTTGATTTCTTGAATGACATCGCAAAGGAGTGCGGTGTGACAGGCTCCCGCGTGATGGGCGGCGGCTTCGGCGGCTGCACCGTCAACTTGGTGAAAGACGGCATATATGACAAATTCATCGCCACAGCGAAAGAGAAATTCAACAGGAAATTCGGACATGAGCCGAAAGTGTACGACGTTGTGATTTCCGACGGAGCAAGACGGCTGGAATGAAAAGCCTCGCCCCTCCGGAACTCGGAATGAAAGATAAACAAGAAATTAATTATATATTAAAATGAAACCAACATTATTAGTTTTAGCAGCAGGAATGGGTTCTCGATACGGAGCCTTGAAGCAGATGGACGGTGTGGGTCCAAACAACGAAGCAATTTTAGACTATTCTATTTACGACGCAAAACGCGCGGGATTCGGAAAAATCGTTTTTGTGATTCGCAAAGACTTCGCCGAAGCTTTTGAGAAAGCGAACAACAGCAAGAAGTTCGGAATGCCCGTGGAATATGTGTATCAAGGGATAGACTGTCTCCCGGAAGGCTACACCGTTCCGGAAGGTCGTGTGAAACCTTGGGGGACAGGTCACGCCGTATTGATGGCGGCGAATGTCATCAACGAGCCTTTCGCTGTCATCAACGCAGACGATTTCTATGGCAAGGAAGCCTTTGAAGTCTTGGCTAAATATTTGACGGAATGTGAGGGCAAGACGGGCGCGTATTCTATGGTAGCCTACAAGCTTAAAAACACCTTGTCGGATTTCGGAACGGTGTCGCGCGGCGTATGCACGTCAAACAGATGCAACTATCTGCAGACAATTGTCGAGCGCACTTCTATCGCAAAGACAGCCGAAGGTGCGGCCTACACCGACGAAACCGGCGAACACTCACTACCGCTCGATACCTTGGTGTCGATGAATTTCTTCGGCTTTACACCGGATTTTTTAGGCTATCTCAAAGACGGTTTCAAGACGTTTTTAGACGGTCCTGCTCAAACCAATATCAAGGCGGAGTTCTATATTCCATTGATGGTCAACAATTTAATCAACGACAAAAAGGCAAAACTCAAAGTGTTGTCAAGCGATGCCGTTTGGTTCGGAGTGACATATAAAGAAGATAAGCCTGATGTCGTGAAAAAGATACAGAATCTTATTGACAAGGGTGTTTATCCAAAGAATTTATGGTGATAATCAAATAAAAACAAGTAATTATGGCACAAAAAGCAAAACAATGGGGAGCCATCATTGTGATGATAGCCCTCTTCGCAATGATAGCCTTCGTGACCAATCTTTGTTCACCGATGGCCGTGATAGTGAAAAACCAGTTCGGAGCGAGTAATTTCCTTTCACAGATTGGCAATTACGGCAACTTCATCGCTTATCTTGTGATGGGAATTCCTTCGGGAATGCTTATCAAGAGATACGGTTATAAAAAGACGGCGTTGATTGCGTTGGCGGTAGGTATTATTGGTATTTTGGTGCAATGGGCGAGCGGCTGGGCTGGCTTTGGAGTGTATCTCGTCGGTGCATTCATCTCCGGTTTCTGCATGTGCATGCTCAACACCGTTGTCAACCCTATGCTCAACCTTCTCGGCGGCGGCGGCAACAAAGGCAACCAGCTCATTCAGATTGGCGGCGTGTTCAATTCGGCGGCGGCTGTGGCGGTTTACATCATTATGGGAGCGCTCATAGGAGAGGCGGCAAAAGCCAAGATTTCCGACGCCACCCCTGCCCTGCTGATAGCCCTCGCCATCTTTGTGATAGGCTTCATAGTGATACTGTTCACCAAGATCGAAGAACCGGAACAGACTGTTGAGGTGAAAGCGGAGGTGAAAGACAAGTACAGTGCGTTTTCGTTCCGTCACTTCAAACTCGGCATCTTCGCCATTTTCCTTTACGGCGGCATAGAGGTGGGAACTCCGACTTATATCATGCAATATCTCACGGCGCATCCTGATGCGGCGACTTCGGGCGTCGGCATGATGGGGCACATGGCAGGTCTCATCGTCGCTGTCTATTGGCTGATGATGCTCGTCGGACGTTTCATCGGCGGCGCCATCGGCGGCAAAGTGTCGTCAAAGGCAATGCTGACAACGGTTTCCATCGCCTCGATAGTGTTGGTGTTGTTCGGAATGTTCGCCCCGACAGATATCCTGGTGAGGGTTCCCGGCGTTGATTGGGCAAACACTACTGTCATCTGGGAAAAAGTTCCTGTAGGCATCTTCGCTTTCATACTGGTTGGACTCTGTACCTCGGTGATGTGGGGCAGCATCTTCAACCTCGCCACAGAGGGTCTCGGCAAGTACACCGCAATGGCATCGGGCATCTTCATGACAATGGTGTTCGGTTTCGCTATCATGGTGGGACTGCAGGGGCTTGTGGCCGACTGGACAGGCAGTTATATGACGAGTTACGTGGTGGTGCTGTTCTGCGCCGCATACATATTGTATTACGCCATGATTGGACACAAGAATGTGAACAAAGATATTCCGACAGAATAAATGACAGATAAAAGAGAACGCATTCGTTCATAACGGCAGTGCGCCTTTTTGAAATTGCTGCGGATTTGGTAATTGTTTATAATGATG
>UQNO01000006.1 GCA_900542475.1 uncultured Bacteroidota bacterium
CCTGCAAGGTTTACACTTTGGTGGTGATAGACACCTGGATTTGCACTTGATACCCAGACATTGCCGTCGCCGTCGGCGTCGATTGTTGTCCAGCCCTCGAGCGAGCCTTCGAAACTGTAGTTGACAGTTGATGAAGGAGATGAGGCATTACCTCTCCACGACCCTGAATTGGTCACGTAGGACGTCGATGTGTGTGTATCACTCATCGACCTGACTTCGCGGTTGTCTTGTGCGTTAGCCATAAATGTAAAGGCTAAAACCGCAAATACTGAAAGTAAGAATCTTTTCATGATTGTAAATTGATAAAAAAATTAGTTAAATATTGATTTAAATTAATTCCGCAAATTTAATGAATATGGTTGAATTATACACCATCACATCAAAATTTTTATAAGACATATATTGTCAATGTTTTATATGGATAAAATTGTTTTTTTTATGGAGGTTCGTACTTGTAAAAGGCGAAGAAAATTACGCCAAAAGACGGTTTTTATAAAATAACGCCTAAAAAAGCAAAAAACGCAGATTGATGAAATAGAAACGCTTTCAAATCATTACCTTGCAGAAACGCCCTAATAAGCATTTTTAACGGTGACGGTTCATATTTCCCCATTCTGCGTGAGTTTGGGTTTTGCCATGCAGCTCTCATAGTTTAATTTTGCACCGAACAAAAAAAGTAAGAATTATGAGATGCACTTTCAAGACAGTCTTCTATGTAAATGGAAGCAAGGAGAGAAACGGAATTGTCCCTGTTATGGGACGAGTGACTATCAACGGAACTATCGCACAGTTCAGTTGCAAGCAGGGCGTGGCCAAGGCTATCTGGGATGCCAAGGGCAACAGAGCCGTCGGCAAGAGCAAGGAAGCCAAGGAGGTGAAAATCCTCGGCATCACAGGTACACACAGCGACACCACTCCGAATCAAATCGGAGTGGGCGGCACCTACATCTACGGTCAAAAGGAAGCCCCCGCCATGATTTACCCTCTCGAGGGATACATGTTCGGTGTCATGGCTCCGCAGCTCGCCACAAACACCCCGCTTGTGTCCGAGAACATCAAAAACGGAGTGCAGATAATGGGGGTCGCTGGAAAGTTGAAACAGAACAATCTTAGATATATTTCCCGGACAGGTATTTGTACGAAAAATGGTAGTGATAATCTCGAAATTCGAGACGTCCCCTTCACGTCAATTTCTCAAATATTAGAAATAAGGGTAACTGTGACTATCCCTGTTCCAGCGTATAATCCTTATAGGAGTCCCGTCGTCTGTATGACTTCAGTCCATACAGCAATGATGCCCTGGGAAGGAACAATATTTAAAGTTCAGAGATTGCTGCCAAGTAATAATTTTGAAGCAATTTTCGATACGGAAATAAGACCATCGTCAACTTTTGGTAAATTTAATTTTAGAATAACAGCACCCAATAATAATTATTATTTCAACAGCTTTGAAAACATTGACAGTCCCTACGACGTATTGATAATTTATACGGCGTGACGCGATGCAGGCGGGAAATGCACTGTTCAATTTTTAAAAGTGGATTTTTTGATTTTGCGATTATACAATGCACGCAAGAAATGTCGTTCACATTCATTATGAACTTTTGCATCCATGACATGTACACCTTCTTTGTTGAGAAGATAGTGCAAATGTATCTTATAATCTTCGAAGTTTGTTGCCATACCTTTTCTTGTTATTTTATACTTAAAATGGAGTTTGTATGTATCCACTTATAGGTTCATTCACCATTGAGTAGTCTTGCATTTTTTCCAAATCTTCAATATGATTTATCAAGTAGTCATAATTTGTAAGATTTTCAATCTCTTTGCGCCTCGCCTTACTCAACTTACAAAACTCTTCTTCTTGTTCAAGTCCTGCAAATCGTCGTCCGCATAGGTTAGCGGCAATGCCAGTTGTAGAACTGCCACAGAATGGGTCAAGAATCCAATCGCCTTGGTTGGTTGACGCGAGAATCATTCTGACGAGTAAACGCAAAGGCTTTTGTGTGGGATGCTTGCCACAAGTTTTTTCCCAACGGCCGATTGCCGGCATTCGCCATACATCAGTCATTTGCTTACCATCATTCAGTTCTTTCATCAAATCATAGTTGAACTTATGCGGCACTTTATGCATCTTTCTTGCCCAAATAACAAACTCAGTAGAGTATTTGAAATATCGGCAGGAGATGTTGACTGGAGGATTCGTTTTCTCCCATGTAATTACATTCAGAATCTTATATCCAAGTTCCGTAAGACAGTTAGCCACGGAAAAGATATTGTGATATGTGCCACTTATCCATATTGTACCGTTGTCTTTCAACTTGTCACGGCATAAGCGTAGCCATTCCATGTTGAACGCCATCACGTCATCTTGCGACTTACCTTTATCCCACTCACCTTTATCCACACACACGACCTTACCGCTCTGCAACGATATTCCACCGTTGGAGAGGAAATAAGGAGGGTCGGCAAATATCATGTCGAACTTGAAGTCAAACTCTTTGAGAAGTTTAAAACAATCACCATGAGCAAGGATGAAATCGTTGTTGGGTGATTTGTAATATGCCTGTACCATAATATTCTGTGTTAAGCCATTAAACCACCGCCACCTTCGTCTTGTCTTGTATAAGCAGAGTTCCAACCCGTTTGCCCCATAATGCTAATGGATTTGGGAGGCATTAACTTTTTATTTTCTCCACAAATATTAATGAAAGGACATTCTTCAAATTGTTGTTCTTTTGGCAAAGCTCTTACATATTCGCTTTTAAGAATGCTAATTTTCCCCTCAGGATCATTGCAGGGCATAACGCCCATGACAAGGTGTGCTTTCACACCTTTCTTGTGAGAAGCATGGCAAAGTTGGCAAGTTTTGTTTTTGTTAGAATGCCATTTGAAGTAATGAGGCTCATTTTCGCATTCGAAGACGTATAGATTCTTTTTACAGAATTGTTTACCAACTACACGATAAACAAAATAATCTATCAGACATGGACTTGCGATAGTCTCATTAGGATACACCTCATGCCATATCTCCCATACATGTCGCCATGCCAACGCATTCATTTCATCAATATAACTGTATTGATGGCAGAAAATATCCAAAAAACTGGACACTAATGGTATTTCCGTTTTTATAATGCCTGTTCTTAAAGCAACTTTTATGGTATTAATATCACTTGCCACATCAATCTTGTCAAAACCATCGACATTTTGCCAAATACCGAGCACAACCATATCCCGTAGAAACATATCTGTTTTCTTATTGCCATACCCTGCACTTTTACAATCTATTAAAGCCTTTCGTAATTCATAGATGTCATTTTTGTATGCTTTTATAAGTTCAACAGGTGAGCATTTATGTTGTAAGACAAAAGAAGCAATGTTTTTTGCATAAGCAGCCCTCTTGTCTGTTTGTGACAAATTGGTAATTTTCAGTTTGCGAACAAATTCCTCTGGTTCATTATATATGTTCTCTTCATCAAAGATGGTGTTGTCACTATCAAAGATGGAAGCCAATTCTGAAAAGTCTCTTGAACCTCTGAAATCTTGATTTGCACTTAAAAGTCGAACACGACAGATGTCCTGTGGCTCTAAACCACAGGTGTCATAAACAAAGCGAAAAGCATTTCCCTTTGTTAGTATGAAGATTGAGTGTAAAGCATCTGCTACAGCTTTGCATTTTTCTTCGTCAATTCTACAATTAAGTATTTCTTTATGATGTTTCTCCCAATATCTATGAAATTCGGAGAAATATTCAAAAGAAGAACCTAAAGCATAAGTCTTTCCAATTCCATCATAATTAGAGTAAAGGAAATTATTAATGGAATTGACAATTTCACGAGCTTGACCGATACAAAGATTATCTTCATCGCCCAACTTGTTCTTTATTATCTGGCAGAAATTTGAGAGTTCGTCCATATTGTTATCTTATTGATTCTATAAACTCTTGAATGGAAGTAAGATTATACACAGTTGGAATGATTCCGTATGCCTCTTGCAATTTGTTCTTCGCAGACTTCCATCCTATTCCATCTGTAATCCAAACAAACTCAAAGCCCTCAACGGAGTTTATTTTCGGTGCAATGTCAGAGTATGAACGTGCTACCTCATTCAGTTTTGAACCACCGCCACTATAAAAGTTAACTTCAATCAGATAAACTTTTGATGAGGTCTCGACAACGAAATCAAAACGCTTTTCATCATCTCCCAACACATCTGTAATTGCAGACCATTCTCTCGAATACACTTCTTGCCTGAAAGAAATGCCAGCATTAGTAAGAATGTTTGCAACCGTATTCTCCATAACGTGTCCGCTTCTGTTCTTTCTTGCATTCGTGTCCAATCCAGTTTCAATGCCAAAGACATAATCCACCAGATTCTTTACTTTCTGATTTTTAAGGACATCACCAAGTCCTGTTTCTGTCAAGAATGTCATAACAGAATCTACGGAAGAGAACATGCTTTCCAAAGGAACGCAGTTTCCGACAGAATCAAGTATCTTTTTCTTGTCACGAGTACGAACTGCCACCAATATGTCCATAACGGAAAAGGCATTCTTATCCCTGCTCCATATTGTTTCGACACTTTTGCGTAAGTCAGATGCACCAATAAGACTATTAAGCATACACAGGCTCAACTTTATATCCTCCACGTTCTGTGAGATCTTTTCAAAGTCACAGAAGAAGTCCAATGTTTGGTTTGTCTCTTTGAGTTGAGACATGAATTTATCGAAATCTTTAAGCATAAGTCTTCTGTTTTACAGCCACATATTGTGGCTTGTAGTTGTTAATATCGTTCATTTGCCAATCTTTTGTATTGCGGTAACTATGAACCAACAGCTCGGAAATCTTTCCTCTCTTTGCTCCGTTTGCATTCACATTACGAGAAGCCATAACTCTGTCGATGTAATAATCTGCATACAGAATATCGAAGAAGTTATCTGCTTCGTTCTTTCCTTTGCAATCAGAATTACTCAACATAAAATTATGCCCATCAGCAACCACTTTGTCACAGAACTCCTTCAACCTGACTTGTGAATCATCATTGAAGGCTTCTTTTGTATAGTCGTTAAAACTTGAAGTGTCATTCAGAGGACGATAAGGAGGGTCAAAATAGAACAAAGTTTTACCTTGTGCATAAAGCAAAGTGTTCTCAAAATCGCCCTTCAAGATTTCCACTCGCTTCAAGAACTCACTATCTGCCCTAAGTGTATCTTCATCACAAATCTGTGGCTGCATGTATTTTCCACAAGGGACATTAAACATTCCTTTTTTATTAACACGATACAAGCCATTGAAGCAGGTGCGGTTTAGGAAGAAGAAATTTGCCGTATTCTCTATCGAGTCAAGATTCTTCTTATTATAACGTTGGCGTACAGCCATAAACATCTCACGTTTGGCTTCCATGTCTGGCAAAGCATAATATTCCGCTTGTATGTCACGCAAAGCTGGTATCAGTTGCTCCACATTGTCACGTACTGTTCGATAACATGTAATCAAATCGCTATTGATGTCATTGATTACGGTACGTTTGATATTTGGATGCTGTTGCAGCATATAGAACAACATAGCCCCACCGCCAACAAATGGCTCTATGTATGTAGCATTGTCCCAATTATCAAAGTCAGCTGGGAGTTTTGCTTCCAGTTGTTCAATGAGTTGTCCTTTTCCGCCAACCCATTTGATGAATGGTTTTGCTTTTGAATTCATTATTAATCATTTTTTGAACTAATGATCTTTAATCATCAGTATTAGTGCCTTTCGTTTTATTGATAAGCTTACGAACATCAACGTCCAATAGAGCTGCCACCTTGGTCAATGTTACTAAATCTGGCTGCGATGTATTGGTACATCACTTTGATACTGTAGAAGGATTCACTCCTAACTGTTCTGCCAACCATTTGCTTGTTCTTTTCTTTTCAACAAGTACTATTTTCAAGCGATTAATATCCATAATATTTTATTTTTCTGCAAAGATAATGAATTATTCTCACTTTTATTCTAATATATAATTTTTTAACGTTGTTCTCGCATTCTATTTTAAAGAAATATTGTGTTTTTGCACTTGAAAAGAGTTGTTTGACAGCAAACGTACGCATATTGTTGAAATTAGAACTATTGCCAAATCATTACCTCTATTGAGGTGAGGAACTCATAATTCGCTCATTTTTAGCTATTCAGCAGTTTTTAGTGTAATTTTTCATGATAAAAACACATCTTACATTAACTTCTGATAAAACTGCCACCATCTATCGGGGAGTTCGTTCCGCATAGCCATGTCGTAGTCGTTTTTCGAGCATGGTATGAAATGTTCGGAGATTTCCATCCACCATTTTCCTGTTGTTTTGTGGCATAGGAAAATGATGTCGTTGTAATCTTCAAGCCGGACAATATATTTTGTGAATTCGTCGCGGTTTTTTGTTGTGGGTATGTCGTTTTGCCTTAACGAAAATCCCTCCATGAAGTACCAAATCATTTCAGCCAAGTTATTGGCACTTTGATTGTTAATGTCATATTTAGGATTATAGTTGAAGAATCCTATTGAGGTCGGTTTTGGGTTTAAACCTGCATAGCGAGCCATTTTGCAGCCGTCTTCGCTGTTCAGACCGTTCGGCGAGCTTTGTTTCACGCCTGGCATGTCAGAGGCACAGAAAGCAGCCGCGTCAATAGTGATGATGTCGGCATTTCTAATCAAAGGTTCTGTCAACTCCGGATTATTTTTGATAGTTCCAAGACGATAGACATCGAACAGCAGCTGTTTCATCAGGTTAATATTTTCATTATCAATGTAATAAGTCTGATAACCGATGTTGGTGTAGTTGAATAAATAGTTAGGCTGATGTAAGATAATATGACTCAAATAAGATTCCGAATTCAATTTTCCGCCATCTTCTCCTATGTCGAAACGAGGGTCTATGGCCGTGATATTCACCAACTTGCCAGTGTTTTCATAAACTTGATAAACAGGATACGTCAAATCTTGGCTTCCTCCAATGATAACTGGCACAATGTGGTGTTTCAAAAGTGTCAGAAACACTTCGCTCAAGGCATAGTAGGTGTCTTCCACCCGTAAACCTGTCTTAACATTTCCTAAATCAACGATTTTCAGTTCAGGCCAATGGTCAAACAAAGGATATAAGGCGTGGCGGATAGCGTCAGGAGCGGCCTTACATCCTTCATTATCAACGGCATAACGCTCTTCCTCAACTCCAATAATCGCAAGTTGGCTTCCTTCTAATCTCGGAAAACAATCATTGTTTTTATAAATAGAAATAGTGTTACCGAGTTGGTTTTTATGCGTCAGACGGCTGTTTTTTACGATTTCTTCCTTGACTGGATTGAGAAAAGCGCTAATTTCCATTTTTTATTTCTTTGGAGAAATTTTCTTTCTGATTATCTCATGCAACTCGTTGACATTGACACGTATTTGCTCCATGGTGTCGCGGTCGCGGACTGTCACGGTGTTATCTTCAAGTGTCTGGTTATCAACAGTAACGCAGAGAGGGGTGCCGATAGCGTCTTGACGTCTGTAACGTTTTCCTATGGAGTCTTTCTCTTCGTACTGGCACATGAAGTCGTACTGGAGGTTGTCCATGATTTCGCGTGCTTTTTCCGGAAGACCGTCTTTTTTCACGAGAGGAAGTATGGCGACTTTATAGGGAGCGAGAATCGGAGGCAGTTTCATCACGACGCGTTCGCTGCCGTCGTCAAGTTTCTCTTCCGTATAGGCGTAGCTGAACATGGCGAGGAACATGCGGTCGAGACCGATTGATGTCTCTATGACGTAAGGGGTGTAGCTTTCGTTTGTTTCCGGGTCGAAATATTGGAGTTTCTTGCCCGAGAATTCTGCGTGGCGGCCGAGGTCGTAGTCTGTACGGCTGTGAATGCCTTCCAGTTCTTTGAAACCAAAGGGGAAATTAAACTCGATGTCTGTTGCCGCGTTGGCATAGTGGGCAAGTTTCTCGTGGTCGTGGAAGCGGTAGTTTTCAGTTGGAATGCCTAATGACAAGTGCCAGTTCATACGCTCTTCCTTCCATTTTTTGAACCATTCTATTTCTGTGCCGGGACGTACGAAGAACTGCATTTCCATCTGTTCGAACTCTCTCATTCTGAAGATAAACTGACGTGCTACGATTTCGTTACGGAAAGCCTTGCCTGTCTGTGCGATGCCGAAAGGAATCTTCATTCTGCCGGTTTTCTGAACGTTGAGGTAGTTCACGAATATACCTTGTGCTGTCTCCGGACGCAGATAGACAGTGTTGGCACCTTCCGCCAGCGAGCCTATCTGTGTCGCGAACATGAGGTTAAACTGACGAACGTCGGTCCAGTTGCGTGTTCCGCTAATCGGGCATACGATGTCGAGGTCTTCTATGAGCTTCTTGATGTCGGCGAGGTCGTTTTTCTCCATGTCGCTATAAAGACGATGACTGATTTCCTCTATTTGCTGCTTCCACTCGACGACGCGGGCGTTTGTGATGATAAACTGCTCCTTGTTGAAGGCATCGCCAAAACGCTTCTGTGCCTTGTCAACTTCTTTGTTGATTTTTTCCTCTATCTTGGCAATATAATCCTCCACCAAGACATCGGCGCGATAACGTTTCTTGCTGTCTTTGTTGTCTATCATCGGGTCGTTGAAAGCATCAACGTGACCCGATGCTTTCCACACTGTCGGGTGCATGAAGATGGCAGCGTCCAATCCCACGATGTTCTCGTGCATCTGCACCATGGCTTTCCACCAATATTCTCTGATGTTTTTCTTCAGTTCGACACCATTTTGGCCGTAATCGTAAACGGCGGCTAATCCGTCATAAATATCACTTGAAGGGAAAATAAAACCGTATTCCTTCGCGTGAGATGTTATCTTCTTGAAAAATTCTTCTTGGTTCATAACTCTTTATTTTTAACGAGATTTCTCCATTCCGCTTCGCTCCAGTCGAAATGACGTAATTTTAAGTTTCGCTCCAGTCGAAATGACGTAATTTTAAGCTTGCTCCAGTCGAAATGACGTAATTTGAAGTTTATTCCAGTTGAAATGACGTAATTTTAAGCTTGTTCCGGTCGGAATGCCGTAATTTGAAGTTTATTTCGGTCGGAATGCCGGCACAATTAATTCGTCGTTTCGAGCGTAGTCGAGAAATCTCAAATTTCATTTATAATATTAACATTGCATCGCCATAGGTGAAAAATTTATATTTTTCAGCGACGGCTTCTTTATAGGCTTGCATTAAGAAATCGTAACCGGCGAAAGCGGCGACTTCCATCATCATCGGGGATTTCGGGAGGTGGAAGTTAGTGATGAGCGCGTCGGCGGTGTTGAAGTCGTATGGCGGGAAGATGAATTTGTTTGTCCAGCTTTTCATCGGCTTAAGTTTGCCAGTGATGCTCACCGCAGTCTCCAAGACTTTCAAAGTGGTTGTTCCGACGGCGAAAACCTTGTGTTTTGCTTCTTTTGTCTGATTAATCATGTCGCAAGTCTCCTGCGAGATATTGATTTCTTCGGAGTCGGTTTTATGTTTTGTCAAATCCTCGACTTCGATGTCGCGGAAGTTGCCCATTCCGGTGTGAAGTGTCACTTCTGCGAAGTTCACGTCCTGAAGTTCCATGCGTTTCATGAGAATCTTGCTGAAATGCATACCTGCTGTCGGTGCGGCCACGGAGCCTTCCTGTGTGGCATAAACAGTTTGATAGTTGAACTCGTCGTCGGGCTCGACAGGACGCTGGATTACCTTTGGTAGCGGTGTCTCGCCAAGTCCCATGATGACTTTCTTGAACTCGTCGTGTGTACCGTCGAACAGGAAACGCAGAGTGCGTCCGCGTGACGTGGTGTTGTCGATGACCTCGGCCACCAATTCGTCGTTCGGACCGAAATATAGTTTGTTACCGATGCGGATTTTACGAGCCGGGTCAACAAGGACGTCCCAGAGACGGCTTTCCTCGTCGAGCTCACGAAGAAGCATCACCTCGATTTTAGCACCGGTCTTCTCTTTCTCGCCATAAAGACGCGCAGGGAAAACGCGAGAATTGTTGATTACGAACAAATCACCCTGGTTGCAATAATCAAGGATGTCGCGAAAAATTTTGTGCTCAATAGTTTGAGTGTCGCGGTGCAGTACCATCATGCGTGCCTCTTCGCGTTCTTGCGGAGGATATATCGCGATGAGGTCGTGCGGTAAGTTGAATTTAAACTGAGATAATTTCATCGTTAAAATTTATAGTTAATCTTATTTCTTTCGAAAAGAGAATGCAAAGATACAACAAAACAAAAAATTTGTCAAGAGAAATCCTCAAAAATGTTAAAAACGTGATAGAATTACGTGAATATTTCAAGATGTTTTTGCACTTTTTTAAAAAAATGTAAAATTAATTTGTTAATTTGGAAAATATTCTTTACCTTTGCAGCGTTAAATTACGAGAGTATGTATTCAAAATTTTAAACAAATGTTTTGACTGATTAACATTATGGTATTTAAGAACGATATATGGTATTTAGGAAAGAACAAATTATTATGCAATTAAATCGGAATAGTTTTCCATGCAATTGTTCTATGTTTAACCCAAAATTCCCAATCGCTTCACCAAGACCGCGGAATAAAGGAACCGCGAAGCGAAGATAGATATGAAAAAATATACAAACATTTACAAAATTACTTGTATTATTATTATTGCAAGTTGTTTAATTGGATGCAAAAAAAATGACAACATTAGTATCAGAACGTTAGACTATTCGACGGATTCCAATCTGATAGAAGAAATTGAATATTCGGGAGTTGGAGTGCCTTTTCCCGATGGTAGTTTGGTAACAACTACTAATGATGGTGTTTTTGAACTTACACTTCCTGATGGTTATTTGTATGTCGTAAAAACCAATAATAATAGAGGCTGGAAAACTTCCCCTGTCATCGGAGTTACATGTACTTGTAATAGTGGAACTGGATGTAATCCTGTCAAGTTCAATAATATATTTGTTTGTCTTATGGAAGAAACTTGTAGTTGTTGTGAATCACAACTCAAATACAAAGACGAGAGCAAACAGTGGATTGATGTTGAACTTGTTGGTATGATTAATAAAAATGCTGGCATAACATTGTTATCGGATAATCCTATACCCAAAGATAGAAAGTTGTTTTCTTATATCATCAGGCATAAGGATATTATTCATGGAAATGCCTTTGAAGAATTATTTGAGATGGATATCGTAAATGATTTTTTAGAATCAACGGCTGTGTTTTTTAATGAGAATAATATAACGCCAAATGTATATGCGTTTTATAACATTTTAGGAAATGTTGCATTAATTCCATTTTATTTGCCAGATGAAAGCATTATAACTTATGCAGACGAGCAAGGCTCTCATGATATCTATGCAATGAGTGTTTCGTTAAAAAGTCCACCGGAAAGTGTGATAAAATGTGAGTGTACATCTGGTTCAGACGGATGTATTATTGAAAAAAAATGGACACCTTTGGGTACGCTCTATTATTGCAATGCTGGCAATTGCACCTCTTGTTCCCTATTAATGCCTAAATGATTTGATACCGGAGATAATCTTTGTCATCATTTTATGAAAATTTATACTTTTGAAGCGTTATTTAGTCAAACTATTACTAACATTAAATAATTTGTTATATAGCTGTCCGGGAAACCTTTTTAGGTCAATACAAAATCAGGGCTGACACTTCTTACGAGGTATCAGCCCTATTGGTTTACGTAAAGGCACTCATTTTGCCGGACGGCAGTAAAACAGGGTGTCGGTTTTTTGACTGTCAACGCTGTTGAATTGGGAAGACATGAAAAGTTATTCCAATTTCAAATCACCTTCTTTTATCCAGTTCAGTTTTCTGAAAACAAGTCCGAAAAGCCAAGTGAGTGTTGCTGGAAGTACGAAGCAAATCAGCAAGATTCCCCACCACATTTGGGAGTCGCCGTCTGGCATTGCCGAGATTACGCCGAGGGGGCCCACCAAGCCGCATGTTCCCATGCCCGAGCCGATAGGCACGTTTTCGAGCCGGAAGACACAAGTCGCCAAAGGTCCGGTGATGGCTGATGTCAATGTCGGAGGTATCCAAATCAAGGGGTGGCGCAAAATATTCGGCATCTGCAGCATCGAGGTGCCGAGACCTTGCGAGATGAGTCCGCCCCAGCGGTTTTCCTTGAAGCTCATGACGGCGAAACCGACCATCTGGGCGCAACATCCGGCTGTTGCCGCCCCACCGGCGATACCCGAAAGCCCGATGGCGATACATATCGCGGCGCTGCTGATTGGCAGCGTCAACGCTATTCCGATACTCATTGAAACGATGATTCCCATCGCAAACGGATGCAGATTCGTTGCATACATGATAAAATTGCCGAAAGCACTCATGAAATCGCTGATATACGGTCCGACGAACATCGCAAGCAAAACACCGGAGATTATTGTAACAGAAGGAGTTACAAGAATATCGACTTGCGTCTCTTTCGACACCATCTTGCCAAGTTCGGTGCTGATGACAACCGCCGCAAGCACTCCGACCGGACCGCCTAAAGTGTTTCCAGCCACTCCGACAGCCACCGCGCTGAATATCACTAACGCCGGAGCATGAAGAGCGTATGCTATGGCCACTCCCATGGCAGGACCGGCGGCACTTTTGCAATATTTGGCAAACTCTACGAAAATCGGGACGTTCAGGCGACTTCCGATGGTGTCGAAAATCGTCCCGATAAGCAGCGACGCAAACAAACCGAGCGCCATGGCACCAAGAGCGTCAATGAGATATGCCTTCGCCGAAACATCGACGTTTTTTCTTTTCAGAAATGATTTAAAATTGCTCATTTTATTAGAAATAACCGTGCAAAAATACGAAAAATTCAGATAAGAAAGACATTGTCCAAATCTAATTTGTTTAAGTGTTTTCGCACGCGCAAAGTGGTTTTTTAGACGCTATTGTTTGATTTTTTAATCATTTTTAACTGATTGTTGCTGCAAAATTACTATTTTTGCATTTGCAAACATATTTGTGATATGAAACAATGATTAAACACGTGACCATACTTCCGAATTTTATAAGAAAACCAGAGGTATAATTATTTTTACGCATATTAATATTGCTTGCCATGATTACTAAAGATACAGAAAAAGTTTTCCTTTTAGATGCCTATGCGTTGATTTACAGGGCTTTTTTCGCGCTTAACAAAAATCCGAGAATGACATCGAAGGGACTTAACACGTCGGCGATTATCGGGTTTTTGAACACTTTGTACGATGTTTTGAAAAACGAGAAGCCGTCGCATATAGGAATAGCGTTTGATTTGGGCGCCCCTACCCTGCGCACGGACAACTTCTGCGATTACAAAGCAAACCGCGAGGAGATGCCGCCGGATTTGAAAGCGTCGATACCTTATATCATCAAGATAATCAAGGGTTTCAATATTCCGATTTACGCTGTTGAGGGCTACGAGGCTGACGACATTATCGGCACATTGGCGAAAAAAGCCGAAAAAGCCGGTTTCATTACTTATATGATGACACCTGATAAAGACTTCGGTCAGTTGGTTAGCGATAATATTTTCATTTACAAACCAGCAAAATTCAAAGACCCCGCCACAATCGTGGGTGTAAAAGAGATATGCGAAAAATATGGCATAAAAAATCCAACGCAACTAATTGATATTCTTGGACTTTGGGGTGATGCTATCGATAATATCCCCGGAATTCCCGGCGTTGGCGAAAAAACCGCTTCCAAATTCGTGCAAGAATACGGTTCGTTGGAGGGTTTGCTTGAGCATACCGACGATTTGAAGGGCAAGATGAAAGAAAATGTCGTCAATTTCGCCGACCAAGGCAGGATGTCGAAGATACTTGCGACCATCAACACTGATGTTCCTATTGACTTCGACCCCGAAGACCTGAAGGTTAAAGCACCAAATATCCAAGAACTGCTGGAAATTTTCGAGGAGTTGGAGTTTAGAACGATGGCGAAGAGGTTGGTGGCGGATTATAAGGTTTTTGCAGAAGCAAAAGCCGCTGAAAAAAAGGAAAAATCTGTTGAAAAGCCAATAAAAGATGGAAAACCTGCTTCGAAAGAATTAGATTTGTTTTCACAGCTGGAGCTTTCAGATGATGCAGAGAACCTTGAATACTCATTGTTCTCTTCAAAGGTCTCTGCTTCTTCGATAGCTCATGATTACAAAACAGTGCAAACCGGCGAAGAATTCGCAAATCTTTTGAAAGTGCTTGAAAACACCGATGTTTTCGCAGTTGATATTGATGAAAAAAGCATTTCATTTTCGGTGAAGGAACACGAGGCGTTCACTTGTCATTTCGACCGGAGCGGAGCGGAATGGAGACCGGAGCTTGAAATGACAGGGAAGATTTTTTCCAATACAACAAAAACTATCATCGGTCACAATTTGAAATCTGTCGTTTCTATTTTGCGTAGCCACGGTATCTCATTGAAAAACAATCTCTTCGACACTATGATTGCGCACTATCTCATTGAGCCGGAGCAGAGGCATACCATGGATTATGTGGCAGATGTGTATCTGAATTACACCCTTACGGAAAATACTGCTGAAAGAGCCGATATTGCTTATCAATTGTATGAGAAATTTAAGCCTGTTCTTATTGAAAATCAATTAAGCAAACTGTTTTACGATATAGAAATGCCTCTTGTGCCGGTGCTTGCCACCATGGAAGCCAACGGCGTGAAAATCGATGGCGAAAACTTGAAACAGATTAGCGAACAGCAGGCATTGGAAATAAAAGAGATTGAGAATCGGATTTTTGAAGCGGCAGGAACAGTGTTCAATATTGCTTCTCCGAAGCAACTTGGCGAGATTTTGTTTGTGAAAATGAAGATAAAAGCACCTGCGAAGAAGACAAAATCCGGACAATATCCGACAGGTGAGGAGGTTTTGCAGAAGATTATCAACGTGCATCCTATAATTCGGCAAATCCTTGATTATCGAGGACTTACCAAGTTGAAATCGACATACGTTGACGCACTTCCGGTCTTGATAAACAAAGAGGACGGTTTGGTTCATACTTCTTATAATCAAGCGGTTACGGCAACAGGAAGATTAAGTTCGACAAATCCCAACCTGCAGAATATCCCGGTAAGAACCGACAAGGGTCGTGAGATTCGCAAAGCTTTCGTGCCGCGTGACAAGAACCATATTTTATTGGCCGCCGATTATTCTCAGATAGAATTGCGTATCATCACGCATTTAAGCGGCGACGCTGCCATGAGCGAGGCGTTCCGCGAGGGCTTGGACATCCACGCCGCCACAGCCGCTCGTGTTTATAAAGTGCCGATTGAAAATGTTACAAAAGACATGCGCCGTCATGCAAAAGCCGTGAATTTTGGAATCATTTACGGAATGTCGGCCTTTGGTCTCGCCGAAAGATTAGGCATTTCACGCTCGGAAGCTGCTTCTATTATTGACAACTATTTCAAGGAATATGTCGGCATTCAACAATATATAAAGAACAACATCGAGTTTGCTCGCAAAAACGGTTACGTCGAGACTATGCTCGGTCGCCGTCGTTATCTACGAGACATCAACGCCTCAAACAGTGTGGTGAGAAATTTCGCCGAAAGAAACGCCGTGAACGCCCCAATCCAAGGAAGCAGTGCCGACATGATAAAAATAGCTATGTCTAAAATCTATAAAGCGATGAACGACAAAGGTTTAAAATCGAAAATGATACTTCAAGTGCACGATGAGCTTGTTTTCGATGCCTGCCTCGACGAACTTGATGTTTTGAAGGAAATTGTAAATGATAAAATGGTAAACGCGCTGCCGCTGAACATACCGGTGGTTGTTGAGCTCAACACGGGAGAGAATTGGCTGGAAGCGCATTAAGAGATGTTAGATGGGACTGTCAAAGTCTAACGTCTAAAAAACTAAAATTTATGGCTGAACATAATGAATTAGGAAAAATGGGCGAGAAACTCGCCAGAGATTTTTTGATGGCGAAAGGCTATCGGATTTTGGAACAGAATTGTGTTTGCGGAAACAAAGAAATCGACATCATCGCTTTAGACGGCAAGGAACTTGTGATTGTAGAGGTTAAGACCCGGCGCGTACAGTATCTCGTTGAGCCGGAAGAGACTGTCGATAAATACAAGCAACGTTTTCTCATTTGGGCGGCGGAATATTACATTGAACGTAACAAACTCGACATAGACGTGCGTTTCGACATTGTGGCTATCGTGGTGGATAAAAACAACGAACATCGGATAGAACACATTGAAAACGCATTTTATCCGATGTTAAGTCGTTGATTATTGGTTTGTTGCTTAACCTATGGTGGAGCCTGGCGCTACACTTTCGCTTGGGGTGACAACGACCAGACGACCGTCTTTGTCCTCTGCCGAGAGTATCATGCCTTGACTTTCAACGCCTTTGAGCTTGCGTGGCTCGAAATTGGCGATAAAACAGACCTGTTTGCCTACGAGAGCCTGCGGGTCTGGATAGAACTTGGCGATACCGCTCACGATGGTGCGTTTTTCCACGCCGTCGTCAATGAGGAACTGCAGCAGCTTGTCGGCTTTAGGCACCTTGGTGCATTCAAGGACTGTACCCACTCTGATATCGACCTTTCCGAAGTCGTCGAAACTCGCAGTTGGTTTGATTTCATCAGGTTTCCAATCGTTGATTTCGTTCTGTTTCCTGGTGTCTTCAAGCTTCTTGATTTGTGCCTCAACGACGCTGTCCTCCACTTTTTCAAACAGAAGTTCAGGCTGTCCGATAACATGACCGGCTTTCAAAAGCCCGGTGTCGTTCGCTTGGTTCCAGCCATTTACCTCGAGACCAATCATTGTCTGGAGTTTCTTGGCACTGAACGGCAGGAACGGCTCGCTCAAAATAGCAAGCTTTGCTACTATTTGCAGCGATAACGCCATCACTGTCTTGGTACGCTCGGGGTCGGTCTTGAACTGTTTCCACGGCTCGTTTTCAGTGAGATAACGATTGCCGAGACGGGCGAGGTTCATCAACTCACTAACGCCTTCGCGGAATTTGTAAGTATCGAGCAGATGACCTATTTTTTCGGGATATTCGTTCATCTCGTCGATTACCTCCTTGTCGCGGTCGGTGAGGTTTGCCAATGCAGGCACAACACCTTCATAGTATTTATGTGTCAGGACGAGGATGCGGTTCACGAAGTTGCCGAAGATGGCGAGAAGTTCGTTGTTGTTTCTGTCCTGATAGTCTTTCCAAGTGAAGTTATTGTCTTTTGTTTCAGGGGCGTTTGCGGTAAGGACATAACGTAAAATATCTTGTTTTCCTGGAAATTCCAGCAGATATTCATGGAGCCACACTGCCCAGTTGCGCGATGTGGAAATCTTGTCGTTTTCGAGGTTTAGAAACTCGTTGGCGGGCACGTTTTCGGGCACTATGAAGCCGTCGCCGTACGCCTTGAGCATACAAGGGAAGATAATACAGTGGAACACGATATTGTCTTTTCCTATGAAATGCACCATTTTAGTGTCGTCCGACTTCCACCATTTCTCCCAGTTGTCGCCGCGTTTCACGCATATTTCCTTGGTATTTGAGATATATCCGATTGGGGCGTCGAACCAGACGTAAAGCACTTTGCCTTCGGTGTCTTTCAATGGCACCGGCACGCCCCAGTCGAGGTCGCGTGTGACGGCGCGCGGCTGCAATCCGCCGTCGAGCCAGCTTTTCACCTGGCCATAGACATTAGGCTTCCATTCCTTGTGGCCTTCGAGAATCCACTGGCGCAGCCACTGCTCATACTGTTCGAGCGGCAGATACCAGTGTTTAGTCGTCTTCTTGACGAGTTTTGCGCCGCTGATGGCTGAATGCGGGTCTATGAGCTCTTCCGGGCTGAGGGTGCTGCCGCATTTCTCGCACTGGTCGCCATAGGCGCGGTCGTTGCCGCATTTAGGGCAAACGCCGATGATGTACCGGTCGCTCAAGAATTTGTTGCGTTCCGGGTCGAAGAACTGCTCTGTCTCTTTCTCTATGAACTTGCCCTCGTTATATAATTTGCTGAAAAACTCCGCCGCTGTCTCGTGATGAACCTTCGAGGTGGTGCGGGAATAGACGTCGTAACTCATACCGAAGTCCTCGAACGATTTTTTAATCATTTCATGATAGCGGTCGACGATGTCCTGGGGAGTGACACCTTCTTTTTCAGCTTTGATGGTGACCGGCACTCCGTGTTCGTCGGAGCCGCCTATAAACAACACGTCCTCGCCTTTCATGCGGAGGTAACGCACGTAAGTGTCGGCAGGGACATACACCCCCGCGAGATGACCGATATGGACAGGGCCATTGGCGTAAGGCAGTGCCGTGGTTATCAGATAACGTTTGAAATTCTTTTCCATTTTTGCAAAATTTTCAGACTGCAAAAATAAGAATTTTTTGACAAAAACAATTGACTATAATTGACATTTTTTGTGTTTTCATAGTTTAGGAAGCCAAAGGACGGTGCTGATTTTCCAAAAAATTTTCAATTGTTGTCTTTATATCGGTAATATAAGAAAAGGTCGAAGCCGACAAGGCATAAATTCAGCACGTAGAACCAGATTACGTAGTCCATGCTGTTTACCATTTTGTTTATAATGCCGAACACATAACCGAGCATGATGATAATCATAAACACGGGACTTTTTCCTTTTGTCACTTTGGTTTTCAATGCTTTGGCGATAGAAAGCGGCCAGCTGACAGCGAAGCAGAGAAGGAATAGTATTTCGAAAATTTTCATTGATGTTTTATATTATAGCGAAAATGCCCCACCGAGGCAGGGCACTTTTCGGTTTTATTTATAAAGATAATCAGTCACCTAATGTTGCGACCATAACGGCTTTGATGGTGTGCATGCGGTTCTCGGCTTCGTCGAACACGATGGAGTTCTTGCCCTCGAACACTTCTTCTGTCACCTCGATGCCGTCAAGACCGAACTGTTTGTTGACGTCGCGGCCGACCTGTGTCTCGAGGTTGTGGTATGCTGGGAGGCAGTGCATGAACTTGCAGTTTTTGTTGCCTGTCATGTCCATCATCTTCTGGTTGACCTGATAAGGACGGAGGAGGTCGATTCTCTGTTTCCAAACCTCTGCCGGCTCACCCATTGACACCCAAACGTCTGTGTAGAGGAAGTCGCAGCCTTTAACGCCCTTTTCCACGTCGTCGGTCACTGTGATCTTAGCTCCCGTCTCTTTGGCGATTTCCTTGCATGTGTCGATGAGTTCTTTTGAAGGCTGGAGCTCTTTTGGAGCCACGATGCGGACGTCCATACCCATCTTTGCGCCACCGACCATCAAGCTGTTGCCCATGTTGAAGCGGGCATCGCCGATGTAAGCGTATGTAACCTGGTTGAGAGGTTTATCGACATGCTCCTGCATCGTGAGGAAGTCGGCGAGAATCTGTGTGGGGTGAAACTCGTTGGTAAGACCGTTCCATACCGGAACACCGGCGTACTGTGCGAGTTCTTCCACTGTATCTTGAGTGAAACCGCGATATTCGATACCGTCGTACATACGTCCGAGTACGCGTGCAGTGTCTTTCATCGACTCCTTGACACCAATCTGTGAACCTGTCGGACCAAGATAAGTGACATGAGCGCCCTGGTCTTTTGCCGCTACCTCGAAAGCACAGCGTGTACGTGTCGAGGTCTTCTCGAAAATGAGAGCGATGTTCTTGCCCGTCAGTCTGGGCTGTTCTGTGCCGGTATATTTGGCCTTTTTGAGGTCGGCGGCGAGTGTCAGGAAAAATTTGATTTCTTCCGGAGTGAAGTCCAAAAGCTTCAGGAAGTTTCTGTTTCTGAGGTTGAATGCCATGATAATTTATTTTAATTGTTTGTATTCTGAAAATTTTTTGCAAAGGTACGAAAAAGATAATTCAGTTAATAAAAAAATAAAAACTTTCTGTCATTTCGACAGGAGCGGAATGAAATGGAGCGGAGTGGAGAAAACTACGACTGACAAAGGTCCATGAGCACCCGGTTGCTGTAGATTTCTCGACAAGCTCGAAATGACGCAGTGACAAGCTCGAAATGACGCAGTGACAAGCTCGAAATGCCGCGTCAAAAAATATTTTTAAGATTTTTGTTGTGCATATTGAAAAAAAATGTAATTTTGCAGCCTGAAAAAAGATGCATCCTTAGCTCAGTTGGTAGAGCAATTGACTCTTAATCAATGGGTCCAGGGTTCGAATCCCTGAGGATGTACAAAACGATGAATAAAGGCGCCACAATTGTGGCGCCTTTATTTGTCATAGAAAGATAATCCCTGCAAAAAAAGCATTCTCTATATTCGCAGATGTTTTCGTCTTTCAATTTGTCTATGATGATAGTACCTGACTCGGTTTTTTGTCCCCGCTAAATTACTTAAAATCAATAAAATATGTAACTTTTTAAGCAATTTTTTTACAAATTTAATTCAACCGACAAGTTTTAAAAACTTTTTGCTATCTTTGCAAGTATTATCTAAAGTGATTTCTGATGGAAAAAAGAATAGGAACGATAATTATCGGCATAGAAAACCGTGATGCGGCATCGCTTGTAAACACAATAATATCAAAACATTCTAGCATCGTCATCGGACGTTTGGGACTGCCAAGAAACCCAAGCATGAACCTTATCAGCCTCGTTGTTGAGGGAACCACCGACGAGATAGGCTCGCTCACCGGCCAACTCGGCAAAATCGACGGTATCGGGGTGAAATCAGCGGTGCTTCCCGTCATTTCGACTTGAACATCATTTCGTTGCATCCGAAACGACGATTATCGTTAAATAATTAAAATCATTTTTATGAAACTGCTAAAATCATTAATCAACTTGCTCTTTCCACGCGTTTGTGCTGCTTGTGGAAATCATCTTCTTGAGTGGGAAGACACAGTCTGCACCACATGCCGCTTCCTTCTTCCGAAAACAGGCTACGAAGTACATCTTGACAATCCGTTGGCGCGGATGTTCTACGGTCAAATGCCGTTTCATGCCGTAACTGCCGAGTTTTTCTTCAGCAAAACAGGTAAAGTGCAAAATCTCATACACGGTCTGAAATATCACGGCTGTCGCGAAAACGGTGTCTTTTTAGGTCGGGAGATAGGTAAGAGCCTTTTAAAAGCTCCTGATTATCAAGATATTGATGTTATAGTGCCTATTCCTCTTCATCCCAAAAAAGAAAAGAGCCGGGGTTACAACCAAAGTCATGTCATTGCACAAGGAATCTCTGAAACAATGAATGTTCCAATCGTTGAGAAATGTCTCGTGAGAAATGTTTTTACTGCCACGCAGACAAAAAAATCACGCGATGAGCGTTGGGAAAATGTGAAAGATATTTTTGAACTAAAAAACCATGAAAAACTCGTCGGGAAACACGTCCTTCTCGTTGACGACGTACTCACCACCGGCGCCACTTTGATGTCGGCAGGCAAGGCACTGATGCAAGTCGAAAGAATAAAAATCAGCGTTGCCACCGTCGCGTGTGCCGGTAATTGAAAATTTATTATCTTTGCAGCATGAAAATAGTGTTGCTCGTGATAGGAAAAACCGACGAGGCGTATCTTGCGACAGGTGTCTCTAAATATATCAACCGGATAGAGCACTATGCCCAGTTCGAGATGATGGTGATTCCCGACATCAAGAACCGTAAGACTTTGTCGGAGGCGCAGCAGAAAAAACTTGAGGGCGAACTGATTTTAAATCAAATAACATCAGGCGACGCAATGGTTCTTTTAGATGAAAACGGCAAGGTCTTTTCTTCTCGTGGCTTCTCGCAATGGCTTGAACGTCAGATGAATACCGGCTGTAAACGACTCGTCTTCGTCATCGGCGGACCTTACGGCTTCTCGCAAGATGTTTATGCCAAGGCGAATGCGAAAATAAGCCTTTCAGAGATGACATTCTCGCATCAGATGGTGCGACTTGTCTTCACCGAGCAACTGTACCGGGCTTTCACGATTTTGAAAGGAGAACAATATCATCATGATTAATAATGCAATAACCAGAGGCAAGAAGATATAATGTCACCGTCGTTGACAAACGAAGTCGCATTGTCGCATGAGATTTCCAGACTTCACTCCGTTCTGGTCGAGACGACGACAAACATTGGTTGAAATTAAATTTTAAATAAAATGAAAAAAACTGTTTTAATTCTAACTGCGCTGCTTTTCGTCAGTGTCATCCGTGCCGACGAAGGTATGTGGATTCCTGCTTTGCTTCAGAAAAACGAGGCGGAGATGCAGGCTATGGGCATGAAAATCAATGCCGACGACATCTATTCCATCAATCACAGCTCCATGAAAGACGCCGTGGTGCTCTTCGGTGGCGGCTGCACCGGTGAGATTGTAAGTGAACAGGGACTGCTCCTCACTAACCATCACTGCGGCTATGGCTGGATTCAGCGTCATTCGACAGTCGAACACGACTATCTCACCGACGGCTTCTGGGCCATGACAATGGAAGAGGAACTCCCCTGCCCCGGGCTTACTGTCACCATGCTCAAAAACATGGTCGATGTCACCGAAAAAATATTGTATAATGTCACCGACAATACAACAGAGGAAGAACGTGCCAAACTTGTTTCTGAAAATATTGCAAAATTCAAGACAGAACTGCAAAAAACAACGGAATATGAAGTATCTGTCGAGTCGTTTTACAATGGTAATCAATATTTCTTGATGTACAACGAGATTTTTAAAGACATCAGAATGGTTGGCGCGCCGCCGTCAAACATCGGCAAGTTCGGCGGCGACACCGACAACTGGGTCTGGCCTCGCCACACAGGCGACTTCTCCGTCTTCAGAATATATGTCGATAAAGACGGAAAACCTGCCGAATACAGCGAAGACAACGTTCCTTACAAGCCTGATTATCACTTCACCGTCTCGTTAAAAGGTGTTGAGAAAGACGACTTCACATTTGTTTTCGGCTACCCCGCCCGTACTAATGAATATCTGCCCGCTGTTGCAGTAGAACAAGAAGCCAACGACATTTATCCGGTGATTGTAAACCTCCGTACCCAGATTCTCGATATCTACAATAAATATCAGGAAAAAGACCCTAAAGTCAGGATTCAATATGCTTCTAAACACGCCGGTCTCGGCAATGGCTGGAAGAAATGGATGGGTGTCATCGAAGGCATCAGAAATTTCAAGGGAATAGAGAAGAAATTGGCTTTTGAAGAAGCGTATAATGACTGGTGCATGAAAGAACGCCGCCGCATGAAATATATGCACGCTCTCCGCGATTTCACCCCTGTTTACGAGGAATATGAAAAATATCGCATGGCTACGACATATCTCACAGAAGCAGGTCTCTCTATCGAATTAATCGATTTTGCGGCAAACTTCAACAATCTTTCAAAAGTTACGAAAGACACCCCCCGGGAAGATATTGACATGATGATAAATAAATTAAAGGAGGCTTCTACTATATTTTACAAGGATTACTACCAGCCTATCGACGAAGAGGTTGCCGTAACTATGCTCAAGGCTTATCGTGCCGCTCAACCGGAGGATTTCCGTCCCGGGATTTTGAACGAAATAGACAAGAAATACAAAGGCGATGAGAAGTCATACGTCGATGAGTTGTTTGGAAAATCAATGTTCACTTCAGAGGAAAAAGTAAATAAATTCCTTGATGATTTTAGAGTCTCCAATGCAAAGAAACTCGCCAAAGACCCGGCTTTACTCGCATATAACAGCATGATGGATTTCTATGCGGATAACGTGAAGGACAAATCCAAGGAATGCAACGCCAAGATTAACAACTTGCGCCGTGTTTACATGGAAGGTCAGATGAAGATGATACCCGAGGTTTATCCGGAAAGAAATCTCTACCCCGATGCGAACTTCACCCTTCGCGTCACTTACGGCAAGGTGGGCGGCTTCAAACCTAAAGACGCTGTGACATACAACTATTTCACAACTCTCGACGGTATCATGCAGAAAGAAAATCCCAGTATATATGATTATGTCGTAACAGACAGATTACATGAGCTTTACGATGCGAAGGACTTCGGACGTTATGCCGACAGAGACGGCTCGATGCACGTCGCTTTCATCGCTGGCAACCATACCACGGGCGGCAACAGCGGCAGCCCTGTTCTCAATGCAGAAGGTCAGTTGCTCGGTCTGAACTTTGACCGTACATGGGAAGGCACCATGAGCGACCTCGTCTATGACCCGTCAATTTGCAAGAATATCAGCGTCGATATTCGTTATGTACTCTTCCTTATCGACAAATACGCCGGCTGCACACGCCTTATTGACGAGATGACAATAGTGGAATGAAATGACTGATAATCCGACTTTGAAAAAACGAATGTTTGCTTGTGTCCGCTCCGCTACTCCAAGTGCGTTGAAGACGATTTGGTGGCTCACCAAAATCATGATAGGCGTGTCGTTTGCCATCATGCTTCTGCAATATTTTGGTGTCATTGAAGTGGTCTCACAATGGCTCACACCGGTTTTTTCAAGCTTCGGACTTCCCGGAGAGGCTGCTCTCGCCTATGTCTCGGGGTATTTTGTGAACTGTTACACCGCAATAGCGGTTATGTCGTCGTTAAATCTTGATATGCGCGCCGTCACCATACTCGCCGTGATGGTGCTTTGCTCGCACAACATGATTGTAGAGACGACAGTGCAGGCAAAAACAGGCTCATCGGTGTTTAGAATAGTGGTCGTCAGAACTTTGTCGGCTTTTGTCTTGGCGTTTGTGTTAAACAAAATAATGCCCGGACAGTTTGAAAACACTCTGACAGAGATTACAACAGTCGAGGAGGTGACTTTTGTCGATATGCTTGAGTCGTGGGCGCTTCGCACTGTGAAAACCGTCACTCTGATGGTTGTTTTGGTGTATCTTTTGACTTTGTTGCAGCGTATTTTGAACGAATTTGGCATCATAGAGCATATAGCGAACTTCCTGAAGCCTGTCATGCTTTTCTTCGGATTGCCGCCTCGTACAGCGTTTTTATGGCTTGTGGCAAACACTTTGGGTCTTGCTTATGGTGCTGCTGTGATGATTGACGAGGCCGGGACAGGTGCCACTACAAAAGAAGAAAACGACCTCCTAAACCACCACATCGGAGTGTCGCACAGCAACCTTGAGGACCTACCCCTTTTCATAGCAGTAGGCGGAAGCTTTCTCTGGATGCTGCTGTCACGCTGGGCGATGTCGCTGCTGTTGGTGTGGGAAAGAAAACTTGAAATGAAGATTGTGAAAAAACAAAAATAATTATTAACATTTAAAATTATATTAAAATGGAGTTAAAAGGTTCAAAAACAGAAGCCAATTTGATGGCTGCATTTGCCGGCGAGTCGCAGGCACGTAACAAATACACCTACTATGCGTCGAAAGCGCGCAAGGAGGGTTACAATCAAATAGCCGACATCTTTGAAGAGACGGCTAACAACGAAAAAGAACATGCAAAAATTTGGTTCAAGCTTCTTCACGAGGGCGAGGTGCCGGATACAATGACGAATCTCAAAGACGCCGCCGAGGGCGAGAACTACGAGTGGACCGACATGTATGCGGGCATGGCGAAGACAGCCCGTGAAGAAGGATTCACCAAGATTGCAGCATTGTTTGAGATGGTCGGAAAGATTGAAAAGGAACACGAGGAGCGTTATCGCAAACTATTGAAGAACATCGAGGACGGCATCGTTTTCTCGCGCGAGGGCGACATGGTGTGGCAGTGCG
Source organism: uncultured Bacteroidota bacterium (assembly GCA_900542475.1). Taxonomy (GTDB): domain Bacteria; phylum Bacteroidota; class Bacteroidia; order Bacteroidales; family F082; genus Limimorpha. Next base: position 25,651 of record UQNO01000006.1, read on the forward strand.
CCAACTGCGGGCATATCGTCATCGGCAAGAAAGCCCCGGAAACATGTCCGGTGTGCAATCATCCAAAGGCGTATTTCCAGATTAAAGCGGAAAATTATTAAACATTGACAGAGACGGCATGATTGATATGAATACCAAAAGTTTTTTGTCCAACTTTTCAGGGTCGCTTCAATCATGGCGTCTCTCTGTTTTGCATGTATCAGAATAATTTTTTTTAAAATCGCTGTATCAATCAAATATTTTTGTATCTTTGCAGCTCGAAAAAACAAGTTCGGGATGTAGCGCAGCCCGGTAGCGCGCTTCGTTCGGGACGAAGAGGCCGCAAGTTCGAATCTTGTCATCCCGACAGAAAAAAAGCCAACGTAAGTTGGCTTTTTTGTTATTCAGTCCTGACTATCTCCACCGAGAACAATCGCAATCTTTCGATTTCTTTTGGTAATTACTCGGCTTGTACGCCTTCGAACACGATGCGAAGAAAATTGACAACACACAGATTGTCACTATAATTCGATATATGCTTTTTTTATTCATAGTATAATTGCTCTTCTTGCGAAAAAACCGTGTGAAAATTCTGTCATCAACAGTGGATTATTTAAGCCACACCTCCGGATTAGTGTTATTTTTGTCATTCCACACTTCAAAATGCAGCGTTGTCACGTTGTCAACGGCCCCGGTGTGAATCAATCCAAGCTTCTGACCTGTCTTGACCTTGTCGCCCGCTTTTACAAATACTTTGTCTATATTGGCGTAAAGTGTGAAATAAGTTCCATGGCGCACCATCACCACGTTTGTGCTTCCGGTGTTGAAAACTGTCGAAACTTGACCGTCGAACACGCATAATGCGTTGGCTCCTTGCTCCGTTGAGATGTCGATGCCGTTGTTCATTATCACGACTTTCGACTGTGTCGGATGCGATGTCTTGCCGTATTTCTTGGTCACAACGCCACTTGACACAGGCCAGGGAAGCTTGCCTTTGTTGCTCTCGAAATTAGCGGAAAGCCTGGTGTCGATGGTTGCGTCAGCCTTGCGTTTTGCCAATTCTTCCTCTATGATTTTCTTAATCTTGGCTTCCAAATCCTGCCTCTCTTTCTCTTTCCGGGCAATCTCTTTCTTTATGTTTTTCTCTTCTTTTTTGAGTTTCGCCAACTTTTCGTTGAGCGTCTTCTTGTCGCTGTTAAGTTTGTCGCGCTCTTTTTTTTGCGTGTCGTTGAGACGCTCTATGCGTTTCTTGTCGTCTTCGTTCTTGTCAATGCGTTGTTTTATCTCCGCCTTTGTAGCGTCAATCTCTGCCATCTTATGTTTCAAGAGGTCGTTAAACTGTTGGAGATACCTTATTCTTCGCACCGCCTGATTAAAGTCTTCGGAAGAGAAAATAAAAAGCAAGTTGTTGAGACTGTTTCTATTGCGATAGTGAACAACAAGAAGGTCGGAATATTCTTTGCGGTGTTTGTCAAGCTCGTTTTGCAGATTGTCGATGTCGTTTTTATAACCTTTTGTTTCCGTATTTAAAATAGAAATCTGCTTCTCGTATGTCTTGATAAGGTCGTCCCTTTTCTTAATCTGTGCCTGTAAAAGTTCGACTTCCCTGATTGTAGTGGCTTTGTTTTTAGAAGTCTTCTTCAACAAGTTTTGTGAGGTTTTAATTTCGCTTTGAAGTTTATTGACTTTCTGTTCCAAAGCACTGACACTCTGGGCATTACATATCAAATTGATACTGAAAAATATCAAAAGCAAGAGGAGATGATATGTGCTTTTCCTTGTCATTTGTATATTCTTTCGTATTTATTAGGAACGCTGAAAGTGAAGTCAATATTGTCGTTTATTTTGATGTTTGAGTAAACGATGTCGGCCTTAATGTGTTGATAACCATGTATGTAAACAGAAATTCTTGTAGGAATGTATTTCCCTTCTATTTCTTTAAAGTCGGAATATTGTAATTCGATTTTTCGCCTGTTGTCGTTATATTCACGAATGTTATACTTCGTGATTTTAAAAAGTTGCGGGTCAATCCAGAGGTCTTTAAGCATCACCTTCCATTCATCGTCTTTTTGTCTGATATATTTTTTTAATGATTTGGAAATCAACAGGTTGTATTGTTCATCATCGATTGTTAACTTGTAATTGTCGCTTTCGCGAAGATTGATGTCGTTGCCAACTAACACCGATTGAATGAAAGGCAAAGATGTTATCAACGGCGATATATCGCTGAAGGCATCGATATTGTCGCATAAATAAGTTTTATCGTTGCGATTAAGGAAGAAAACAGAATCCGGAGATATTTTCACTCGTGCGATTTCTAATCCCAAAGGCAGGGAGATACTTGTCCAGATTACGCTGTCTTTTTGCATCCTTAACTGTCCTTTCATGTAGATATTCTTATCGTTAGTCTCGATTTTAACGCCTATTTTTGCTGTCATATTGTCAAAATCAAAAGCGTTTTTTTCGACTTCTTTGATAAGTTGCCGTGCTGTAAATTCCCTGAGCGATGTTTTCGTCGTCGTTTTTTTTGAAGCGCAGCTTGTGTTTAGAAACAGCACGGAAGCTATTAGACAAAACAGCAATAATATATGAGTTTTTCTATTCATAAAGTTTCTCGTCTTTAATTTTTTGTTCAAGAAAATCTGAAACCTCGCCGCCTGCTTTCTTGGCTTTTTTCCAGTTTTTCACTGCATTTTTAGTGTCGCCGAGTTGATATAAAATATCTCCAAGATGTTCATAGTTGACACCTTGTGGGTTTTTGTCGTATTTGAAAACCTTATTCATGTATTTCAAAGCATCGTCATAGCGGCCTAATTTATACAAAATCCAGGCGTATGTGTCGAGGTAGGTGGGATTTTTCGGTTCGGCTTTAATTGTTTTCGACGACATTTGCAATGCGCGTTCGAGTTCTTGATTATCAAGAGATAAGTAATACGCATAATTGTTTAAGACATAAACATTGTCTGGCTTGGTTTTCAAAACTCTGTCATAAGCCTCGTATGATTTCTGTTTGTTTTGCAAAATGTTATATGTATCACCGATATACGTGTCAAAATCAGCGGTGAGGTCTTTGTTTGCCGAGAGTTTTCTGCCTTTTTCAAGAACCTTTACGGTGGATTCATAATCTTTCGCATTGAAATATCCTATTCCTTGAAATAAATAGAATAAAGGCTGGTCGGGATAAAAAGAGATGGATTGTTCTGTTGTTTCTATAAGTTTTTGATAATCTGAAAGATCAATATAACATAATGAAAGTTGGTAAAGAGACGCGAAATTGTTCGGCTCGCGTTCCAATGCCATATTATAATACTCTTTGGCAGAGGCAAAATTCTTATTATTATAGAAAACAGTTGCAATAATGTAATATCCTATTGATTTGTCGGAGTGTGTCTCGATAAATGCCCTGCCTGCGATTTCAGCTTCTTCGGCAGAGTTCTTTTCGTCTTGATTTTGGAACCAGAAATCGTATATCTGGGCTTTTGTCTCGTAATCCAGATTTTTGTTTTTTATGGCGGCGATAAACTCATCAAACGCCTTGTCAACCTCGCCCATGCTTTGGTAATAATCCATAAGCGAAACATTTATGTATTTGTTGTTTGGCTCCAACTCCTTGATTTTCAAATATAATGGATAGGCGTTCTTATCACGTTTGACTTTCCTGTAAGCCTCGGCGAGCATTGCGATATAATGAGTGTTTTCCGGCATGAACTCGACGAGTTTCTCCATTTCTTCAATAGCTTTGTTTTTTTTGCCCTGTTCGTCGTATATCTGGATTTTTTGGAGGAAAATATACTCGTTTTTTCCAAGTTGCTGTTCCACAACATCAAGAGTCTCAATAACTTTGTCATAATCACCGATGAGCAGAAGCACATTTATATATGTTTCAAGATATTCGAGATTTTCAGGCTCGTTCTCGATAAGTTTGTCGTATATATTTATAAATAACTGATAATCACCGTTTTTAACACTGAATTGGGCTAATCTTATCTGATACCATTTGTTGTCGGGTTGTAATTCGGCGGCCCTGCTTATCATGGAAAAGGCCTCGGTGTTTCTGCCGTTCATCTGATAAAGCTCGGAAAGTTCATACATGCTTGCGTCGTCATCGTCGAGAAACTTTAGCGCCTGCTCGAAATTATAGATTGCGACAGGATAATTCTCGTTGTATTTCTCTTCCAAACCTTTTGAGAAACATTCGGCGTTTTTCGCCAAATCCCGATTGATGACAGTGTCATTCGAGACTTCTTTAAAAGGCGCTTCGTCTTGAGCGAAAACATTATTGGCAAAAAATGCTATTAAACATAATATCAATAATTTAATTTTCATCATGCACTGTAAACTCTAAAATATTCAACTGTTTTTAATTTTTTCCCGTATGTCCGAAGCCTCCTGCACCGCGTTCCGTCTCGTTGATAGTTTCAACTTCGACGACTTCCATTTGCTCACATTTGGCGATTACGAGTTGGGCAATTCTGTCGCCGCTGTTGATTACAAAATCCGACTCCGACAAATTTATCAATATCACTTTCACTTCTCCCCTATAATCCGCATCGATTGTGCCTGGAGAGTTAAGCACGGTTATTCCGCTTTTTATTGCCAATCCGCTGCGAGGACGCACTTGTCCTTCATAACCGACGGGAATCTCCATGAACAATCCTGTTGGTACTAACGCACGCTGCATTGGTTTTATAACTAATTCGCCATCAGGCAGATACGCTCTTAAATCCATGCCTGCCGAGTTGATTGTCCCATAAGATGGCATGGCATTATTCGACTTGTTTACAATATTCAATTTCATATTTTCAAAGGATTTTTACGTTCAAAAACAAATACCGTTCCGAGATATATTAGTATCAAGAAAGTGTTGATTGTCAATTTGATAATAAGATTGAGATTACCAAACATCGTACTTATAAGATATAATCCGACAGCGAAAATCGTGTACAAAATGATTCTTACAACTTGATATGGCACAGGAAAAACCCTTTGTCCCCAGAAATACGATACAAGCATCATCACGGTATAGCAGCCGAGATGAGCGATGGCTGCGCCGATGTAACCGACTCGTGGCACTAAAACAAACAGGCACAGCAAAGTGACAGATGCTCCGATAATAGATATTATTGTTCCGGACAACGTTCTGTCGGTTAGTTTGAACCATATTGAGAGATTGAACACAATACCATAAAACATGTTGGCTATCAATACGATAGGAATGATAACCAAGCCTTCGTGATAGTCGCTTCCTTCTTGGCCGACGAAGTATTTCAACACGTCTATGTAAAGCATCACACCAAGGAAGATTAGCAAGCAGAAGATGACGAAATATGTCATCACTTTGGCGTAAAGCTCCGGAGCGTTGCGGTCTTTCGCCTTGCTGAAGAAAAAAGGCTCTGATGCATAACGGAACATTTGAATGAAAATGGTCATTAACACCGCAAGTTTGAAGTTCGCTCCGTAAATTCCAAGTTGCCGGAGAGCATATTCTTCTCCTGTCATACCAAGCATTGTAAGCGTTTCCACAGATGGCACCGGGGTTAGGAATTTAATCAAAATCTTATCGGCGACTTCATTGACCATTCCGACCAAACTGATAAGTAAAATCGGGAGGGAATATGCCAGCATCGGGCGGATAAGGCTCTTGTCGAACTCAAATCTAAATCCTTTGAACTGTGGGAGTAATAACAACAGACTCAACAGACTTGATACAACATTGGATACCAACACCCAAATCAACAAACCGGCTTGTGTGCCAAATATTTTCCCGGAAATTGCGAGAGCTGTTTCGGGTATGACCAACAAGAATAAGAGATTCAAGCCAACATTAAGTGTCACATTCGCTATTTTGATGATTGTAAATAACTTGGCTTGGTTGTTTTTCCTCAGTTTCGCAAAAGGAACGGCTGTCAAGGCGTCAAGAGCCACGATTATGCCGAGAAACAGAACATATTGCGTATTATGTTCATATTTGATGAGATACGCAAAGTTTTTATAAAAAATGGAAAACAAAACCAAAAATATCGTCGTGGTGGTGATGATACACGATACAATATTATTGAAGACTTTGTCGGGATTTTCTTTTTGTGTGTAGCGGAAGAACGTGGTTTCCATTCCGTAGGTGAGCAGGGCTAACAAGAAAGCAATCCAGGCATAAAGGTCGGTGATTTGACCATAAACGCCGGCTATAAACACGCGTGTATAAAGAGGCACTAAAAGATAATTCAGCAATCGCGGCACTATTGTTCCCATGCCGTAGATTACCGTTTGACCAGCGAGTGCTTTTATAGGGTTGTTGCTCATTTCATTAAAAAAAATCACGGATAACCGTTTGTTCCGACATAATAACTTTTTTTTTGCAAATATATTACTTTTCTTTTAAAACGGGTATATCAATTCTGAAAACAGTGCCGGTTCCTTCATCGCTTTGGAAATTGATTTCGCCGCCCAATCCTTGTATAATGTCATGAGCTACCGAAAGCCCGACGCCCATACCGCTTGATTTTGTGGTGAAATTGGGGAAAAACACTTTTTTCTTATCCTCTTCTTTTATGCCGCAGCCATTGTCGGAGATTTGTATTCTGTAAAGATGTCGGAGGTTTTCGACGGAAACCTTAATAAGTCCGGGTTTGTCGCCGATGGCTTGAATTGAGTTTTTGATGAGATTGCCGAACACGCGGCCGAGATTGTTTTTGTCGGCGAACATCGAAAAAGAATCTTTTTCATTGTAAACAAACGAGAAGGAGATGTTTTTCTCGACATCATAAAGTTTTATGATGTTTTTCATAAGCTCGACAATGTCGAATGTTGTCGGCGTGTTTTCCGGAAGTTTGGCGTAATCGGAGAATGCGGTGGCGATTTTTGACAAGGTATCTATTTGTTCGAGCAATGATTTGAGCGTTTCGTTAAAGTTCTCCTCGAATTTAGGGTCTTTTCTTTCCCAAAGCATCTGCATATATTCAGTGTTCAGGCGCATTGGCGTCAGCGGGTTCTTTATTTCGTGTGCCACCTGACGCGCCATCTCGCGCCAAGCCGACTCGCGTTCATTGCGTGCTATCTTATTTGCAGCAATCTTCAGCTGCCTGCACATACTGTTATATTGCTCGACAAGAGCGCCTATTTCATCATGACCCTTAAAATCTATCGGCTTGTTATTACCGTCAAAACTGATTTTTCCCATCTGTTCCTCGATGATTTTCAAGGGCTTGAGAGTTTTTCTGGTAATCAGGAGGACAATTATTGATGATATGCCGAATAAAACGATAATAATATTGATATAGTTCCAAATAAAATTTGATAACTGGTCGTCGTAGTCGGAGTTAAAATCAAAATATAAGACATTTAAAATCGCGGCAAGTTCATTGTTTTCATAAAGAATAGGGAAGTAGTATGATTTGTTTTTCTCACCTTTATAATACTCGGTTTGCACAAAATATCCCGCGTCTTCGTCGATGATGTTCAAGAATGCGTTTTCGTCGATGGTGTCTCCTGAAATGAACGGTTCCAACGAAGAAATTATCAGAAAACCGTCTGTATCGTAAATGTTAATATCGCAAAAAAACGAATCAGAGAGTTCCCAAATCATCTCAAAGTCGCCAAGACCTTTTTCCGACAGTTTTTTCTCGTAATTGTTCCGGATGATATTCGCCTGTTTATATTGTGCGATTTCAGTTTTCTTGATGACATTGTTTCTTAAAAACAGATAGGAGACAAGACCGATGGCAAAAAAGGAAAAAGCAAGGATTATCAGCATCATCAACTGCATTTTTCCATGAAAACTGCGTTTGAAAAATCCTTTTTTGCCGTTATTAAAGTAATTGTAAATGAAAAAGGCGAGGGGAAGTATAATAAAAATCAGGGAAAAAGGCGTGACATACATCATCCAACGAGCTGATTCAATGGTGACAATAATCGCTTTGTGGTTTTCTAAATCATTGAAAATCAAGTGTTTATAATCATTAGCTTTGTGAATACCGTTTTCTTTTGAGATAAAATTATTGATATTGTTGGGATAAAGATAATTTCCGAATTTGTAGTGAAGGATGTCGTTGTTATAAATGGCTATTGAATAGTTTTTAAGGTTCGGAACAATGAGATTGTCGATTTTTGCGGAGTCGGCGTCGATTTGGAACTTATTGAAAATCTTTTCCTTATAAAATTCCATGTAAATATTGTCGATATCATTTAGTCTTATTTTTGATATATAATAGATGTCAGACGTGGCGTTATCGTAATGATACAGGTTTTCGTTGATTTTTTTCGATACAGACAAGATGTTGGAGTAAAAAGCCTCGCAATTGTCGGTCATGTCATGATAAATTATATTGGTGTTGCTGTCGCAGACAATGAGTGTGCGGTTATAGAGTTTGAACAAGTCAAAGTTGTTGAAATATTTCGAGTTGAAGTAGGCGAGGAGGCTGTCGTCGCTTGGAAGATTGTCGTCTTTGACCCACGAGTTGAGATTTTCGTTGTTTTTGATTTGCGTAATGATATCGGTTGTTGTTTTTTCGAAATCCTCGTCTGTTTCGTCGGCGATTATTTTTGCGAAACGTTCCATCTCGTTGTTTTCATTTTTTTCGTTTTGTTGATGAATGAAAACCGTGGCGGCTATGAGTGCTATTGTGATTAGTATGATATAAATTTTCTTCATGACAGAAATATTGCAAAAATCATGCCAAAATCAGCCTCGATTTAAGACGTTTTTTCAAAATTTTTGACCCGCGACACGTAAAACCTCCAAAACGGCTTAAATCGGCTGAAAACATGCTTAAATCAAATTTTATGAAAAATGTAAATCAGGCTTGAGTATTCTTCGTTTTTTTTGGCTTTACGATTTGATTTCCAGCCAGTGAGTACACCTTTGAAGAAAGCGTTTCCTTTGCCGATATATTTTTCGCTCATCATAGAGATGTAAAAGGCGTCCCATTTCATCGGGTGGATTTTTTCCAATTCAAAGCTGCCGGCAAAAATGTTTTGCAGCGATTCGTTGTGAAAATGATTAAGATGTCGCGGAACATCGTAGGCTGCCCATTTATCTTTGTAATATTGAGCGTCGTACGACATATAGTTCGGCACTGCTATTACAAGTCGACCGTTGTCTTTTGAAAGCCTATAAAGTTGTTCGGTCAGGAATCTCAGGTCATCGATATGTTCGAGCACGTGCCACATTGTTATCACGTCGAAAGCGGGGTAGGGCAGGGCGAAGATTTCTTCTGGGGTGGCTATTGTTTTTTTGAGTTTTTGCGAAGCAAGTTTGCGAGCTTCTTCGCTCATATCGCAGCCTGTAATATCGCAGCCGTTCTGTTGGGCGTGGTGTAAGAAGTCGCCGATGCCGCATCCGAAATCGAGAAGATGAGGTTTTAAAAAGCCTTGGGTTGCGATTTTAAATTTGGTTTTGACATTGATTTTTTTAACTTGATTGTAGATACAAGCCACCACACCTTTCTTATGCTCATTGTGCGAGAGGTAGTCTTCGGATTTATAATAATTACCAATGACAGACTTGTCCGGACGCGGAGATGTAAACAGCAGTTTGCAGTTGTTGCACTTGACGATTTCAAAGTCTTCTTGAGAGAGGAAATAGTCTTTCAGTTCGAGGTACGACATTGTGTTTTCTGATTTACAAAACGGGCATTTAACGCTCATAATATCCTTATTTTATAGTTGTTTTAAAAAACTGTTCCACGTGGAACATTATATTTTATCGTCCCAAGAACACCGCCAACACTGATATGTCGGCAGGGGAGACACCGCTAATTCGTGAGGCTTGGCCGAGTGTTTGGGGTTTGTGTTTTGTCAGTTTCTGCCTTGCCTCGATTGTCAAAGAATGAAGTGCGTTATAGTCAAAATCCGGATTCAGTTTGATATCTTCTATCCGTTTTAATTTGTCAGCCACTTCGCGTTCTTTGTCGATATAACCCTCATATTTTATTAGTATTTCTGCTTCTTCGACAACGTTTTTAGTTGTTTCGTCGGCAAGGTCATACTGTTCTTTTAGCCTTGTCACGTGTTCCATGATTTCCATCAGTTTCAGTTGTGGGCGTGTCAAAACATGGGCGAAGCGTGTTTTTCCGGATATTTCCGGTGTTTCTTTTGCGACAAGGAGGGGATTTATTTCTTCCGGAGACACATTTGTTTCCTTGAGGAAGCTGACGAGGTTCCTCACGCGTTGTAGTTTCTCCATTAGTAAGTCGTGTCGAGTCTGCGTGGCGAGACCGATGTTATAACCTAATGGTGTCAGGCGTGCGTCTGCGTTGTCTTGTCGGAGCAAGATGCGGTATTCTGCCCGGCTTGTGAACATACGATACGGCTCGTCCACGCTTTTTGTGATGAGATCGTCGATGAGCACGCCTATATAGCCTTCGTCGCGGCGGATGACAACTGGTTCTTCGTCGTGAATGAGACGATGGGCGTTAATGCCTGCCATAAGTCCCTGGGCTGCCGCTTCTTCATAGCCTGTGGTGCCGTTGATTTGTCCGGCAAAGAATAATCCGTGAATACTGCGGGTTTCAAGACTGTGGTACAGCTGCTCTGGCGGGAAGAAATCGTATTCGATAGCGTAACCGGGCCGGAAAATCTTTACATTTTCAAAGCCTTCAATATTTCGAAGAGCTTCGTATTGAATGTCTTCCGGAAGCGAGGAGCTGAATCCGTTGAGGTAGTACTCGCATGTGGTGGCTCCTTCGGGTTCAACGAAGAGCTGGTGGTATTCTTTGCTGGAGAATCGTTCTATCTTATCTTCTATGCTTGGGCAGTAACGTGGTCCTATGCCTTGAATCCTGCCGGTGAACATCGGGGATTTGTCGAATCCTTTACGCAATATGTCGTGTACTTTCTTTGATGTGTAGGCGATGTGGCAGGAGCGTTGTTTGGTGGGTTTCTCCACTTTCATGAACGAGAATCCGCCCACTTCCTCGTCGCCTTTTTGTTCTGTTAGTTTGCTGAAGTCGATGCTTCTTCCATCGATTCTGACGGGTGTTCCTGTCTTCATTCTGTCGGCTTCAAAACCTAATCTCACGAGTTGTTCCGTTATTCCGTAACTTGCCGCCTCGCCTATTCTTCCTCCGGGGAATGATTTCTCTCCGATAAAAATCTTGCCGTTTAGAAACGTCCCATTGGTAAGTATGACGGTTTTTGAATATATGTCGCCGCCCATCAAGGTGTGAACTCCTTTTATTTTGTCACCGTCTATGATGAGTCTGTCAACGTGGTCTTGCCAAAACTCAAGGTTTTTTGTATGTTCCAATGTGTTTCTCCACTCTGCCGAGAAAGCTGCCTTGTCGCTTTGTGCGCGCGGGCTCCATACGGCGGGGCCTTTCGATTTGTTGAGCATGCGGAACTGTATCATTGTCTTGTCGGCTATGATGCCCATTTGTCCTCCGAGAGCATCTATTTCGCGCACTATTTGCCCTTTGGCTATGCCACCAACTGCGGGGTTGCACGACATTGCCGCCATGAAACTCATGTTCATGGTGACGAGCAAGGTCTTGTTTCCGAGCTTGGCTGCTGCCGCTGCCGCCTCGCATCCTGCGTGGCCCGCACCGACCACAATCACGTCATATTTATCAAAAATCATATTGTGTTTTTATACGTGTTCCACGTGGAACTTTTTTGTAATCATTTGATTTATAATTCGTTATGTCTTATATTGAGGCATTTTTCCTCTTGTTCTCGCATAGTGGAGGCATCAGCGTCGGTTTTATCTTTAAAACCAATCAAATGAAGCACTCCGTGTGCTAAAACGCGATGAAACTCGTCTTTAAAAGGCTTGTTCAATTGCTTGGCGTTGTCGCGGATGCGGTCTATGCTGATGTAAAACTCTCCGGAGAGATATTCCTCGCAATCATTCAAAGGAAACGTCACGATGTCGGTGTAGAAATCATGGCTCATGCGCTTCTGATTAAACGCCAAAAGATATTCGTCGCTGCAAAAAAGATAATATAACTCGCCTGTTTTTTTGCCGTATAAAGCGATGCAGTCCTCAATCCACTCTTTCGCCAATCGTTGGTTCAGAGGAGGAAAATCAATGTCAATGCTCTCGAATTTAATCATATTGTTTTCAATTCATTATTTCGACATAATTTAAACGTCACAACGTCATTTCGACTGGAGCGGAGCGGAAGGGAGGGGGCTTCTGCAAAATAGTACTCTGTTTGAAAGGGATTTCTCGACTCCCTGCGGTCGCTCGAAATGACGGGAGAAAAACAGTCGCTCGAACTGACTGAAGAGAAAGTGTCGGTTGAGCTGGCGGAAGAAAAACAGTCGCTCGAACTGACTGAAGAGAAAGTGTCGGTCGAGCTGGCGAGAGAAAAACAGTCGCTCGAACTGACTGAAGAAAAACAGTCGCTCGAACTGACTGGAGAAAAAAGGTCTCTCGAAATGAAGAGAGAGAAAGTGTCGGTCGAGCTGGCGGGAAAAAGCGATTGCTCGAGATGACGGTTGCGATTAAAAAAATATTCGTTAATCTTCTGTTTGTAAAATGGCTGATATTCAATCGGATTTGTGCGTAAGAAATCCTGCTGTTTCTTGATGTTTTCCTCGTATCTCAACTCGTCGATGTCGCGTTTTTTTTCAGGTCCTTTGTATTCGTCAGACTTGCGTTTTTCTTCTTTTTCGCGTTCTTGCTGTGCCTTTTCGGCTTTGAGCATGCGCGACATTATATCTTTGTTTCGTCTTATTGTCTGATTAGTGATACGTTTGTTTACAATGTCTTCTTCGAGCTTCTCCATGTCCTTGATAATCTGGTTGATGCCGTCGTCGCCGAGTATTCCGTTTTGTTTCATCTCGTCGAGAATCTGTTGCATGCCTTCACGTATGAGTTCCTGTTGCGCTGCCATGCGTGCGAGTTCTTCGCTCATATTGTCCATCGGAGAGCCGTCTTTTTGTTGCTGTTGCATCTGTTGTTGCATCTGCTTCAATTGTTCTCCCAATTGATTTTGAAGGTCTTTCATGTTTTTAATCGTCTTCTGCTTGCCCTTGTTGTCTTTCGATTTGCTTGGTTTTGAGCAGGAACTGCCGGAGCCGTCCATCATCGATTCCATTTCGTTAAGCGATTCGGCAAGCATCAGCGCAAGATTGTTCATCGACATCATGGCATTCTGTTGCTTGTGGGTCGCATTGCCGAATTTTAGTTCCAAAATATCTTGCATGGAAGAGCTCAACTGTTGGTTGATAATCTGTAACTCACTGAAAACAAAGTTCTTAATAGATGTTTGGCGGTTTGCCATCTTGCGCAGGGAGTCTTCAACCATCACGAAGTTCTCTGATATTTCTTTTTGACGTGCGATTTTTTGCGATACTGTCGGGTCGTCTTTTTTCATGATGCTTATTTTCTGCATAAGTTCTTCTTCTGCATGTGACGAACGCACGATGTTTTCGAGCAGAATCCTCACCAAATGAGCGTCTTCGGCAAGTTGGTACATTTCGCCTCCCATCATCAGGCTGCTCATTTTTTCACCCATTTCCTTCATCTTTTGGCCAGCCTTCTGTTTTTGTTGTTTCGCATTGTCTTTTTCTCCTTCATCTTCATAATCTGCGGCATTTTCAAGGTCTTGCTGTATTTCCTCGAATGCCTGTTCGTCCTTGTTTATGTCGAATGGGTCGTTCAAACCATTGTTTTTCTCAATGATGGAATCGAGATTCTGTTCTATTTTATTGAATTGGTTTACAGCCTCTTGTGCTGATATTGAGTCGGTGTTTTCAAGCAGTTCGTCAGCGAGTTCCTGCATCTTTTCGAGGAGCAGGTTCATGTCTTTCTCTACTTTCAGCTGTTCTAAAAGAGAGAGATTGCGCTCCATCATTTTTTGCAGATTTACGTTGTTTTTTTTGAGTTCTTTCATTATTTCTTGCATTTTTTCACGAGGCATGTCGTTAAGCAATTGCTCGATTTCCTCCATGAGCTTCTTCATCTCGTCGGGGATAAGCTCGTCGAAAAGCTTGTGTATCTCTTCTTGTTTCTTGATGAGTTCTTCTGATGAAAGCTCGTTTTCCCTAATAAAATCCGATAGTTCCTTCTGTTCTTCCTGAATCTTCTCCCATTCTCGCCGCACTTCTTTTTGCTTTTCAAGAAGGTCTTTCATTTTTTCCTTGTCACTCCAGTCGAGCTCTTTTTTCGCCATTAAGTCACGAAGCATGTTTTCTATATCCTTGCGGAGATTTTGAAGTTCGTCGGAGCGTTGTGAAAGATTGTCAAGTATTTGATTTTCAGATGAGTTAGCGATAGAGTCGAGTTGTTCGGTGGTAGGAAGGCTGAAATAAAACACCTCGGAGCGTTTGGATTTTGCTCCGTTGATGCCATCGTTGTCGAAAATCTCGAAATAAGCTTTAACCTCATCGCCACGATATAATATAAGTGTGTCAATATCAATACTATAGTAGAAAGAAGTTCGAATGTTTCTTTTATCAAAAGGAATGTTTTTAATGAACGATTGGTTTGGTTTCCCATCCACTTCAAGATGATAGAGAAGTTTGGTGAAACCGTAATCGTCGGCGATGAGACCGGAATAATAAGTCTGTTTGGAGAAATTCTCGTGGAAATGTTGCACCTGAATGTCGGGGTAGGCATCGGGAATCACCTCGACGGTGAACGGAATGGCATCGGAGATATTCCAGTTATTGTATAATGTAACTGTAAATTTCGTGGATTTCAGGGCATGCAGATTGAACACATACTCATTCGATGATTGTTGTATGGGTGAATAATGATTTTCCATTACATTTGTATTGGTTGACTCTGCTATGGAAATAGAATCGACATCTCTTGTATGAAACGTGAATTCAATATTGGTGCCTTGTGGTGCAATGATATGTGTCTTGCCGTCGAGAGTCTCGTTTTTTCGATTGATATATTTCGGGAAAGTCAGTTTCGCCTCGTAACAAAGCATAGTCGGATTTGGGCGGACGTTCAGGCTTATCACAGGGCTTCTGTAGTCGCCTCCTTCGATGAAGAAATCTTCTTTTTGGTTCACGTTCTTAAAAATGAAACGGAAGTCGTTGGTGCTCAATTTGTTCATTAATCTGATGCCATTAGAGCCTTTGACATAGAAAGCATCGGGGATTCGTTCTCCGCTGACATGAATGCTGATTTTGGCGTCTTTGCCTTGCGTGACCTCGAGGCTTGTGGCTGAAAGCTCGACGGAAAATGGCAGAGGTTTCACATATTCCTGCGAATAGTTGATGATTCGTTGAGTCGGCTTTTTTGAGAAGTCGGGGAGGAATATTAAAGTAACGGTCAGGACGATAAACGCGAAGCCGAAAATTTTCAGATATTTATAGTTGTCTTTGAAGTTTACGGCATCGGAGAAATTTATAGGCTTAAGGTTTTCTGTTCGCTGTTCTATTGTCGCGATAAGCAATTGATTGTCGGAGTTTTGCGAAAGCTCGTTGGAAAGTTGAATGGTGTTGAGCAGTTTGTCGCTGATTTCCGGGAAAAACTTGCCGATTATAACGGATGCCTGCTCATCGGACATCTTTTTGCGGAAGCGTATGAGGTTGACAATCGGGACGGCGAAAAAGAAAATGGCGACGAATAAAGTGCCGAGTATGAAAAGAAGAAGCAGTATCAGCCTGCCTTTTTGCGGAAGCCACGAAAAATATTCTATTCCATTGACAATCAAGAACAAGACAATCATCAAGATGAGTCCTGTCAGAGTGCCTTGAATGAGGCGGTTGAGATAGAACTTCTTGATGAAGCGTTCGATTCTTGCTATCAATGCAGTTTTTTCCATAATAATGAATAAACTTGCAAAGATAATAATTTTAGTTAAAAGAGGAGAGTTGAAAATTTTAAGTTTAGGAAAAAAGCAACGACTATCCGCCTCGGCGACGGCGCTGGAAGCCATACCGTTGAGTGTCACACTGTCACATTGCGGCTGCAAGACGTGTTCTTCATGTTTGCAGCCATCACTGTGACAGGCTGAAGGCGGCATTCGCCATGGTGAAAGTTTCTATGAAAAAAGCGACTATTTTTTCACCGCTTTTTTCGTGCATTTTTCGCCATTTTTGTCGGCGATTTTGAAGAGATACACTCCAGCCGGCTGTTGCGACAGGTCGATTTTGACTTTGTCGCCGTCGCAGTACGACTTCATGACCGTCCGCCCCATGATGTCCACAACTTCGACATCTGCCAGGTTCTCTCCGGTGATTGTGACAAAGCCACTTGTCGGATTTGGATGGAACCCGACTTTTAATTCGTTCTGTTCATCGACAGCGTAATGCGGATTCGGTGTCTCGACGTAGCTTATTTCCACTCTCCGCAACCCCCTTCCTTGCGAATAGGAAAAACAATGTTTATCAATGAAGCGCAGATGCTGTTGTGTGAAAACAGAGTCAAGGATTCGACCGACAGCGTTATAAGCCAGGTTCGGGATATCATGGTTGTAATTACAATAAACACCCCCTTCCCACTTGTGTACGGAAATGCTGCTTCCCGGAAGCCACGCATTGTCTTCGCTTGAATATTTTTGAAACTCCATCGTTGTAGGATATCCGTATTCATTCAATTCATACACGGTCCTTTTGTTGTCGGCGTATGCGTTTCCGTCCCAAAGCTGATATTCGGCAAGAACAATATGTCCGTTGGTGTCACGAGTGTAAACAATCCTCTTGCTGTGATACCATTGGTTTTCATTATTAAACCCATCAACTTCAACAACCGACAAGTAATTGTCGGAATATATGCAATGCTCTAACCTTTTATTGACAAAAACATTACTGTTGCCATCACATTGTTCCCGTTTGATACTTTGGACTTTTCCATCTGACATGAGAGTTTCGGTTCTTCTGATTTTTTTTGTAATACCATTTTTGTCATACTCTTCGATTATTGTAACATTCCCGGATTCATCGTAAAAGCGATTTCTTATCTGTCTCAATCGTGGAGTTTCAAACCAATTCCAATAACTCCTGTTGTAAAAGGTGTCTGTTACCACACGGTTTTCTTCGTCATAGACAGGAGTCCACCGACTGATGGTGTCTGGCTGTGTTAGATATGTTGTGCACACCTCCTCCAACTGGTTTTTGTCGTTGTAGGTATAGTCATGACGTTCAGTCATCTCAGGATGCAACCACTCAGGAGGATGTATCTTTTTCCATGTGCATCTGACAATGTCATTCTGATTATTATACTGAAAATTGACTGTATCAATACGTGAGATTTGCGTTTTATCTAATTCATACACCGTAAATCCGGCAAGTGTACCATTGTCGTTGTAGTCAAAACTGTATTTTATTGGAGGATCAACACTGTCTTCCGGCCCAACAGGATATGCTATGATTCGTGAGGGCTGTAGCACCGTTTCTGGTTGTTGTGCCAAAACAATCGTTGCAACAAAAACAGCGGTGAGCGATAGTAATAATTTTTTCATAAGAACATTTGTTTAGAAAGTTAATAATAATAATTACCTATATACAGTGGCGATGTCGCTGGATTCTCTGTGCCATGTTTTATTATTCGCGCCGAAAATGTGTTGCCAGCCGTCAATGTAAAGCCCTCGTCCAATATTATTGACTGTTCCGCCCACACCGCGGTTGAGGTGTTTACTGTTGCTGTGCATCCACTTCCGCCAAGTATCACGTTCGGATATACTTTACAAGATTCAGACGAGGGGGTAAAGACCGATGGATGATATGTGTCTTGACCGCCTCTTTCCATTTTGTAACACCGGAAATACTCAACTGTAAAATCCTCGTAAGGAGAAGGAACGGCGTTATTAATCGTGTCCGGAGTGAAATTGAATGACAATATTATATGCATTGGACGCATTTTCAATATGTCGGAACATGTGAACATGCTGAAGCTGTTTGTTGTTGCACTGCTGTCCGCATAAACAAGATGACTGGACACACGTCCATTTATATACCAAACTATCTCGTATGGCAACACCTCCACGCCAAAACACGAGGTCTTGCCCATTATTGAATCTGGATTTCCGTTGGAATTTACAACACTCAAATGTTGTCTTGTCTTTGATATGTCTGAAAGCTTAAGATTTGTATATGCATTCTGTTGAATAAGAGAAGGAGATTCACCGGGATTCTCATTCACATCAATCTCATTATAGTAATTATAGTCGTCATGTTGCCCGGACATTCTTTCCCCCCATGTCCAGAAACAAGGCCTAAGATTATGATTGCGTGGTAAATAGCATTCCACTTCGTAATACCCGTATCTTATTTGTTTCTTTGATATTACACTGCCTGTAACATAATGTATTGAAAGAGTGTCGCCGTTCATTAACATGTCTATTCCATCGGGGCTATAATATGCAGATAATACAAGTTTGCCGTTGCTGACATTTGCATTCTCTTTAATACATCCAACCTTTGTGTTGTTTTCGTGTACGTATCGATGTTGTCTTGTCCATTTGCTTGTATCCACACTTGCTCCGTCAAACTCATCGCTATATACATCATCGTATATCCAACCGTCTGCGACTGGAATTTGGTTGGAGGAGTACTGGAACGTCAGCTCTTTCTCCAACGTTGTGCAGAAACTTCCATCTCTGCCGTCATGATTATATGATTCTGTCTGCGCCATTGTATTTAAGGCTACAAATATCAATGTGCAAAAATATAGATATTTTTTCATAAAAGCAAGAAATTTCCGATGTCTTTTTATTTTATCAGTCCATTTTCCTCAAGGATTTTGCGCATCTCCCGTATCTCCTGCCGCTGTTCCTTAACCGCTTGTATCAGGAAAACGGTGAATGCCTCATAATCAACATACAATAATCCGTTTTCATCGGCAGCAACAGCTTCGGGAAGTACTTTCTCCACCTCCTGAGCACAGACACCCACACGCTTGGTACGCAGATTAGTGTTATTGTTACTGCAACCGTCGTTTATCGGTGTGTACCAGATGCCTGTTAATTCATCAATTGTGCCACCGGCATTACGAATCTGTTCCGAGTCCGTCTGCAGACTGCTATCGGAGGCCCTCCAACTACCACGTGCATAAATATCCCCACTGCCTGTAACAAAAAATGTGTGCGCATATTTGTTTTTTGGGCAAGTTACAATCCAGCATTTTCCTGTAGCTGCGCCAGGTGTTGCGACAGTAACCCAATGCCAATCGTTGGTGGATTGGGTGTTAAACACCGTCCATCCTGGGGGATAAATATGTACTCCTACGTCCCATGAGTCGGATAATGTTCCAATACTCACATGGCTGTCTGGATGAACCTTGATTTGTGCGTTTGCGAATAGTGTCATTGACAACAACGACAATGTTAAAATGGATTTTAATGTTCTTCTCATAATATTAATTTTTAATGGTTTGAGTGTTTTCTGTTTTCCACTTTCTGTCGTCTCTTCAAGTTTTGCCAAAAACCCTTCAAGCAAAATCCGACAAAAGCGACTCTGCAAATATATAAACTATTTTGATATATCGTTGGTTTTTATTGATTTTTTGCAGTGGTGATCTTTGTTGACTGCGAGCCATGTTCCGCAAATACTCGAGTGATTGTTTAAACAACGGCGCATTAAAAGAGAAGACATCAAATCAAGCATTCGGGACGAAGATTTTCAGAGTCGGAGACTGTATATGCGTTTTTCACACTATTTTCCATGCAAATATTTGTGTTTCGATTAAAAATAATTAGAAGTGACATTATTTTGTTGATAACCAATTTAACGCTTCTTGCTTTATTTGTTCATACCATATTTGTTCATTTTCGCATGTCTCAACCAATTCATTTGAACGCTCAAAGAGACGTTTAACTTGTTTAGGTTGAGGTGTGTATGATGCTTTATAAGAATCCTCAACCATTTTGCAGAAAATGTTCAATGGTAAAGGTACAATGGTGGATTTTCCTCCATAATATGAGATGTTCATTTTATGCAAAGCATAGAAGTGTGCAACACAGGCATCATTAATAGTTGGTGCAACAAATAAGCAATATGAAGGTTTTTCTGTGGCTTTCTTCAATTTGGCAAGATGGCGAGACACAGGTTCGCCTTCCATTTCATATTGCTTTTGTCCAGATGCCATTGTAACTTCTACAGAAAGACCAAAATCACCATAGTCGCAAATTATGTCAGCCATATTCCCCTGTGCTGTTGACATCGGATTCCCAAAATCGTCAAAGTTAAGGTTTGCCTTCACTTCTCCACCATCAAGCATTGTCATAGCACGCCAAACATTCCATTCAAGCATTAGAGATGGGTCGTACAATGAATTGTCTTCGATTTGCTTAAATATGTTTTGGATGTCATCGTAAAACTTATAGTCTTTCACTTCGGCAATTTGACTGGCAATTACTTGCTCTTTACGCTCAAGCGTAGCATCATCGAGCAAATTTTTCAAGTTTTCAATTGTTGCCGTTTCATCGAAAGACATTGAAGGAAATTCTGTTTTTAGTTTTTCTATAACGGCTTGCTTATTATCTGTTTGAAGTATTGGCAATGTTGCATTTCCCAAATAAGCGGTATATTGAACTTCGTCATCAATGAAACATGGACTCCTATCGATTCCCTCTAAAAAGAAATCTACCTCACCGACTTTTTCTGGAATTATTGATAGGGAACGACCAACATGAGAAATGTTTACTAAACCAGTTGCCCGCAAATATCTGATACACGCGTCAGCGTAATCATGCAAATTACTCGCTTTCGTTTTCAAAAATTTATCTATTGACCTGTCGCGGCTTTCTCTTGTCTTTGTGTTTCCAGCATTGATTTCTGTCTCGTAGATAGACATTAGTTCGTTTTTCAAACATTCTCCTTTGAAAGACTTGTAATTTCCTTGATTTTCCGCTTTTGCTATACGAAATTGTTCTATTTTTTCAACAATAGCGTCAAACTGCCTGTAATCAACCAATTGCAATCCGAAAATCATCAGTTCATCAAATTTCAGCGAGCCAAAATGCCGAATAAGCCTGAACAATTCCAAATATGGCTTTATCCAAAATTCTGCGGCATTGCTGCTCGGTTTGTGGTATGGTGATGGAACTTGAAATTTAAGAAGCTGGCGCAAAAAGACTTCTTCTTTACGTTTAGCAGAAATCAACTTTTCGCCTGCGGGTGTTAGAGAAATAACAGGCGATAGTTTTACAAAACCTAATGCTTTTGGGGCTCTGTTCATTCGGTCTCTCGCACTAAACGCAGGGTCGTTGGCTCCTTCACCATTGAAGAAATTCTCTTCTTTGAGAAGTTCCATGAACGCAATTTGTGTGTCATTATTCCATTCGTGTCCCGCAAAGTTTTGATATAGCAGGTCTATCTCTGGAATCATTTTCGCGGGGGTACGAGGCGATGTCGTAACAAAAATAACTTTACTGTCTATCCTTGCCATTATGCTTCTATTAATTGTTCGTTATACACTTCATGAAAAATTGTCCTTTTAATAGGTTGATAATTTGCAATAAGTATGTGTGATGCAGATGACTTAAACCTGTTTCTAATATTCACCGCATAAGTCTTAGCATATTCATCAATTATCATGTCGCCATACAAGCGTTCTGTCAAAGGGGTTCTACCAATGACCAAAAGGACACGACAGTTTAAGTTTCTTATGTCCTGTGCCAATTTTATGTGGCACTCATCATTGAATCCATCTTTGTATTCTTCATTACCATAGTCCGAAAAAACACAATCGTATGGTGGGTCAAGAAATATAAAATCATCGTCATTCGCCATCTTGAAAATTTCGCTGTAATCAAGATTGTATATTTCGGCTGATGATAGCAAATTACTATGAGCTTTTGTCACAAGTGAAGTGTTGATGTTTTGGTATCTGCCAAACGGAACATTAAATTCACCTTTGGCATTATATCGTATCATGCCTGAATAAGCAGTTTTGTTGATGAAGAAATACAATAGAGCATCAGAATATACTTTATCGGACAAACCATTAAACATATCGCGCATAGAATAATAAAACGCTTCGTTTTTATCCTCAACACGTTCATCGGGTGTTAATGCTTTTAGTGCTTCAAACGCCATTCTGTTTGAGTAATATATCTTTTCCACTTCATCAAGTTCTTTTCGTAAAGTAGGATAGTTTTGCTGAACACCACGATAAAAATCAATTAGTTTTGAATTGATGTCGTTAATTATTGCCCTATGAGGTTCTAAATGAAAGTACAAAGCACCACCTCCAAAAAACGGTTCAATAAACCTCCCACTAAAACGAGGAATCTGGGCAACAATGTGAGGAATCTCTTTTGATTTGCCTCCACGGTATTTTATTAATGGTTTCATACTTATTTTGCTTTATTATATTCAACAATGCTTTCAGCAACTATATTCAGTATGTCATTTGCATTTTGTTCATACTCAACAATCCCATACACTTGGTCGGCAAGCCAAAGCGTCAATAATTCTTTTTCGTCAGTATTAAGAATGCTGGCGAGCTCAATTACCTGTTCACGCTTGGGCGAATAGTTGCCGTTCTCTATTTTGCAATAGGTTGCGGTGTCAATGTCGAGAGCCGCGGCAACCTTGCGTTGTGGCAGATTGCATTGCTTTCGTTGCTCTTTGAGTTTTTCTGATAACATCATTGCTTATAAATATTTTGATTAATTTAATCTTGAAAGATTTGTGCAAAAATACAATTTCTTTTCGACATGAGGACAGTTTTTGTTGTTAAGTTTTCAACATTTTTTTTGGAAAAATGCGAAAGTCATTTGTTTTAGGGGGCTTTCGCTAAACAGTAAATTTTTACGGCTTGCCGTAACTGTCGTGTGCGAGGTGTTTGAGTCGGCTTCCGACACGACGGAGTACACTTTAAGAGGTTAGTACCGTTATCCTTGGGAAGTTCTTTGCAAGTATTTGCGCATACTTTTGAAAGAGGTATATAAAAGTTTTAACGGACAACAATAAATCATAATCTTGTCTTTGTAAACACTGATTTAAGTGTGTGTTGCTCCTGTGTGATCTTTGTTGACTGCGAGCCATGTTCCGCAAATACTCGAGTGATTGTTTAAACAACAGCGCATTAAAAGAGAAAGCATCAAATCAAGCATTCGGGACGAAGATTTTCAGAGTCGGAGACTGTATATGCGTTTTTCATACTATTTTCCATGCCGTTGATTGTTTTCTGTATTCTAAAAATCATTATTTTTGCAAAAATTTTTGAGAAATGGAAGAAGTACGTGTGCGTTTTGCTCCAAGTCCGACAGGGCCGCTGCATATTGGCGGCGTGAGAACGGCTTTGTATAACTATCTTTTTGCGAAGAAAAACGGCGGTAAGATGTTGCTTCGTATCGAAGACACCGACCAGACTCGTTTTGTGCCGGGTGCCGAAGAGTATATTATAAAATCGCTCGATTGGTGCGGCATAAAGTTTGACGAGAGCGACATTGTGGGAGGTCCTTACGGTCCTTATAAACAGAGCAGCCGCAAGCATCTTTACAGGCAATACAGCGACGAGCTGATTGAAAAAGGTCATGCCTACTATGCTTTCGACACCGCCGAGGAACTCGACAACCTCCGTAAAGAAGCAGAGGCACAGAAAAAGACGTTCATATACAATGCCGAGACACGTCAGGAGCTGCGCAACTCGTTGACAATGACCAGAGAAGATGTCGAAGAGCTGCTCACAAGCGGCACTCCATACACCGTGCGTTTCATGATGCCGGAAAATCATATAGTGGAAATGCACGACATCATTCGCGGCGACATCAAGGTGAACACCAATACTTTGGACGATAAGGTTCTGTTCAAGTCAGATGGAATGCCGACATATCATCTGGCGAACATCGTTGACGACCATCTGATGAAGATTTCACATGTCATTCGCGGCGAGGAATGGCTTCCCTCGATGCCGCTGCATGTGCTTCTGTATCAAGCCTTTGAATGGGACGCACCGGAGTTTGCCCACCTGCCGTTGCTGCTCAAACCCGATGGCAACGGAAAACTCAGCAAACGCGACGGCGACCGTCTCGGATTTCCAGTGTTCCCCATGCAATGGGAAAATCCCGAGACACACGAGATTTCGTCGGGTTACAAGCAGTCGGGATATTATGCGGAGGCGTTCATCAACATGCTGGCTCTCCTTGGCTGGAATCCAGGTACCGAGCAAGAGATATTCTCGATGGAAGAGCTTGTTCAGGCATTCTCTTTCGACCACTGCAGCAAGTCGGGAGCTCGTTTCAACATGGAGAAGGCAAAGTGGTTCAACCACGAATATCTGATGCGCCGCTCAAGCGAGGAAGTGGGCAGGGAATATCAGGAATGGCTCAAGACAGAAAAAAATATCGACGCTGATATTCAATATGTTACAAAAGTGGCGGCATTGGTGAAAGACCGCGTCAGCTTCGTTAAGGAAATGTGGGAACAGAGCTTCTTCTTCTTTGAGGAGCCTGCCACCTACGATGAGGTGACGGTGAAGAAACGCTGGAAAGAAAATAGCGCCTGCCTGATGCGCCAGGCTGCGGAAGTGATAAGAAACATAGAAGATTTCAATGCTGAAAACATCGAAAAGGTGCTTAATGAATGGATTGCCGGCAACGAACTCGGCATGGGACCGGTGATGAACGGCCTTCGTCTGATGCTCGTAGGAGCTGGAAAAGGCCCGCACATCCATGAAATTCTGGCGTTGATAGGAAAAGACGAGGCGTTGAAACGTATTGAAAAAGGAATCCAAGTTTTAAAATAGTGTGGAGTGAAGAGAGTTGAGAGTGGAGTTTTTGTTTAACTTCACTCTCATCTTCAGCTCTTAAAACCAATAAAAATGGCAATTATTTCAATAGAAAAAATGGAATTTTACGCCTATCATGGATGCTTTGACGAGGAGCGCAAGATAGGCACTTGGTTCAACGTGGATTTGAGCATGGAAGTTGATACGTCAAAGGCGGAAGAGACTGATAATCTTGAAGATACAGTGAACTACCAAGAAGTTTACCAGGTGGTGAAACGCGAGATGACGGCCTCGTCGAAACTGCTCGAAAACGTGGCAGGAAGAATTTTGAAAGCCGTTCGGAAGGAATTTCCGGCAGTGTCATACGCATGGGTGAAGATTAAAAAGATGAACCCGCCATTAGGTGGCAAGATGGAGTCGGTGAGTGTTGAGTCGGAACTATAGACTTTAGACCTTGTACCATGGTGAAAAAAACAAGATATAAGGTTTGATTCTCAAATCTTTTTCGTATTTTTGCAGCGAATTAGGGTGCCTATGGGGCTTAATAGGGAATCGGGTGGAAATCCCGGACAGTTCCCGCTGCTGTAAACTCTTAATTTTGTCATTATGCCACTGAAAAGCCTTGCTTTTTGGGAAGGCGGCGAAACCAAAGGAGTAAGTCAGAAGACCTGCCAAAATTCGTAAAACAAAGCTTTCGGGATAAAAGCTGGATTCCCTTAAGTTTTGAGGTAGTTAATTTATTATTAAACCTTAAAAATCTTAATTATGGTTAAAAAATTTACGTTTTTCCTTCTTTTAGGAATCTTCGGTCTCTTCACGACCAACCTCTTCGCACAAGAGGACGCATCTATCGACCCGTCAGCCATCAAATATTGGATTGGCGAAGGTCAGAACGAAGTGGTGTTCATCGTCAACTGGAACGATCCCGACACTGCATTGGCATGGGGTTATCGCTTTGATGCTGAAACAGTTACTGTTAAAGATATGATGCTCGACATACAGTCGGCAGACTATCGTTTCGGTTTTGTTGGCGAATCGTTTGTCAGCGACGTTACATTCAACGACGGAGTTTTGGATCTTAAACTTGCCGGAATGTGGTGGATGTACAATGTGAATGGTCAGACTGCCGGTGAATACTTTGACGCACAGACAGTTGGTAATGGTGATTGGGTGAAATTCGGCGACGAGTCGTGCGGCACCATCACCGACCCGGTCAACTATTATTACGTTTGGACAAAAGAAGTTGCCCCTGTTTATGCTATCGCCGAGGAAGCGCAGATTGCCGCGTCGGAAATCATTTACTGGATTGGCGAAGGCGACAACAATCTCGTTTTCTGTGTCAACTGGAACGAGCCGAACATTGCGTTGGCATGGGGCTATCGTTTTGCAACAGAGGAGGTTACAGTAAAAGAAGTGATGGAATCCATCGCTGCTGCCGACCCTCGTTTCAGCTATGTTCAAGGTGCATGGGGTATCGACGACATCATTTTTGACGATGGCGAAAACCACTATGCTCTTACGTCTGGCGCATATTGGATGTACAACATCAATGGTGGGCAGGCACAGCTTGGCTATGACGTTCAGACCGTTTCCACATCGGACTTCATCAAATGGGGTGACACCAACTGTGGTACGGAGATTGCGCCTTGGACATACGTTTGGGAGCAGCCGGTTCTGCCTGTGACAGTTTGGACCGCTGTTGAGGAAATTGAATCGGCGACAGTGGCAGTGTATCCTAATCCTGCAACAAACAGACTGTATATCAATGCTGAAGACATTCAGAGAGTTGAACTTTATGACATGACGGGTCGCAATGTTTTGACAGCGATTTCTTCTGTCGTTGACTTGAGTGGTGTTGACGCGGGCGTTTATTTCGTCACGGTGAGAAGCTCCAATGCTGTCAATACAACTAAACTTGTTGTAAGATGAGAAGAGTTTTAGTTCTGATATTGGCGTTGTTGCCAGGTTTCGTTTGGGCGCAGTTTGCTCCTGCGCAGGACAAGCCTGGCACCACAGCCATGCATGCCGACTCATCTGCTTTCGTGGCTTGGGCTACAGGGTGCGAGGCGGAACCGGGTCCGATGAACATCGCCAACCCAAGTGCGGGTATGGCTGGTACAGGTTGGCCTGTTTCAAACGTCATCGGACCTCCTGAAGGCACGTTTGGCGTCACCTGCCTCGGTGACGGTGGTGTGGCGACAGTGACATTCGCGTCGCCTATCTGTGACCGTCCTGGTCCTGATTTCGCTGTGTTTGAGAACGGCTTTGCCAATGCGCAGAACCCCGACTTGTGGTTTCTCGAACTGGCTTTCGTCGAGGTAAGCTCCGACGGAGAGAACTTCTTCCGTTTTCCGGCGTACAGCAACACCCAGACAGAGACCCAGATTGGCGGAATGGAATGTATCGACCCGTCGCAAATTCATAATTTGGCAAGCAAATACGGCGCGATGTATGGCACTCCTTTCGATTTGGAGGAGATTCCCGACAATCCGCTTCTCGATAAAAACAATGTCACTCATGTTCGTATCATCGACGTTATAGGCAATATCGACCCTGAATACGCCACATACGACTGCCAGGGACATCCTGTCAACGACCCATGGCCGACACCGTTCCCCTCCGGAGGCTTCGACCTTGATGCCATCGGCGTGATTCACGACATCGAACACTTCCCTAATCCTCCTCAAGATATTGAGGAAAACGAAGAATTGACGGTATCGGTTTACCCGAATCCTGCCAATGACAAATTGTTTATAAACGCCACGAATGTTCAACATGTTGATTTATATAATGTTACAGGTCAATTGGTAATATCGTCAACAGATACTGAAATCAATGTGTCGGGATTAGAGGCAGGTATGTATTTCATTAGCGTCAAATACGGAGAAAGTAGATATACAGAACGTATCATCATAAGATAATTGGCTATGAAGAAGATTTGCCCTCGCTGCGGAAAAGAGTTCGAATGTGTTCATTCCATTGATTGTTGGTGTGTCAAGATACGCCTCAACGACCGTGCGAAGGCAAATCTTAAAGAGAATTACAGTGATTGTCTGTGCGAGGAATGTCTTAAAGACATTAACCAATGATTGCGCCTGCAATCAAGTAAACGAAGAACGCGCACAGCCAGGCCACAGAGCATTGGAACAAAATCACAAGTAGCATCCATTTGGTACCTGTTTCGCGACGGATAGCCGCCATTGCAGCCACACAAGGGGTATAGAGCAGGCAGAACACCAGCATCGAGATAGAGGTGAGGGTGGTGAACAGCGGCATTGCGTCGAGTACTTCGAGAGTAGCCACGACACTTTCCTTTGCCATGAATCCGCTGACGAGGGCAGTGACGATTTGCCATTCGCCGAGACCTATGGGCTTAAAGACAGGGGCGACCAATCCTGCCACACCAGCGAGAATGCTGTTTTCGCCATTTTCAACCATATTAAATTGAAAATCAAAGGTTTGCAAGAACCAAATCAAAAGTGAGGCCACGAAAATGACGGTGAAGGCTCGCTGAAGGAAGTCCTTGGTCTTATCCCACAGCAGATGCGCAACGTTTTTGGCGCTTGGGAGACGGTAGTTAGGCAGCTCCATCACGAAAGGAGCCACGTCGCTTTGTTTACTTAACCATTTGGTGAACAAGGCTGTTGTTATTCCGGCAAGTATGCCGAAGAGATACAATCCGATAAGCACTATTCCTCCGTGATGCGGGAAGAAGGCGCTGGTGAAGAAGGCGTAGATAGGTATTTTCGCCGAGCAGCTCATGAACGGGGTGAGCAGTATGGTGCGCCAGCGGTCGTGTGTGGAGTGCAGTGTGCGTGTCGCCATCACGGCGGGCACGGTGCATCCGAAGCCGATGAGCATAGGCACGATGCTGTGACCTGTTAGGCCGAGCTTTCTCAAGAAACTGTCGCTGACGAAAGCCACGCGCGCCATATAGCCGCTGTCTTCGAGTATGCTCAGAAAGAAGAACAGTAAGATGATGATGGGTATGAAGCTTATGATGGTGCCCACGCCTCCGAAGATGCCGTCAACGACGAGCGACTGCACCGCGGGGGTGACGTGCCATCGGGACAGAGCGTCGCCGCACACGCCCCCTATCCATATAACACCTTGATTCAAGTAATCCTGCAACGGCGCTCCGAGAGCATCGATGGAGAGCCAGATGATGGCTATCATCACGAGGACGAAGATAGGAATGGCGGTCCATTTTCCTGTCAAGATTCTGTCTATGTGTCCGCTACGACGATATTCTTTGCTTTCTTTGGGTTTTATCACTGTTTTTGAGCACAGGCGTTTGATAAATGTGAAACGCATCTCTGCCATTGCCGCTGCGCGGTCGAGACCGCGCTCCTCCTCCATCTGAATGACAAGGTGCTCAAGTGTCTCCTTTTCATTTTGAGACAGCCGCAGCGCCTCCATAACGATGGGGTCGCCTTCTATGAGCTTTGAAGCGGCGAAACGCACCGGTATTCCGGCACGTTGGGCATGGTCTTCGATGAGGTGCATGATGCTGTGGAGGCAGCGGTGTACCGCTCCGCCGTTGTCGTCCTTGTCGCAGAAGTCCTGGCGGACAGGCTCTTCTTGGTATTTAGCCACGTGAATGGCGTGTTCCACTAACTCGGTGACACCCTCGTTTCTCGAAGCCGAGATAGGCAGCACTGGCAGCCCGAGAATTTTCTCCATCTCGTTGACGAGTATGGTGCCGCCGTTGTTGCGAACCTCGTCCATCATGTTGAGCGCAAGCACCATGGGTACGCCAAGCTCCATAAGCTGCATGGTGAGATAGAGATTGCGCTCGATGTTGTTGGCATCTACAATATTGATAATCCCTTTGGGTTTCTCCTTCAAGATGAACTCGCGCGACACTATCTCCTCGTTAGTGTAAGGCGAGAGCGAATAAATTCCCGGAAGGTCGGTGACACAAGTGTCGGGATGTCCTTTGATGATGCCGTCCTTGCGGTCAACGGTAACGCCAGGGAAGTTTCCCACGTGCTGGTTGGAACCTGTCAACTGGTTGAAGAGCGTGGTCTTTCCGCAGTTCTGTTGGCCGGCAAGCGCGAAAGTAAGGACGCTGCCTTTCGGCAAAGGGTTTTCGTGAGTCTTATCATGATAAATACCCTCCTCTCCGAGACCGGGGTGTGCGTTATGGTCGTGTAAAGATGTGATATACAACTGGTTAATGTCAAAATCTTGCTCAACTTCAACATTGTTGTCGCTATCACAAACCTCTACCGTTATAAGCCTGGCGTCGGCTTTGCGGAGGGTGAGGGAATAACCGTGAATCATCACCTCCATCGGGTCGCCGAGAGGAGCGTATTTGACGAGTTTCACAATGGCGTCTGGAATCACTCCCATATCGAGGAAATGCTGACGTACAAGACTTTTTCCGTTGACGGTTTTGATGATTGCCGACTGTCCTATTCCGAGTTTATCGAGGGTTATCATGATTATATTTTTCCGATTGCAAAAATACAAAGAAAAAAATAAAGAAACATAACAATTAATGATGTTTTTCACCAGATACAGTCGTCATTAATGGGGATAAAGACTGTTTTAGAGACAAAGAAAAATCAAAAACGGCTATTAGTAATATCATGTTTCCAACTTCAGTTTTGATTTTGTCTGTAGTGCTACCGATATTATTGTGAGTGCGATACCGAGGATAAACGAGAAGTTCAATTCTTGGTATTCGTTGAATATCAACATGGCGATAATGATGCTGTAAACAGGTTCCAAGTTATATGTCAGGTTGACAGTGAAAGCGTCAATCTTTTGTAAGACAATGATTTGCATCAGGCAAAGGCCGATGGTGCAGACCACCACCATAAAAGCCATATAAGGGTAATCCATCCCTGAAAGAAGAAGTTTTCCGACAGGTAGGACGGCGTTGTAAATCGGTAGGAGGGCGGTGAGGACGACAAGACCGCCTATCATTTCCCAGAGGAGCATGTTTTTGGCTTCGTAACGTTTTCCCACATGCTGGTTGGCGATTGCGAACAAGGCGTAAATCGCCGATGAGACGACACCAAGTGCAATTCCCAGACGATAGCGGGTGTCGAATTGGAAGATAAGATACACTCCGCACACTGTGAGAATGCTAAACAAGAACTCTTTCGCTGAAAAACGGTGTCTGTTGATTATCGGTTCGAAAAGAGCCGTGAAGAATCCGACCAAGGAGAAGCACACCACACCTATAGACACGTTAGAGGCCTTGATGCTGGCATAGAAGAAGATCCAATGCAGACACAGCAAAACGCCCACGCCTCCCATCTGGCATATATCTTGGAGCTTGTAGCGTTTCATTTCTTTCCGAAATAGCAGAAACAGCGCCATCAACGCAGCTGCCCATGCCATACGGTGCCACACAAGGACGGCGGAATCTAATTCTATAAGCCGTCCCAACACCCCCGTAAACCCGGCGATGAACACCGATAGATGCAGGAGAGTGAAACCTTTGTTTGTGTTACTCGACATGTTATCCAACATATTTTAATCCGACAACAGACAATATCAATGTCGTCAGAAAGAAGATTCTCCAAAATGTGGCTGGCTCATGGAAGACGAATATCCCGAGCAACACCGCGCCGACGGCTCCAATGCCGGTCCAAACAGGATATGCCACTCCTATTGGAATGGTCTGTGTTGCTTTAGCCAGAAGAACGGCGCTCAGCACATACAGCAAGGCGAATCCACAAATCCAAGCCCAATATTCCGTTCCGACTGCCAATTTGGTCTTCCCGAGGCAGAAAGCAAAGCCCGTTTCACAAAGGCCGGCGATGATGAGTATAATCCAGTTCATATAATCTCCTCCAAAGTTCCATTCCCCGAATCGATTATGAAACCTCTGACCACAATATCCTTCGGCACAAAAGGATGGGTCTTGATGGTCTTGTGTGGTTGATAATCCGGTCAATCATATCGGGAAGGGTTTATATCACAGATGCAAAATTACTTGTTTTTTTTCTATCTTTGCAAAAAAATAATTCACGCTATGGCTCTGACACTATTGATTTTCGGTTTATTATAATACACTTTCCTATCAGCATTAGTGGGATTGGTCGGAGCAAGAAGGAGGATTATATTCGGCACCATTCCTGCTGTCCAGCCCCGCACCGCCGAGTCCTACATCCACTGCCTCTTCGCCTTTGGTCAATTCCGACACACGGTCTCTGGCATCTATAAAAAACAAAATAGTTGTTCATTCCGAAACTTTAAACCGCTTTCCTGAATCTTTCTTGCAGTATTTCCAGTCTTTTTACAAGCTTGTCAAATTCCAATGAATTTCCATAAATGAAATTATTTTGAAGTTCCTGATAATCTTGTTTCCATGCCGTTTTGCATGAATCTGGTGGAATAATAGTGATATATGGTGGATAATTTTTGTCATAATCGGCATACGAAACGTGATAGAATTTCCTTCTGTGCTCCACAATCTTTTTATACAGAACCATGTCCGACAGAGCCTTTTCCCCGAAAGGAGTATCCATTAGCTTTTCAAGGTCATACAAATGTCTCGACATTCTCAAACTGCGAGGGTTTTGCTTTTGGAACTCCTCACATAGCAGAAAAGCCTTTTCCAAAAATGTCCTTTCAGGCAAAACTACAGGGATAATGCAAGAAGCCTCATCGTCATCTTCCAAAAACATGCCTCTAATCATAGAACTGATTTCGTGCATTTCAAAAGGTTCCTTCATAGATAGGCTGCTGATTTCAATCTTAACACGTGTTGGCATATATGGCGAACTGTGATCCGATAGGCTTTCATAATCCACATAAAGTACTGCTGGGTCAGCATCTGTCGAAATGGCAATTCCCTCATCGTCAACGATTTTAGGCTTAACCGCAAATCCTTCCATTTTCATCTCTGTAAGGACTGTTTCTAATTGCTTTGCCAGATTGCCAACGACATATTTGTGGCATTTCTTGCGCAAATTTTTCAATTGGTTGTTATTGTCTATGTTTCCAACGAAAAAACTATGATTGATGGCAAGGTCTATATCCTCCGAAAACCTTTCTATAAGATTCCAGCCTTTACTTAAACTTGTACCACCTTTGAACTCCAAAAATGGTGCGCAATCAGTTGCAAACAGTGCTTTCAACACCATAGTTACCCACCAGTCTTTCTCCACGGCGTAGTCAGGAAGGTGGCTGTTATCAGCAACCTTCTGAAGCATAAAATTCCTTTCATTGATATCGTGCTGAAGCCAATTCATATTCACACTGTTTTATTATTTCTGAAACAAGTTTTCTCACCCATATTGGTGCGGTTTTCAAATCGTCAATATATGTGTTTTTATCAAGGTGTTTTTTTAGTAATGCGGCAATGGTTTGTCTGTGCTCGTCTGTAACATTGTCTTTGCCTATAGATTTAAGGGCTTGGATTAGTGTTGCCATAAAATCATTCTTGCATGCGAAGTTGCGTGGTACACTTCTCTTCAATGTGATGGATTGATTGCGAAGTACAATTTTCCGAGCTGATCCAGATGTCAGATAAACATAACGAGTCGGCACCTGGGTTGACAATCCCAAAAGATTCTGTGCTGTTTCGCCGGTAGGCAGTATTTGGGCGTTGTCACGCCTCGCTATTGCATCCACTAACTCTTTAACCGAAGGATACAACACACCGAATTTTGTTTCCACAGGCTTGTAATAAATCCCATTGACTATGCGGAGCAACAATCCGTCATTCACACACTCCGAAAGCAAACGGCTGATAAACACGTCGTTACCGTGTTGTGCGAAATCAGAAATAAAATACACGGTACCAGGTTTGTTGCGTTTGATTTGTTTTCTTATTTTTTTAGCAATACACATTGTTCGGCGATTTTTTCAAGTAGAATATTTTTGCAAAATTTTCTACCTAATCCGAGTGCAAAAATACACATATTTTGTTTGTCACAACAAAAAAACCATCGTCAGTTGCAAAATCATCTGTTTTCCACCAATCTTATCCGTCCTATCGGCCTTATATCTCTCTTAATTTCACAGTCCATTTCGTGAAATCAACTTCGGCTCTTTTCTCAATATTGTCCGGCACCGACGGGAAAAAATCAATTCCTGTCATCTCTTAAACCTCATCAACGCTCATCGCATAAGTTGACATCGGATGGCGACTTGCGACATTTTCATAAACGAAGCCTATTGTATGGATTTCGCTGTTATATTCCTGTAGGAGTACTTTCAAATCCCCTGTCGAATAGCAAACTTTTCATACCCCCAAGGTACATTGTCGGGAGTAGTGGCCAACAGCGGCTCGTTTTTCCACAAGTGCCTGATAATCCGCTCGCATATCTCAAACCTGTCAGAACAATTTTCGAGCAATACGTTGTAGCCAAAAGAGAATGGTTTATCAAAAGCTCGAATCTCATAATTGGGAGTGTCAGTGAAAGGCTTTTTGTTTTTCATTTCTTTGAGCAGCTTTATTAAAATTCCATAAAGCTGCAGTCTCGACCAGCAGAATGGCACTTGATGTTCAAGATCATAGCGGTCGAATTGCTCGCTGTAATCCTCTGTGAAATCAATATGATTAAAAACACTTTGCAAATTGTAATCATTCGTGTCACCGCTCGTAAAAGCGGTGATGAGATTGTGGACTGTGTATTCGCCATCTGGTTTGAAGGAGTAGCCTGCGTTTTTCATATTATTGTTTTGTTGATAATTAGTTTTAAAGCCAACATGCAAGCCACCATGCCTATTTTCATAACGATATACAGAAAATTGTAAAAAGCGTCAAATGCTTTCGCTATCATTCTCAATAATTTCATTTCTTTTCATATTTTGTTATCACAATGCAAAAATACTGCCATGTGTAATTCTCCAGTTTGAAAATCTTAATTTGAATTGAAAAATTTTTACAAAATGTCAATATTGAGTGCTTTATGTACAAAACACTTACATTTTTTAACAATTTTATTAAAAAATCATATCGTCAACACCGCCTAATATCATAGGTTTATATTATCTTTGCATCGGACAATTAAAATTCGATGCAAATGACAGTTTCCGACGAACCGAAATATCAGGATTGGCTGATTACGATTGCCAATTCACGCCTGCTTTTCAATACATTAAGCGAGCTGGAGGATTATCTCGACAACCATAACATTAGAAGCAACGGTGTGAAACGCTGCTACAGAAACAAACAGTTGGCAAGGGCTACGTTTTACGACCTTTACATGTACGTTGAAAAAATGCCGAATAGCGTTTTGAATCTTGAAATCACGATGAAGCAGTACAAAAAAGCTTCGGAATTTTACCAGAAGAAACTGTCGAGAAAGAAGGCCCCCGACAAGGTGGCAAAGGATATTCTGAAATATTTCTATCCTTGTTGGGAAGAGGAGAGGTACACTAAATCGATGCTCAATATCCTTGAAGAGATTGAGGAGAAAAACATCAGAATCGAAATTCTTGTGTTGCTGCTGATGAAAGCCTGGCCAAGTTATGAGTCGAAGGATGGCGATGTAAATAATTTTGATGAAGCCTTCGACAGCGTCATCAAACTTATGGATGATTTCACAAAAGACACCGGATATTTCGAGTCGATGCCGACCATCAGTGAAGCCTTGGAAGAGCAGCATAAAACGAGACTGACGCTGCTGAATCATGTCAAGCTCATACTGTCGTCTTATTCCAATTTCGCATCGCCGGATACCGTTTTCAACCTGACGCAGTGTGTCAAGGAAGACCATGTTGACCTTGACATTGAAGGCTATTGGAACGAATGTGGAGGCAGGATGGAGAGAACGGATTTCTGGCATATTGAGAAAACAACGGATGCCGGAGTGTATTTTTTGACCAAATACATTAAAAAACAAAATAATATTGTTGAAAAGATGCGGTATGGCTTGGAAATTGTGAAGGCGGCTGCCGGTTTGCTTGTTTACTTGTTGCATCCGAAAGCTCCGAAGCATTTGTTTAGCGGACAGCCATACGACGAAGGCGACCACTGCTATTACCATGCGGACAAGCCCGAAGATTGGGATAACGTGACGAAACTCAATCTTACGAAAAGAATAAATTACAAAGGCTGGGCTAACAAGATGATACTCACGAAGGTTACGGATGAAAGGTTGGCGGAGGACTATCAAAGCATAGTGGATAATTGCACGATTACCAACAAATACGCTGAATGGGAATATGATTTTCTGCTAAATCTGTATGCCATAACTCAAGATGCAATATACATTACAACCGCCGACGGCGAAAAGTTTTACAAGGTTCCAATCGACATGCAAAAATCGTTCTCGAAGCTAACCATCGACTCTCGTGTAGGCCTTATCGTAATGGGCAACAAGACATATATCGCCTTTGATGAATTTATGATTTACATTCATGTAAAGGGGTTGAAGAAGTGCGGGATTGAGGTGGTGGAGAAGATAGAATAAAACGTGTTTTTCTCATTTGTTTTGACAAATTTTGTATCTTTGCACCTGAAAATATAGAAATTTTATTATGAAAATCACATCACAACCAATAAGTCGTAGCGAATTAAATGAAATGTTGCCGGGTTATTTTGGCGACATGATAAAAGCGGTTGTTGACATCCAAAAGACTATAATCGGTTTGGATGCCGAGCTTCATGCTGACATTGAGAAAGAACTGCTTTCACAAGGTTCAGAGCAAGCCGATTTGTGGGGAATAAACCTTTATCCTGAAATGGATGGCGATGACTTCATCGAGTTTGATTCATTAATTAATATTCGTCCATATCAAGGCAACCGCAGTCGTGATGTGCAAGACCCTACGATTCGCAAACGCATTGTTGATGTTGTTAACACACTAATCAAATGAGTAATTATCAGCATACAGATTTAGCTGCCGGACGTTGGGCTGCCATGACTTTAGCAGAGCAGATGCTGAATATCGGCAGTGAGGTGTCGCGTGCAAATCGTTGGCAAAGCAAGGGCAACATAGAGCAATGTCATCGTGCCGCCGACAGAGCTTTGGAGCTTCTTTCGTTGACCATTGATGCTCAACGTGGAAAACACGACCTTGGGGAGTTCTGCCGCCTTTACGAAGTCCTTGCCGACTGCTATTACGGCGACAACATCTATCAAACAGACCCTGCTAAATTGCAGAAGTATTTCGATGAGTTTTATAATTAAACGGTTGCTTTCTTAACATTATTTCTTCGTAGTCTTTTTTGCAAAAACAAACGACAAAAGTCTGATTGATTATTGCGATGGTCTTTTAGAAAACTGCCAGATAATCAACAAATATAAAAAATGGGAAACGGAATTTGTCAAGTGTCTGTACGCAATAACCGACAAGTTCCTGTACATCAAAATCTGATGTTGAAGGCAAGTTTTATAAATTCCGACAAACATAATGGATTCGTTAAACCATGTTGACATGAATTCCCGAATAGATTTGCTGAAAGTGGGCAATGTCGAATACATTGCATTAGAGCTGAAGAATGGGTGCGTAAGCGCATGGACGAGAAAAAAGCAAAAGAAGGCTTTGTAAACGAGATCGTGTGTATGCGGCTTTCGCCCTATATGAAGGCGGTCTTATGACAAAACAGAATCTGATAGCCGAATTGAAAACATACAAGTTGGTTGACCAGTATCTGTTTCAAACACCGAAATCGCTTCAAACAATAAAGTATCACGACGCAAAACAGATAAAACCATGACACCGATAACTCAAGACAATCTGTATCTGTTGCTGCCATCTAAAGTCAGTTGGCTCGTTGAGATGTTGTCTGAAGACAAAAACCTGAATGTTGTCGATGCCATACGCAAAATATACTCTTCTGACCTTTATCGTCGTCTTGAGAATGAAAAAAACAAACTCTGGCACGCCGTACCTGTGGAGCTATATAATGAGATGGAACTTTGACAGTTTTCCATTGACGATTTAGACTTACGCTTCCAAATTAAAGCAATTGTTTTCTTAACATTATCTCTTCATCGCTGCAAAGTTTGTAAACCCTGTTTTTTTTATAAGGTCCTCAAAACTATTATTTGGTTATATATAATTGTTTTTCAATTCATTATCGTGCTGGATGAACCAAGTGCACTAATCTACCATAAGTTTTCGAATATGGAAATGCTGTGCATACATGGTCGTTGTCGAATTCAATGCTATATGACAATCCGTATTCATCACAAAGTGACAACCAATGATAATTTTATTACGTCCCCAATCAGCGAAAATATTCTTTTCGCCATACATATATTGGGGATCCTTTCCTGTTCCCCATAGGAACAAGTCTATCCATCCGTTGTAAGCAGGCAGTTCTCTTACATAATATCGCCCAATATGATATCCAACGCTATCCCATTGTTCTTCTGCAAAACGCCACAATCCTTGAGCGGTATTGTATTACAGGTTTCCTTTTGCAAAAAACATCTTTTGTGTTGGACTTATCGAGAAGAGTCCATTGGTGCTGCCTTCTATTTTATCGTTGTTATTACCTATATTAAACATAATAAAAATTTGTTTTATTCAAAATATCCGGTCTATTCCAATATGTTTGACTTAATATTCTCATTGCTGCAAGGCGTGTAAATAAAGATGAGATAACAAGGTTTTTTGAGTTTTTTTGTTTCTATTCCCTTTTAGTATATTTATATATATTGACATTCCCGTTATATGAAGTTATAACTCTGTCTATTGTAAACTTTTGTGATTGTGCCATATATGCTTCAAAATATGGATAATAGTATATAAAATAAACATTTCTATTATAGCGTTCAATAGAAGCTTCTACAAGATTTCTCAATTTACAAAAGTCATTATTGTTATCAAAGGGATTAGCTACATAAAAAACATCAATAGAATCAAGTATATTTTTGTTTAATGTAAAAATATCGGCAGCCAATATTTTAATATTATTATTAGGTAATAAGGTGGAAATGTTTTTTATACATTGTTCCACGGCTTCACTTACTATTTCTACACCATATACTTTAGTAAAAAATTTAGATGCGAGATAAAGTACATGTCCCAATCCACAACCGCAATCCATAAAGGTTTCACATCCTGTTATATTAATATATTTCATTATTTCTGTGAAAACAGCAGCTGAAGTTGTCGGATCTTTCCATTCCATGATACCATCAACTGTTTTATAAATGCTTTGGAAGTCAACATTCATATTTGCATAGTACAATTGATGCTCTTCTTGTAGAATTTTATCATTTAAAGAAGTTCCATCTGTCTTCAAAAGATGTCTTTTTATCATTATTGTTTTATCCGACATACATATTGCTTTAAATAGTTTACCAAATCCTCTTCTCTCATATTACATGATACACCATCAAAACTAAAGCCAGATTTATTTCCATTGACAAAAGCCTTGCCTGTGCATCCACCTCCACATAGCGGAAGCAATTTACAGTTTTTACAGCGTTCAACTTTATCTGGGCTAAAGTACATTTGTGAATAAAAATTCGAATTAGGAACAAACGTTCCATTTTTTTCAATAAAGCCTACACTTGCTTCCTTTTTGTTAATAAGTAATTCACATTTATATACATTAAGACTCAAATCTATAATAAAACGATTGTCACAATGCATAGAACATGGAGTCATTTTTCCAAAAGAGCGTGGAACTATTTTGCCATATTTTTGATAAACAGGTATTAGCCTTTTATTCATCATATCTGCATAACTATCGTGTTCAATACATACTGTATAAGCATCATTAGATCCTTTAAAATTATCCAAATAACCAAAATATATATCATCCGCCATATCTGCAATTGAAGCCATTATTGAATCTGCTTTATCAATATTGTCATTATCGATGTTGATTCTAATAATAAGATTTTTCTTTAATCCAATAGTGTTCATTTTTTTTAGATTGTCCACAATAAGATTATAAGTACCTTTGCCATCATGAGTTATTCGGCGTGAATCATGTTGCTCCTTTGTTCCATCAATGGATACTTGTATTTTTATATTATATTTCTTGATTAAATCTATAACTTCATCATCAAGAAGTGTGAAGTTTGATGTCATTGAAAAATTCAGCGTACAGTTGGATTTTATTGCAATAGCTTTGATTTGTTCACAAAAACCGGGTAATACGCTCTTTTTTGTTAATAGAGGCTCTCCCCCAAATAGTGATATATTTAATTCATTTATTGGTACGCCAATAGTATTAGACTCTAATATTCTATTATCAACAAATTTTATCAACGATTCAATCGCTTCTTTAGATATTATATCGTGGCTTTTATCTAATCCCTGCATACAATATGGACATGATAAGTTACAATTATATGTGGGAATAAATATTATGTTTAATTGACGGGATCCTCTGCCAAAACGAATTGAATTATAGTAATATATATATTCTTTCACTTCATCGCAATCATTTTCAACTATAAAATGATTACACTTCAACAAATCGAGCAGCGAATCATTTAAATTATTCGGATTGTCGTTTTTTATCGCATAATTCAATTCGTTGTCAATTTCTGCCAAAGCGGTGGATAATATGTTGTAAAGATATGTTTTACCGTCAATTTCAAAACATTCATTATATTTTGAGAATTTCATATTGAGTTATTGTTTAAAATTCTAAATAACGTGTTATAAACTTGAGAATAGGATGGCTGTATCTACAGCCATCCAGAATCATGTTCAACAGTTACAAAAACAATGACTTGGGAATCTGCTTTGCATCATCATTCCACGGACAAATTCCTTGTCTTGCTGATTAATAGTAAGGCCTTCATTAATAATAAACATAATTTTTTACCCTAATTTGTGTCGGGTACAACTTCCTAAATCTTGCCTACTCTTTACAGGATTTTCGGCATTCTCCTTGTTTTTTTTCAACACATTGTTAGTTGAATTTTTCTGTCTTGAAAATCAATTGTTTCAAAATAATTTACCTCCGATATACTTTCCAGTGTCATACCAAACATTTCTTCCTGTCTGTTGCTGATAAAGAACCACAAAGCTCTATAGTCTTCTTGATAGATTGTCCATGTATTTCAAAACTACTTAAGTTTGCTAATCTGTTGTGTTTTTTCTCTCATGTTTTCTATACCTCTTCTGATGTTTAAGTCTGCTTTTGATTTATTGCCATGTAATCGTTTGAGCATTTTTACATATCCCATACCAGATATTTCCAATGAAGCATAGCCTACCACAAACCCGCCAATACTGCTTAATATTAAGCCAGGGATGAGTTCCATAATTAGATTAAGAACAAAAGTGACGATGAGGTTTATTATAAATCCGCCAATTATGTTTATTACAGCATGCTTTTTGAACGGAACTCCGCTGATATCGCTAATTTTTCCATATTCTCCCCACAAACAAATAGCATAGATTATTATTTCTAAACCATACAAAGGTATTGCCATGCATAAACCTCCGATTATGGCACGTTTTTTTATTTGATCGCTGATATATTCATCTAAAGCACCCTCCATGAATTTTTCAATTTTGGCTGCCGTATTAATGTATGTATTGTCATTCATATCAACCTATCCTTTCCACATCCAGCCAAGCCCTGCTCAAAGCTCCGGCTTTTTTGATGTCAATACCGTAAATCCTCATGAAAGCGTCGGCCACGACCTGCCCGCCGTTGGTTGAAACAGGGTCGCCGAAACTGTTTGTTACCACATCGACCGACATGCCTCGCTCGATACGGACGCCGTTTGTGTTCTTTGGCGATTTTACTGTGATTCTATAAAGCATAGTTAATAGTTTTACGCCCCGCAAGTCCCACCGAATCGGGCTTTTTTTACCTTAATTAATACAAGAAAAGCGTGAGACTCGATTCTTTACAGCCCATCAAACTTTAGGTATCGCCAAA
>UQNO01000007.1 GCA_900542475.1 uncultured Bacteroidota bacterium
GACGGGTTGAATGCTGTCATTTCGAGCTTGTCACTTCGTCATTTCGAGCTTGTCGAGAAATCTCCTGCAACCGGGTGTCCATGGACACTTGTCAGTCGTAGTTTTATTCACCAGAGGTGAATGCTTTCGCTTCGCTCAGGTCTCCACTTCGCTTCACTCCGTTCCGCTCCGGTCGAAATGACGGGTAGAATGCCGTC
The DNA here is from genome assembly GCA_900542475.1 of uncultured Bacteroidota bacterium. GTDB lineage: Bacteria > Bacteroidota > Bacteroidia > Bacteroidales > F082 > Limimorpha. The sequence goes on from UQNO01000007.1 coordinate 198, forward strand.
GTTTCGAGCCTGTCTCTGCCGTCATTTCGAGCTTGTCTCAACCGTCATTTCGAGCTTGTCGAGAAATCTCCGGCAATCGAGTGCTCATGGACATTTGTTAGTCGTAGATTTATTCACCAGAGGTGAATGCTTTCGCTTCGCTCAGGTCTCCACTTCGCTTCACTTCGCTCCGCTCCGGTCGAAATGACGGTCAGATTTCGTCAAGTTCCAGCCACCGCGTTTCTTTCTCGTCGAGCAAATCATTGATTTCCGTCAGCCTCTTCCCTATCTTGTCAATCTCATGATAATCCGTCTGATTTTCAAGCTGCAAAGTTAATGATTTTTTCTCTTTCTCGAGGTTTTCGATGTCGATTGAAAGCTGCTCGTATTCTCTTTGCTCCTTAAACGAACGTTTCTTGCTTCGTTCCGTTGCCTTCGGACGGTTTTCACGGGTATCGACGCGCTCCGCCACCTGAATTTTATGCTGTTCCTTGTTTTTCGCGTCAAGCCAGTCGTGATACTGCGAATAGTTACCCATAAAGCCTTTCACAGCGCCGTCGCCTTCAAAAACAAATAGTTGGTCAACGGTCTGGTCGAGGAAATAGCGGTCGTGCGAGACCACAATGAGGCAGCCTTTGTAGCCTTTCAAAAAATCCTCAAGTTTCTGCAACGTCAGGATATCCAGGTCGTTAGTAGGCTCGTCGAGAATCAGGAAGTTAGGATTTTTGATAAGAACCGTAAGCAGATACAGTCTGCGTTTCTCGCCGCCACTCAGCAACGCCACCGGCTGACGGTGCATCGAATACGGGAACATGAAATGAGCCAGCAGCTTGTCGGCAGTGTAAACCATGTCCTTGCCGTAATAAACCACCTCGGCGATGTCGCGAATGGTGTCAAGAACGGTCTTGTTTTCATCGAATTTGATACCGCCTTGGGTGTAATAGCCGTAAACGACGGTCTCGCCGGTAACGATAGTGCCCGAATCAGGTACCTCGTGACCGGTTATCATATTCAAAAAGGTGGATTTCCCGACGCCGTTCTTGCCGATGACGCCGATTCTCTCGCCTTTTTTGAAGATATAGTCGAAATCTTTGAGAATAAATTGGTCTTCCCATTTTTTGGTAACGCCTTTCATCTCCAGAATCTTGCCGCCGAGACGCTGCATATCGAGTCCGAACTGTATCTCGGTGTTGTCGCGAATCATGCGGGCTTTTTCTTTCAGGTCGTAAAAAGCGTCGATGCGCGCCTTCGCCTTGCCTGTGCGTGCCTGCGGTGTGCTGCGTATCCATTCCAACTCGTGTTTCATAAGCTGACCCGCCTTCTCCGCCGCGATGCGCTTGTTTTCCTCGCGTTCGCGACTTTTCCTCACATAATAGTCGAAGTTGCCGTTGTGAGTGTAAACATCTCCATGATACATCTCCAAAATCTTATTACACACACGGTCAAGGAAATAGCGGTCGTGCGTCACCATGAACAGCGTCACATTCGACTGTGTGAGGTAGTTCTCGAGCCACTCCACCATCTGCATATCGAGGTGGTTGGTCGGCTCGTCGAGAAACAGCATGTCAGGGTCGTCGAGAAGCACTAATGCGAGTGCCAACCTTTTCATCTGTCCGCCCGACAGAGTGCCTATCTTCTGCGACAAGTCGTTGATTTCGAATGTCGAAAGCAGCTGCTTCAGTCTCTGCTCATACGACCATGCCTGCATCGTGTCCATTTCCGCCATCGCCTTGTCCAAATCCACCTGGCTCACCAGAGCCTCCTCATAACGCTTTATCACCTGCATCACCTCGGTGTGACCGGTCGCGACGACATCTTCTATGGTCAAATTCGGGTCAAAGTGCGGCAATTGCTCAAGGTAGCCGACCCTGACATCCTCGTTAAACGTCACTTTTCCGCCGTCAGCCTCCTCTTTCCCGACAAGGATGCGCATCATGGTGCTTTTTCCCGTGCCGTTGGCGGCAATCAAAGCGGTCTTCTCTCCTTTCTCAATGCCAAAAGAGATATGTTCGAACAGCAATTTGTCGCTGAACGCTTTTGAAATGTTATCTACTGACAAGTAATTCATAATGCAAAGATAGCATTAAAAACAATACACTTGTAGTTTTTTAACCTGAAATCACAAAAACGCGTTTCCCAGACGAATATAGAGGCTTAAAGGAAAAGCTAATGCACGAGACGCACAGAGTGACCAAAATAGACGGAGGCTTTTTGTGAAATTACTGCTGCGTAGTTTCTTGGCCATACGCCAAGATAGTGAGCGTAACCAGAATACCAAACATCAGAAGTCCAATATCGAGCCGTGTTTCCAACACCTTCGACATAAACACTTTGAGCATTGCGTTGATGGCTCATGTTGTAACGGAAGCCGGCCGCAGGTAAAAATATAGCGCCGTCCGCTTCCATTTTAGCCCATTGTGCCTCATCGTATATATTGTTATCCCATCTTGTCATACCGGCGGTGAAACTGCAACCTTCAGGAGCGTCGGTCCACACATCGGGAAGAATGACAAAACCAGGTTGCCCTGCAACTGTCGCCAAACCATACAATTGTTTGGCATTGTGACGACGAAACAACATGTGGTTCCATTCCGACCATGCAAGTGTGTACCAATTCGTTTCCGTGTTATTTTTCAAAGTACCTTGAAAATATTTACCATTCCATGAATAATCACTATCAGTGGCAGCCACGTTTAGAGGATTCCATTGCGAATCAGTGCCGGACCATGTACCCCAGCCGAACAAACTCACCCAGTCAGATGTATTCCATTCTCCATCTTGCTCAATAATATTCCATTGGTTTTCAGCAAAACGCCAGCCTTCACCGTTTTTGTACTGTAGGTTGCCCGGCGAGAAACGCACTTGCGTGTCCGCTCCGACACTGAACAAATCATTCGGTGTGCCAGATTCGAGGGCTATGGGGACAATAACCTCATCGTCATTATAATATTTGTTGGCTTCGATTTCAGGAACTTTCACGGTCACTGTTTTGCAACCCTCTACATAAAGTCTCGATTCAACACCATCTTGTGGCAGCACTATCGCCCATTTCTCGGTTTTGCTGCCATTTTCCGCATGAAGTATTATCTCGCCAAAACCGTCTTTGGAGTATGTGTAAGGATTGGCAGAAACGGCGCCATTGTTAGCGGCGTTGTTTTTGGAAAAATCCACTGTCACCTTGTTATTCATTCCCTTCAGAGTCACATGTTTGTCAGTGCCGTCCCCTGCAATGGGGAACTTCATGATGGAGCAGTAGTTGTGAAGTGTCGCCTTATAGTCTTCATGCTCGCTGTTATAAAAATATTTTGAGCGTCCGTAAGATATCACAGGATATTTTTCTTTCTGGTCGGCAATGCTCATGCTTGTGGGCTCGGATTTGCCGCCTTTGTTACCCATAAAATAGAAATGAAGGTAGTCTTCTTTGCTTTCAGGAGTTTGAATATTGCCAGCGAACTTGTCGCCGTTATGTGTGAGATAGCCGCAGTATTTGCCGTTGTTGCCGACATAAATTATGTCGCCTTCTTCAAATGTAACGGTGGCGTATGTGGGATTGGCATTGGGGTTAACATCAACTTTTGAGCCGCCGTCAACGTCGAGGGTGATGTAAACGCCGGAGGCGGGTGCGGTGGCTATTGTCTCGAGGTTCTTCCTGCACTGGGTGAGGCCGAGCATCATGGCGAGGGCTGCGAGCATGGCAGCGCCTTTCTTCAAGGAGCGTCTGCGGCGCGCGACGGCGTAGCCGGCGCCGGCGATACCGAGAACGAGCAGTCCGCCGCTGAGAGGGGCGGTTTCCTCCTGGCCGATGCCAAGGTTCATAATCGCCCAGTCGCTTGCAAAACGGTTGCCGCTGAAATCATCGCTTGTGCGGAAATAATTGTCGTTTTGAGCGTTCATCGTCGTTGGCGACAGCACTACCAGTGCCATCGCCAGAAAGAAGGCATAGACCTTCAGTTTAATTGTTTTTTTCATTGTATTTAGTATTGATTAATAGTGCAGAGGGGAGCCTTAAGGCGGTTAGGGGCGTTAAGGGCATTAGGGGCGTTAAGGGCATTAAGGGCGTTAAGGGCGTTAGGGCCATTAAGGGCGGTAAGGGCGTTAGGGCCATTAAGGGCGGTAAGGGCGGTAAGGCCATTAAGGGCGGTAAGGGCGGTAAGGGCGGTAAGGGCATTAAGGGTGTGGTGGTTGGTTGTTGGTTTAAGGCGTTGATAGTCAGAGAGTTGCCCCCCCCCATGTGCGTATAGCGGGGGTGTCAGACGCTGTTGGGAGCGTCTTTACAGGCGGGGAGTCGTATTTCTGTGGCTTCCTTTCCATATTTTCAGGGCGCAAAAGTACAAAGAAAATCAATACGATATGAAAAAAATTACATCATTCGATGTATTTCGCCTATAGTCGCTTGTCGCATTATCAAACAGATTTATAAAGATTTTTATAAAGATAATGCTCGCCTATTCCATATTGCTCAAGCAATTCCTTGATTTGCTTCGCGACAGCCTCTTTGTCAACGGGCTTGTCGGTTTTTCTTCCGACAAGAAGCACGTTTTTCGGAGTGTTGTCGATTTCCACGAACTCCATCACTTGGGTTTTGTAACCGCAATATTCGAGAACGAGAGTCCGCACAGCGTCGGTAATCATAGCAGCCTGACGCTCAAGGAATATGCCGAAGCGTGTCATCACATCTGTTTTGCCGGACTTCTCCATCTCGCGACGAATCTGCTTATGACAGCAGGGGGCACAAATTATCAGCTTGGCATTTTTTCTGATACCTTTTAATATGGCGTCGTCGGTGGCGGTGTCGCAGGCATGAAGTGCAATCAAGACATCGAGTTTCGATGGCTTGTAACTGTCAATTGAAGCCTCCACAAATCTCATGGTTGATTCCGTCGAGACACGAGGGAACGCATCTTTGCATTTTTCAATTATATCATTGATTTTCAATACTAAATCCTTACGAATCTCCACCCCTTCCATCACTATTTTCTTATCGCAGTGATTTGTCAGATATTCATACAGCGCAAGCGTCAGATAGCCCTTGCCGGCACCCATATCGGAGATATGAATCTCATCATCAAACTTGGTCTGACGCATAACGCCGTCAACGATTTCCACATATTTGCAAATCTGTTTGAACTTGTGCTGCATGTCAGCCAGCACCTTGCCGTCGCACGATGTCAGACCGAGAAGACTCCACCACGGTTTCGTCGGGTCGATGAGACGCTGTTTCTCATGGTCGTGACTCAAATCCTGTTTGCGTTCTTCCTGGATTTTTTTGCACATCAGCGTGGGTTTGCCTTTTTTGCTGACAAGCAGTGTCACATCTTCCGAAAGAGTGAAAAGCGACACATTTTGGAACTTTTCAGGGACAAGGCTTCTCAACTGCTCAATCGTCTGAAAGTCGGAAAAATTTTTCGTTTCATCACGACGTTCATAACGATATGTAAACTGATACATCTTATTGTCTTTCAACAAGATTGGTTTGATATAAACATTTCTCAACTCATCATTTTTCACTACAGGTTTCGACAATGTCATCTTGACAAAAGAGCCGTTTTTAAGCGACAAGTCCACTTTCTCGAAGAATTTTTCCATCAGAATTATATTTTTGCAAAAGTACAAAAAATTGACAATTTGTCAGTACATAACTTTTGGCATAATAATTGATAGATTATCTCCAGCGCAACGAAGAGGAATGGACAAATCCTTTTTCCAAAACACAGGAGGTTTTTATGTTGCGTTTCACTTTGTTTAGTTTGAAATGACAAATAAATTATTATGATATGAAAAACGGTTCAATTGGAGTTAAAACGGAAAACATTTTTCCTGTAATCAAGAAATTTCTATACTCGGAAAACGAGATTTTTTTACGCGAAATCATAAGCAACGCTGTTGACGCGACGCAAAAGCTCAAGACTCTTGCAAGCGCGGGCGAGTTTACCGGGGAGCTCGGCGATTTGACCATCACGGTCGAGGTTGACAAGAAGAAAAAGACCATCACAGTGCGAGACAACGGCATTGGCATGACCGAAGACGAGGTTGAAAAATACATCAACCAGATTGCTTTTTCCGGCGCCACCGAGTTCGTGGAGAAATTCAAGACCAACAGCGAGGCTGAAGCCGCCAACATCATCGGACATTTTGGATTAGGTTTCTACTCTGCTTTCATGGTGTCGTCGAAAGTGTCGTTGATTACCAAATCTTACACTCAAGGCAGCGACGAGAAAGGTGTCATTTGGGAGTGCGACGGCTCGCCGGAATACACGATTAACCCTATAGCGAAGGGCAGACGCGGCACAGACGTAATCCTTTATATTTCAGACGACTGCGCCGACTTCCTCGAAGAGAGCAAGATTCGCGAGCTGCTCAACAAATACTGCAAATTCATGTCTGTGCCGATTCAGTTTGGCACGAAGAAGGTGCAGGAAGCTGTCGAGGGCGAGACAGACAAGGACGGCAAGCAAAAAACCAAAGAGGTGGAGAAACCATGGATTATCAACAATGTAGAGCCACTTTGGAAAAAAGCCCCTTCAACAATTGAAGACAAGGAATACAACGAGTTCTACCACACCCTCTACCCGATGAACTTCACCGAGCCGATGTTCCACATTCACCTGAATGTCGATTATCCTTTCAACCTCACCGGAATTCTTTATTTCCCTAAAATTTCAAACCGTTACGAGTTCCAGCGCAACAAGATTCAACTCTATTGCAACGAGGTGTTCGTGACCGATTCCGTCGAAGGTATTTTACCAGAGTTTTTAAGTCTGCTTCACGGAGTCATCGACTCGCCGGATATCCCTCTGAACGTGAGCCGCTCGTTCCTGCAAAACGACCAAAACGTAAAAAAAATCTCAAGTTACATTACTAAAAAGGTGGCCGAAAAACTTGAAGAGCTCTTTAAAAAAGACCGCGAAGACTACGAAAAGAAATGGGACGACATCAAAATTTTCATCGTTTATGGCATGATAGCCGACCCTAAATTCTTCGAAAGAGCTGAAAAATTCATGCTTTTCAAAGACACAGACGGCAAATACTACACTCTTGAAGAATATAAAAAATTAATTGAAGAAAATCAAACGAACAAAGACAAAAACATAGTATATTTGTATGCGACAAATCTTGACGAGCAATATGCAAACATCGAGAAGGCCAAGGAGCGCGGCTACAACGTTTTGATGCTTGACGGGATGTTGGACTCACACTTCATCAGTACGTTTGAACAGAAGTTCGAGCACACCTCTTTCGCACGCGTCGATTCCAACACCATCGACAAACTCATTGAGAAAGAAGATACTCGGAGAGAGTCGAAACTCGACGACAAACAGAAGGAAGAGGTGAAGAAGACTTTTGAAGACATCATCGACAAGACGCGTTTCAATGTGGAGTTCAGCATTCTTGGCGAGGACGAGGCTCCTGTTGAAATCATTCAAAACGAATGGATGCGCCGTTACAAGGAGATGAATCAGATGGGCGGAATGCCAATGTGGGGCGACATGCCGGACAATTACATTCTGACACTCAACACCAACAACGCCGCCGTCGCCACTTTGCCCGAAAAGACCGAAGAGGAGCGCGAAGTCATCGCCAGACAGTTGTACGACCTCGCGAGATTGTCGAAAAACTTGTTGAAAGGCAAAGAATTAAGCGAGTTTATAAACAGAAACTTCAAAATAATAAAATAACATTTAAAACTTAACACATGAAAAAGAAAAAGGTCATCACAATTATCATCATCGTTGTAGTCGTCTTGGCTATCTACGCTTGGATTAAAGGTTCTTACAACGGCATGGTGACACGTCAAGAAGGTGTCGAGGCGCAGTGGTCGCAAGTTGAAAACGTGTATCAGCGCCGCGCCGACCTCATTCCCAACCTCGTGGCCACCGTCAAAGGTTATGCGGCACACGAAGAAGGCACGCTGACAGCAGTCATAGAGGCTCGTACCAAAGCCACAAGCATCACTATCGACCCGTCTGAACTCGACCCCGAGGACATCGCGAGATTCCAGGCGGCGCAAGACCAATTGTCAGGTGCATTGTCAAGACTTCTCGTCACAGTGGAGCAATATCCAGACTTGAAGGCCAACGAGAACTTCCTGACATTGCAGTCGCAATTAGAAGGCACCGAAAACCGCATCGCCGTGGAACGTCAGAAATTCAACAGCAGCGCTATGAGTTACAACCAATATATCAGAATGTTCCCGCGCAATATCATAGCCAACATGTTCGACTTTGAAAAAGTCGGATATTTCAAAGCCGCTGCGGGCTCCGAAGTCGCTCCTAAAGTGGATTTCCAATGATGAAGACACAACATGACATTTCCCATAAGGCAAAGGCGTTCCTTTGCCTTATGGGGTTATTGTTAGTCGCTAACACCTGCCTCGCCCAGAAGATACCGGCAAGGCCCAATCCGCCACGTCTCGTCAACGATTTCGCCAACATCTTGACAGACAGGCAGAAATACGACTTGGAAAACAAGTTGGTTGCATACAACGACAGCACATCCACTCAAATTTGCGTGGTCACTGTAACGAGTCTCGACGGAACCACATCCGACGATTTCGCCTATCAAATCGGCGAAACCTGGGGCGTTGGAACAAAAAACAACAACGGAGTGGTTATCCTCGTCAAGCCCAAGACCGTCGATGAACTTGGCGATGTCTCAATACAAGTCGGTTATGGCATGGAGCCCTACATCACCGATGCGGTGAACCATGGCATTCGCACCAAAGAGATGATTCCGGCTTTTAAGGAAAACGATTATTACAAAGGCATTGACAACGCCGTTGACGCCATCGTGGGATTAGCGTCAGGAGCATATACCTCTGACAAATACGACGACGGGGACGCCGCCGCGTTTTTGGGAATACTTGTAGTATTGTTCGCGCTTATCTTCATTATATATATCATCAAGACATTGGGGAAGAACGACAAAGGAGGTTCTTCCGGAGGGAAGAGGAGCTTTTGGGAAGGTTTCTTCCTCGGCAGCATGATGTCGGGCGGCGGCAGAAGCAGCAGTAGCGGCAGAAGCAGCAGCGGTGGCTCATGGGGCGGCAGTTCCGGAGGATTCGGAGGATTCGGAGGCGGCAGCTTCGGCGGCGGTGGAGGCAGCAGCAAATGGTAATGCGCAGCCGCCAACAGAATGGAACCGACGCGCAACGGACATTTTTTAACACAAAAAAACGAGACTATGATTTGGAGTGAAACGTAAAAAAATCAAAAACGTTAATAAGCTTACCAAGTCACATTATTTATAAATCTTCAAAAGATTAACTGAACAGCGGAATATCATTATGAATGTAATAAGTATAAAAAACGGCAGCATTTTTCAACACGAGCACCAAGTCCTCAAAGATGTAAACCTTGAAGTCGGCGAGGGCGAATTTGTGTATCTAATCGGACGAAGCGGTTCCGGCAAATCGTCACTGTTAAAGACGTTATACGCTGATTTACCCGCGCAAGACGGTGATTTCAGGATAGCTGACTTCAAGTTAAATAACTTGAAAAGAAAAGACATTCCGATGTTGAGACGAAAAATCGGCATCGTATTCCAGGATTTTCAGTTGCTTTATGATAGAAACGTAGAGAAAAACCTGTCGTTTGTGTTGAAAGCGACGGGCTGGGAAGACGACGACGCCATCAGCAGACGCATCGACGAGGTGCTGCATCTCGTCGGACTGCAAGGCAAGAGAAAATCAATGCCTCATCAGTTGTCGGGCGGCGAACAGCAAAGCGTAGCCATTGCGAGGGCCCTTCTCAACAGCCCAAGCGTCATTTTGGCAGACGAGCCGACAGGCAACCTCGACCCGGAAACGACAAACGACATCATGAAGCTACTCATGAAGATTCGCGACAACGGCACCACTATATTGATGGCGACACACAACTACAATCTGATTTTGAAATACCCATCGCGCGTGATTAGCTGCGCTAACGGCACAATCACCGAATCAGCCAAGTAACTCCACGAGTTTGTCGGTGGAACGCGACGAATTGTAAAATGCACCCATTCTGCTCTTCCTAATCTCCACCTGCTCCTCGACGAAAGGCTTCGTCATAAGGTCGCCAACGACGGTTTTTATTTCGTCGGCAGTATTGGCCACAATACATAAATCATTGATATTCAAACCTTCGACCATCTTGTCGTTAACCACGCAATAACGGCCGTTAAACAAGGCGTTAAGCAACTTGAGTTTCAATCCTGTTGATTGCGCAGTCACCAAGATGTTGATTTGAGCGTTACGAATCAAGTCCTGCAATCTGTCGTCGTCGGGATTTTCGATAAGTTCCACATTCGGTTCATTGTCAACAAGTCTCATCAGATAACGAGGAGGATTCATGCCCGCGATTTTCAGTTTTATATCCGAGCCTTTGAAAACCTTTTTTATCAGGAACTCGGCAGCGTTGTAATTCTCCGATATATCGAGTTTTCCATGGTAAAGCACGAAATCGCCCTGTCCTTCCAGCACATCGACCTTGTCGAAGCCGGCATAGGCGGGAATCAGATATACATTGCCATATTTATGCTTCAAATACTCGTAATCTTTGTTGGAAATTGCAAGAACACCTGTCGCTTTAGACAATATCGTCTCAAATTTGCGCAGCTTCTTCGATTCAATCTTCAAAAAAATCTTTTTCCGTATTTTTTTCTCGGTCTTCGCCAGATATTGATAATACTCGTGCTCCACATTATGAGTACGCACAAAAATCTTTCGGCCTTTCATTCTCTTATCCAAAAGGACGCTGCACGTATGCAATCCCTCAAGCAAAACGGGATAATCATCATTAAGAAGATTCCGAATCAAATCATCTGATAATCTGGAAGTTACGATATATGGGATATTGCTGAAGAAATTCCAGAACGACATATTACGTTTGTAATAATATGTCTCATAACACAGCGCCTCAAGTCGCTCGGAATGCTCCCTTCCATATTCAAAACAATGGAAATGCACCTTGAAACCACGTTCCACAAGTGCTTTCAGTTTGAAAAACACGTCAATGACACCACCGTAATTAACAGGACACGGAATGTCGAAACTCACAATATGTATATGTTTTTCAGATGTATTTTTCATATATTCTCAACAAGACCTTCTCTTCATTTTCCCAACAGAGGTCTTTCGCTGCAAAGATAATATTATTTTTCCATAGCGACATATTCTTTTTATCATTTAATGCTTTTTTAACTGTCGAGGCTATGGTCTTCGGGTCATGATTTTCGATGAAGTCACCTATATTATAATCAGTTATGACACGTTCAATTTCAGTGAGACGCGATGCGATAACAGGCACGCCGGCCTGAATGTAATCAAATAATTTGTTAGGCAGACTGAAGCGATAATTCAGATTTGTATCTTTGTCGAGGGTGAAGCCAAGCTCTGCTATCTGTGTGATAGCCATCATTTTCTGATATGGCATACGCGGGAAAAACTTCACTCTGTCTTCCCAATGACTTGTCGCGACTTTCTCTTTCAAGATTGGCAGCACATCTCCCCCTCCGATTATAACAAGTTGACAATCATCGAGATATGCCATGGCATCAAGTAATTCCTCCGCACCGCGATGTATGTTGATTCCGGAGCCTTGCAGAACGAGGACATGTTTTTCCGGATTTAAGCCGACTTCCTCGCGGGACGCAGGAGCAGGCAACATCTTTTTCATAGGGATATTGCGTATGATATGCACTTTTATGCCATATTTTTCATGAAAAAGATTCGCAATTGATTGGTTCACAGTAATCATCTCATTCATTTTCGGCAAGACATATTCCTCGATGCGTCTCCAAACCCTCTGGACCTTCGGACGATTCACAAGTTCCGGCACTTCTGTGAAGTATTCATGGCTGTCGTAAATCAAATCGGCATTTTTCAATTTTGAAATCCAGAAATTCGGCAGAAGAGTGTCTAAATCATTGGATAACAGACAGTCACAACGATGAAACAACAGAAAAACAAACAGTCTAATGTTAAACTCGGCATAAAAAAACGGTCCTTTTTCAAACAGAAGTCTCATGCGCTTGGATTTGTACGGACGCATGTCCATCGGAGGTGATTTACGTTGCCGACGACCTACAAGAAGCACCTCGAATCCAGCCTTCTGCAAGGTCAGACACGACTTGTTGACACGTTGGTCTGTCACTAAGTCATTGATTACCGATACGATAACACGTTTCAATTCTTGTAAAATTTCAAGCTATAAAATTACAGATTTTTCCATTGTCGTTTGACAAATTTTCTTTATTTTTGAAAAAATTTTAAGAAATGGAGAAGAATTTTTCGTTGTTGGGACTCAACACCTTTGGATTTGATGTGAAAGCGAGATATTTTCAGGAATTAAAATCCATTGACGATATTCATGATTTAATGCGCGACCGTGATTTTATCGCCTGTAGAGACGCGGCATTGTTACGTGGCCGTAGTCGTGTCCTGATAATGAGCGGTGGCAGCAATATTCTTTTCTCCAACGAGATATATGACGGCTTCGTAATCCACCCCAACTTGAAAGGCATTGAAGAAATTGAAGAAAACGATGAGACTGTCGTGATTCGCAGCTATTGTGGTGAGGTTTGGAAAGATTTTGCAGATTACGCCGTTTCAAAAAACCTTTACGGGATTGAAAATCTATCCGACATTCCCGGCAAAGTCGGGGCGGCGCCTGTTCAGAACATAGGAGCATACGGTGCCGAGGTGAAGGACACCATTCTTCGAGTGCATACAATTGATTTGGCAAGTGGCGAGACTAAAATTTTCAGCAATGAGGAATGTCGGTTTTCATACAGAAATTCGATTTTCAAATCATTAAAAAACATCTTGATATATGCCGTTGATTTCAAATTAAAGAAATATGGCGAGTTGAAATTGGATTACGGCAACATTCGTGATTATTTGGCGGACAATAACAACATCACTCCGACCGTTCAAGATGCGGCATCGACGGTAAAGGCCATCAGGGCGGGCAAGCTGCCGGAGGTTGGAGTCGTTGGGAGTGTCGGCAGTTTCTTCCAAAACACGATAGTCACAATGGACAAATATTTGAAGATGAAGGAATCCTATACAGATGTCCCTTCTTATCCTGTTGAGATTTCTCCGCTCCCTTCGGTCGCTCGAAAAGGCAAGCAAGATACCGTTATTTCGGGTGAAATCGAGAAATCCCCGGCATCAGTTAAAATCCCATCTGGTTGGCTCATCGACAAAGCCGGCTGGAAAGGCTACCGCGAGAACCACGTCGGTGTATGGGACAAACAAGCGTTGGTTTTGGTGCATTATGGAGGAGGCAAGCCACAAGAAATCCTGGATTTGATGAGAAAAATCCAAGACTCCGTGTATCAAAAATTTGGAATTGAGATTCTGCCGGAAGTGAATATCGTTTAAAGAATCAATCCTCCTATAATCTCATTGACATCTCCAACGCCTTGTCTCTCACAGTATTCCACTATTCCTTCAGATACTTTGACGGAGATTGCCGGGTCGATGAAATTAGCGGTTCCGATTTGGACAGCTGTTGCTCCGGCGAGCAGGAACTCCACTGCATCGGTAGCTGACGAGATGCCACCCAAGCCTATTACTGGAATCTTCACGGCTTTTGCGACCTGCCACACCATGCGCAGGGCCACCGGTTTCACGCAAGCTCCTGACAATCCGCCCGTTACCATAGAGAGAACAGGTTTTCTTGTCTCCGCATCGACAGCCATTCCCAACAAGGTGTTTATCAACGAGACGGAGTCGGCGCCGGCGGCTTCGGCGGCGAGTGCTATCTCGGCGATATCGGTGACATTGGGAGAGAGCTTCACCATAAGGTGTTTATGATAAACCTCGCGAACAGCTTTCACAACTTGTTCGATACCAGAGCAAGTGACGCCGAATGCCATTCCGCCTTGTTTAACGTTTGGACACGACACGTTAAGTTCAATCGCCGGAATATCATCAAGCGCATCGATTTTTGCCGCCGCTTTCACGTAATCATCGATGTTAGAACCACTTAGGTTCACCAACACATTTGTGTCAAAATGTCTGATTCTTGGATATATCGTGTCGATAAAATAATCGACGCCTTTGTTTTGAAGTCCGACACAGTTAAGCATTCCCATTGGCGTCTCCGCCATACGAGGGTAGGGATTTCCTTCGCGGTGATGCAAGGTTGTTCCTTTAATTACGATACCGCCGAGTTCCGAAAGATCGACAAAATCAGTGTATTCCTCGCCATAGCCGAATGTTCCCGACGCTGTCATGACGGGGTTTTTGAGGGTTAATCCCTTGAGTTTTATCTCTGTCTTTACCATAACAACCTTTCAATATTAAAAACCGGACCTTCTTTACACACGCACAGATTGCCTTCCTTTGTGTTTTCCACACAGCAAAGGCATGCGCCTATGCCACATGCCATCTGATTTTCGAGCGACACCTCGCACCAGATGCTTTTTTCTCTTGCGACTTTTGCCACGGCTTTCATCATCGGCATCGGGCCGCAAGCATATATTCTGTTGATTTTCATGGTATTCCAAAGCGAATGCTCGGTAACGAAGCCTTTCTCGCCCATTGAACCGTCGTTTGTTGTAATGAAAACATCGCCGACATCACGGAAGCGAGCTATCGACATCAAATCATTTTGTGTGCGACCACCCAACAAAAACACAGGATTGCGGCGGGTCGAATCCTTGCATTTTTTTGCAAAATATAACAAAGGGGCGATTCCGATACCGCCACCGACCAACAAAATGCTGTCGTCTTTTCCAGGCATAGTGAAGCCATTACCGAGAGGCAACACTATGTTTACCGTGGCTCCTGCCGGCAAGGCGCACAAGGTCTTCGTTCCCTCATGTTTCTCCTGAATCAGCAAATCGATTGTATTATTCTGACAATCAACGTCATGAACAGAGATTGGGCGACGCAGATATGCTTTATCACAGCCATCTATGCGCACGTTTACGAACTGACCGCCTCGGATTTCCGGCAACGGCGCCGCAGATTTCAGTTTCAGCAACGCCGCTCTCGGAAAAGATTGTTTCTCGATTATTGTAAAATCAATTATTTTTTTCATAACTCATGAGTTTGTCATTTCGACCGGAGCGAAGCGGAGACCTGAGCTTGCGAAAGCATTCACTTCCGGTGAATAAATCTCCGCAACACAAATATTCCGCGACATTCAAATGCCGGAGATTTCTCGACAAGCTCGAAATGAAGGTGCTGGCATTACACCTTTTTCGGCTTCTTTGTTGACTTCGTTGCCGGTGCGGCGGTTTTCACTTTTTCTTTAGCCGCTGCCTTGGGTGCCGCGCTCTTTGCCGTTGTTTTTTTCACAACTTTTTTCTCGGCCTGTGCTTCCTCTGGCTTCTCTTCCTCTTTCTTTTCCTCAACGTTGAAATCGAGGATTCCTTTGTCGTTGAGAAGTTGATACCACAGGAACACCTTTTTCATATCTGACTGGTACACAGCGTCTTCGTCATAGTCTGGCAACACGAGTACGAATTTTTCTTTCAGCTCTAATGGAGATGCTTTCTTCGGATCGAAATCAAGTTTATCGCCCAGTTTCTCATGAATACTCATAAAAACTTCTTTAAGAGGTTTGTCTTCACCTGTCGTGAATATGCTGATTTCCTCCAAAGAGCTGATTTTATCGTTTGCGAAAGCCGGAATACGCTTTCCATCAAGCAACGATTCTACAATAAGCTTTCCTCCGCCGTTTGTTGTGACGAGGAACAGACCTGGTTTGCCAGAAATGGCCACAACTTTACTTAAATCCATATTAAATTCTAATTTATGTCTAAATTTTTCGCAAAAATAATATATTTTTGTATTTCTTTGTCAATTTTTAAAACTAATTGAACGACTGCAGATCGGTCAGACGTTTATACACTCCTCCTATTTCGATGAGTTCCTCATGTTTTCCGCGTTCCACGATTCTGCCTTTCACCATGACTATAATCTCATCGGCATTTTGAATTGTGGAGAGACGGTGAGCGATAACGACAGACGTTCTGTTTGTCATCACCTTTGAAAGTGCCTCTTGTACAAGACGTTCCGACTCTGTGTCAAGCGACGATGTGGCTTCGTCGAGTATGAGAATTGGAGGGTTTTTCAAGACTGCTCTCGCGATGCTTATTCTCTGACGTTGTCCGCCAGAAAGGTTCATGCCTCTATCACCGATGATGGTATCGTAACCGTCTTCCATCTCCATGATGAAGTCGTGCGCATTGGCTATCTTCGCGGCCTCGACGACAGCTTCGCGCGTGGCGTGCTCAAGTCCGAAAGCTATGTTATTGAATACGGTATCGTTAAACAGAATGCTCTCCTGCGACACTATGCCCATCAGTCCGCGCACGTCACAGATCTTGAAATCTCGCACATCGGTGCCGTCAATGGTGATTTTACCTTGGCTGACATCGTAAAACCGCGGCAAAAGGTCAACCAAAGTTGATTTTCCTCCACCGCTTTCACCAACAAGCGCAATCATCTTGCCTTTCTGGATTGTCAGGTTGATATTTTTCAGCACATCGGCCTCATTGTAATGGAAATTCACATTATCATATACGATTGAATCCTTGAACTCCGTCAAATCCAGCGCATCTCGTTTCTCAACGATGACTTCTTCGGCATCAAGAATTTCAAAGATACGGTCAGCTGACGCCATACCTTTTTGCAGGCTATAGAAACCTTGCGAGAAGGATTTGGCTGGAGAGATAATCTGTGAAAAAACCACGATATAGGCTATGAAATTAGCCGCCGTGATGCTCGATTCCAGACCAGGAGTTTTCGCACCGTTCAGAATGAGTGTCGCTCCGAACCATATCACGATGGCAATTATGATGGAAGACAGGAACTCACTCATCGGAGAGCTCAGGTCACGTTTGCGGTTGACGAATTTCATCACTTTGGTATATAGTCCGTTCTGTTCATGAAATTTCTCGCTTGAATAACCTATTGCGTTGAATGCCTTTATGATACGCAGTCCGCCTATTGTCTCCTCAATGGTGGCGAGCATTCCCGCGAATCTGTTCTGACCGTCGAGAGAGTCTTTTCTCAATGATTTTCCAATCCAGCCGATGATGAGGCCGCCTATGGGGAGCAGCAGCACCACAAAGAGAGTCAGACGCCAGCTCACGCCAAGCATATAGGCGAAATAAGCAGCGATAGTAAGTGGCGATTTGATGAACACGTCGAGATAGCTGATGATTGAGACCTCGATTTCTTGGACATCGGTGGTGATTCGCGCCATGATGTCGCCTTTCTTATGTTTGCTATAAAACGAGAGCGGCAGTATCATGATTTTCTCATACAAATCGTTGCGTATATCCTTGATGGTGCCGGCGCGCGCACCCACCATGAAATACAGCGCGAAATATGTCGTGATATTTCGCAGGAAAAACGCTATCACAAGCAATGCGCATATAAAAATCAACGCAGTTTCTTGTCCTTTCAATATTATGATATAACTAACATAATAGTCAAGTATGGCCAACAGCGAGTCGGTGTCGAGTGCAAATTCCGGTCTGACGGTAGTCAAATTGTCGGGATTGAACAACAAGTTCAGGAACGGCACTATCATAGAGAACGAGAACAGGGAGAACAATATTGCCAAAATATTAAAGACAATGTTCATCAAAATGCTGAACCAGTATGGCTTAACATAATGAAGAATCCTGCGAAGATTTCTTCTTTTACTCATTTTTCACCCATTTTAATAGTTAAAACCTGTATAATTTTCAGGTGTGACGGCACACATTTCTTTTTTGACAGATTGACTTACAGGCAGTTGGTCGATGAATGCGTTTATCGACTCGCGAGTTACCTTTTCATTGGTGCGGGTAAGGCCTTTCAGAAGTTCGTAAGCACCTTCCACCTGTTCGCGGCGAAGAATTGTTTGGATTGCTTCCGCGACAACCGCGTAATTGTTTTGGAGGTCGGCGCGAAGCTTCGTCTCATTAAGAATCAGTTTGTCCAAACCCTTTGACAACGAGTTCGTCGCAATCAAAGTATATGCCAACGGCAGTCCTATGTTACGGGTCACTGTCGAGTCCGTCAAGTCGCGTTGCATACGGCTGACAGGCAGTTTACGACTGAGATGTTCCAGGACTGCATTCGCCATTCCAAGGTTGCCTTCGGCGTTTTCAAAATCTATCGGGTTGACCTTATGCGGCATAGCCGACGAGCCCACTTCACCAGCCTTGATTTTTTGTTTGAAATAATCCATTGAGATATAAAGCCAGATGTCGCGCGACAAATCTATCAAAATAGTGTTGATGCGTTTGATAGTGTCGAAATATTCCGCCATCATATCGTAATGCTCAATCTGCGTTGTTGTTTCCTGACGTTTAAGTCCTAATTTCTTACAAAATTTAGCGGCGAACTCTTTCCAGTTGAGATGAGGATAAGCCACTTTATGGGCGTTCATATTGCCTGTGGCACCGCCGAATTTCGATTCAAAGGGAAGCCGTTTCAACTCATTCAATTGATTTTCAAGGCGTTCCACGAACACATAAATTTCTTTTCCGAGATGTGTCGGGCTTGCGGGCTGTCCGTGTGTATGTGCCAGCATCGGAACGTCGCGCCATTCGGCAGCCATCTCTCTCAACTTGCCGGCAATACTCTCCAGAGCAGGCAGCACAAGCTCTCTGTTAGCCTCTTTCATTGTGAAAGGAACCGCACTGTTGTTTACATCCTGTGATGTCAGACCGAAATGAATAAACTCCTTGAACCGAGTAAGTTTCAAGTCATCGAAACGACGTTTAAGAAAATACTCGACGGCTTTCACATCGTGGTTCGTGGTCTTTTCTATCTCTTTAATCTCTTGAGCGTCAGCGACATCAAATTTTTTGACAATATTTCTCAATGTACGGAAATTTTTCCGGTCAAAACTCTCAAGTTGAGGCAATGGCAGTTGGCAAAGCGCGATAAAATACTCTACCTCCACCATAACTCTGGCGCGGATAAGCCCAAACTCTGAAAAATACTCGTCAAGTCGTTCAACTTTCTTGCGATAGCGACCGTCAATGGGAGAAATAGCTGTTAATTCTGATATATTCATCTTAAAAAATCTTGTCATTCAAACTTGCAAATATAGAAATAAAATCCTTATATATGAAAATTTATTTTAGCAAACACCCGACAAGAACACTTTTTATTGAATTTTCAAACAATTTTTTATTTTATTTAGATATGAAAAAATTCAATATTATTTATATTTACTTTCTGTTTTTCCGCTGAAGCAAGGATTTTGTCCAAAGCGACCTTGTCGTAAGGCAGTTTTTTTGACAGAATCCAACATTTTGATTTTCTTTTATTTACAAGAGAAATAATACCAGCAGACTCATCATAATCCAAGATGAGAAATTTCTTTCGCCACAGAGCGTTTCTTATAATCAAATAGTTTTTCAGCCCTCTTATGACAAATTTCCCATGATAACATTTTGTCATGCGACGATTTATGTCGTCGATAGAAACATAGAGCAATTTAAATGTATTGCGATGAACATCAGATAGATACACAAAGACATCAAGTTTTTTGAAGAGACTTCTCTCTTTGGTGCGAGCCACCTCATACCACTTATCCGTCACGCCGGGACACAACATCGGCATGAGCGAATTATTGAAATAATCAGCTTTCATTGTTAAAATAATTTAAAGGAACCAAAAAATGAAAAAAAAAGTCTTTCGACAAATATTAACATGAAGAAAATTCTCCACTAACAATGTTGCAAAGATACTATTTTTTTTTGTAATTTCGCACCATTAAAATTTATTTTTTAAAAATATTGTAAAATTTAACATAAATCATTGATAATCATGAAATACGATGTCATTGTGATAGGTAGTGGACCTGGTGGTTATGTCGCTGCCATCAGAGCTTCGCAGCTCGGCAAGAAGGTTGGGATAGTGGAAAAAGCCGAAATTGGCGGCACATGCCTCAACTGGGGTTGCATTCCGACCAAGGCTCTTTTAAAGAGCGCCGCTGTTTACACATATATGCGACACGCTGAAAATTACGGAATCAAACTCGAAGGCGAGGTTCGTCCCGACATGGAGTCCATCGTGGCCCGCAGCCGTGGCGTGGCCGATGGAATGAGCAAAGGAGTCCAGTATCTTTTCAAGAAGAACAATGTGGAGCTGATTTCCGGTCTCGGCTCGCTCACCTCAAATAAAACAGTGAGAGTTGTTGACGCAGAAGGCGTTGCGACAGAACACGACGCCGACCACATCATTCTCGCGACAGGTTCGAGAGTACGCCAGTTGCCGGCCATGCCTATCGACGGCAAGAAAATCATCAGCTATCGTCAGGCGTTGGTGTTGGACAAGCTTCCGGAGACGATGGTAGTTGTCGGTTCGGGTGCTATCGGCTCGGAATTCGCATTCTTTTTCACATCCATGGGTGTAAAGGTCACACTCGTGGAGTTCTTACCCAACGTGGTGCCTAACGAAGACGAAGAGATTTCAAAGCAGGTTGAACGCTGCTTCAAGAAGATGAAAATGAGCGTGATGACCGAGTCTTCTGTCACCAACGTTGACACAACGGGCGAGAAATGCGTGTGCACCATAAGCACCAAAAAAGGCGAGAAGGTTGTCGAGGCCGACATCGTCCTTTCTGCTGTCGGAGTGCAGACCAACCTGGAGGACCTCGGTCTTGAGAGCCTCGGCGTCGCCAACGAGAGAGGCAAAATAATCGTTGACGACTACTACCGCACCAATGTTGACGGCATATACGCCATCGGTGACATCGTTCACGGACCTGCATTGGCACACAAGGCATCACACGAGGCCATCATCTGCGTGGAGAAATTATGCGGTTTGAATCCCAAGCCATTGAATTACGACAATATCCCCGGCTGTACATATATCACACCGGAAATCGCCTCCGTCGGTTTGACCGAGGCCAAGGCTGTCGCCGCAGGTTACGAGGTAAGAACCGGCAAGTTCCCGTTCACAGCATCGGGCAAGGCTGCGGCTGCCGGCAACAAAGACGGATTTGTCAAAGTGGTGTTCGACGCCAAGACCGACAAATGGTTAGGTTGCCACATGGTCGGCGAAAACGTGACCGAGATGGTGGCGACAGCAGTGTTGGCGCGCGAGCTCGGCGCGGAAGGCCGCGACATCATCGAGAACATCTTCCCGCATCCAACGATGTCGGAAGCCATCATGGAAGCTGCCGCGGCGGCATACGGCGAAGTGGTTCATCTATAATGGATAACAAGAAGATTCTACTGACACTGCAGATACTCGTTGCAATAGTCGGGGTGGCTGCGATAGCGGCGTGCGTCGTGGGCATCAAGGCACTTAAAATCGCCGAAAAGCGTCCTGTTTCCTTGGAGCAAATCGCCCTGCGCAGCAATGACATCGAGTTCACCGACGACATCACATTCGCCGGCGAGCGCGTGCCTTTGGAGATGTTCAACATCAGAGAACGCTACGAGCGCGAGATGCTGTCAACATGCTATTTTCACAGCAACACCATGCTACTGATGAAACGCTCGTCACGCTGGTTTCCGGTAATAGAGCCTATACTTGCGAAATACGGCATACCTGACGATTTCAAATATCTGTGCGTGGCAGAAAGCACCCTGACCAATGCCGTGTCACCGGCAGGAGCGGTCGGTTTTTGGCAGTTCATGGAAAGGACAGCCAAAGAATATGGTCTTGAGATCAATAAAGATGTCGATATGCGATACAACGTGGAACTCGAGACCGAGGCAGCATGCCGTTATTTCCTGAAATCCTATGAGATTTACCATAACTGGACATTAGTCGCCGCATCGTTCAACGCAGGTACGCGTCGCCTGAACAAGTTCCTGAAGGAACAAAAAGTCAGTTCATATTACGATTTGCTAATGGCTGACGAAACAGAACGATACATCTTCAGAATCTTGGCATTCAAAACCATTCTCGGCAACCCTGAAAAATATGGCATATATGTCAGCAAAGACCTTGAATATCAGCCATATAAGTACCAAATGGTGGTTATCGACAAAAGTGTCGAAAGCTGGGCTGATTTCGCTTTGGAGCATAATATCACATACAAGCTCTTAAAGATTTTCAA
Source organism: uncultured Bacteroidota bacterium (assembly GCA_900542475.1). Classification (GTDB taxonomy): domain Bacteria; phylum Bacteroidota; class Bacteroidia; order Bacteroidales; family F082; genus Limimorpha. The sequence goes on from UQNO01000007.1 coordinate 22,193, forward strand.
CCCCTGGTTGCGTTCCAACTCGTTGAAAGTCAAGCAGGGAGACGTTTATGAGATAAAAATTCCGAAAAAGCCTTTTAATCTCACCGCCGACTATTGCAAAGAGGCGACCGGCGGTGAGATGATGGATTTTAATAACGACAGCATTGTTGAAGTCTTAAAATAATCTGATGACGGAGAAGAACAGAAATATTGCTGAAGACGAGTTCATCGAGATTTACGGGGCGCGTGAGAACAACTTGAAAAACATCGACTTACGCATTCCTCGCGAAAAGTTCGTGGTGATAACCGGCTTGAGTGGTTCAGGTAAGTCGTCGTTGGCTTTCGAGACGATATACGCCGAGGGTCAACGCCGTTACATGGAATCGTTTTCGGCGTATGCCCGGCAGTTCATTGGCAGCATGGAACGCCCGGATGTAGATGAAATCCGAGGGCTCTCCCCTGTCATCTCCATAGAACAGAAGTCGGTGAACCGCAACCCGCGCTCCACCGTGGGAACAATCACGGAGATATACGATTTCATGCGACTATTGTATGCCCGCGCCGCCATACCTTATTCGTATAACACCGGCGAGAAGATGGTGCGTTATTCGGAAGAACAGATTACCAAGATGATAGCGGAGCAATACAAAAACAAGAGAATCAACGTATTAGCACCGATAATAAGAGGCAGGAAAGGTCATTACAGAGATTTGTTCGAGCAGATTCGTCAGCAAGGATATATCAAAGTGCGTGTTGACGGCGAGATACGCGAGCTTGTCTTCGGCATGCAACTCGACCGTTACAAAACCCATGATATCGAAATAGTTATCGACCGTCTCGTTGTGAGCGACGACTTTAAGGAACGCATGGTGAAGTCTGTGGAGACGGCGTTCCGCAGAGGCAAAGGCATGTTGATGGTGCAAGAAGAGGACCGCGGCGACATACGATATTTCAGCAAGCTTTTAATGTGTCCGACCACCGGCATCGCATACCAGGACCCGGAACCCAACACCTTCAGTTTCAACTCACCTTACGGTGCGTGTCCGAAATGCAACGGATTGGGCACTGTCATACAAGTAGATATGAAGAAAATCATCTCCGACCCTGGCTTGAGTCTCCGAAAAGGAGGCCTCGCACCTATCGGAGAGTACAAAAACAACAGCGTTTTCAGCCAACTCGAAGCCATAGGCACACGCTACGGATTCACTCTCGACACACCTATCAGCGAAATTCCCGACAACGCCATGAGCATAATCCTCTATGGAAGCAGCGAATCTTTCACCGTCACGAGAGAATATCTCGGCACACAGTCAACGTATTCAACACCGTTTGAAGGCATCGTCAACGTCATCAGGAAAATGAACGAAGACAACGCTCCCGCCTCGATTCAAAAATGGGCAAACAGCTTCATGAACGAGACGAAATGCCCTGAATGTCACGGACAAAGACTCAAAAAAGAGGCACTTTGTTTCCGTTTGAACGACAAAAACATAGCAGAACTCGCCAATATGGATGTAAATGCACTCTCTCTATGGCTCGACGACCTTCCAAATCATCTTGACGAGAAACAAAAGGAGATTTCCCACGATATCCTTATTGAAATCAAGAAGAGAATCAGCTTCCTGCTCAACGTCGGAATCGATTATCTGAACATGAATCGGGCGGCGAAAAGCCTTTCTGGCGGAGAATCGCAACGTATAAGATTAGCCACACAGATAGGCTCCCAACTGACAGGCATATTATACATACTTGACGAGCCTTCTATCGGACTGCATCAACGTGACAACCACAGACTTATAGAATCTTTAAAGAAACTGCGCGACATCGGGAACAGCATCATAGTGGTGGAGCACGACAAGGACACCATGCTCGCTGCCGACCATCTCATCGACATAGGCCCGGGTGCCGGTGTCAACGGCGGAAACATAGTGTTCCAGGGCAGTCCGAAAGATGTCATACACGGAAAAGGCCTCACCTGCGACTATCTTAAAGACAAAAAGAAAATAGAAGTGCCGACGACGAGACGCAGACCTGTCGCCAGACAACACCTTAAATTATATAACGCTTCAGGTCACAACCTTAAAAACGTTGATTTAGACCTGCCATTAGGCTTGATGGTTTGTATCACAGGCGTTTCCGGCTCCGGCAAGTCATCGCTCATCAACGAGACCCTATATCCTATATTGAGCAAACATTTCTATCGTTCGGAAAAGAACCCTCTACCTTACGACCGCATCGAAGGTCTTGAATTTATTGACAAAGTCATAGAGATAGACCAGGCTCCTATCGGCAAGACGCCTCGCTCCAACCCGGCGACATACACCAAAGTGTTCGACGACATTCGGAAACTATACGGCGAACTGCCTGAATCAAAGATAAGAGGCTACAAATCAGGACGTTTCTCGTTTAATGTAAAGGGCGGACGCTGCGAGACATGCCAAGGCGCGGGCGTGCGGGTAATAGAGATGAACTTCCTGCCAGACGTGCATGTGCAATGCGAGACATGCCAAGGCAAACGATATAACCGCGAGACCTTGGAGGTGCGTTTCAAAGGTAAATCGATAAACGACGTTCTTGACCTCACAATTGACGAAGCCGTGGTTTTCTTTGAAAACTTTCCAAGTATCTTACAGAAAATCAAGACATTACAAGATGTAGGCCTTGGCTATATCACTTTGGGCCAGCCATCGACAACACTTTCAGGTGGAGAAGCGCAACGCGTAAAATTAGCCGCAGAACTGTCGAAACGCGACACAGGAAAAACGCTTTATATCCTTGATGAGCCAACAACAGGCTTGCATTTTGAAGACATAAAAATTCTCATGGATGTGCTTAACAAATTAGTGAGCAAAGGCAACACCGTGCTTATCATCGAGCATAACATGGACGTCATCAAGATGGCTGATTATATCATCGACATGGGACCCGAAGGCGGTGAACGTGGCGGAGAAATACTCTGTGAAGGCACACCGGAGGAAATAGTGGAAAAAGCGGTTGGTTATACAGCCAGGTATCTTAAGAACGAACTCTGACACTTTGACTGTCACCTGAGTTTGATTTCTTGACCTATTTGCAGAACAGAATGCTCGTCAAGACCGTTCATCTTGAATAGCCTTTCAAGTTTCACAGCATAAAGACGTGACACCTGCGACAACGTCTCGCCTTGTTTAATCACATGCACTTTATAACCTGCCGCGGCTTTATGGCGTTTCGGACCGATATATAGTGCTTCGTTATCCGAAAACGCAGTCTTGTTTCCAAGATTATTGTATTTTACCAGTTGTCTCTTGCTGATTTTCAACTCTTTAGCAAGATTCGTGAGATTGTCGCCCTCTTTTGTCAAAACAAATTTCACACCGAAATTTTCTCTGATATAATGACGGCCGCCGGTCATCTCGACTACCGGACATTCCATCAGCACCGGAACAGGACCTTTGTTGACGATAGCCTTGTTCTTCTTGACTTTCTTGGGTTTAGCCACCTTGGCGGACTTGGTTTCTTGGGCAGGCTCTTCTTTTGTTGCCGGCTTCACCTCCTCGGATTTCTTATGAGGCTTGAACTTCTTTTTGACTACCATCTGGTCATATTGCTGGAGGTCATAGTCCTCTATCAACTTTATCAAGGCGGAAGCATACACCGGCGATGTCGCATAACCCGCCTTTTTCAAACCTTTCGCCCAACCTTTGTAATCAGTGATTTCCAAATCGAAAAGCGATGCGTAACGCGAACTGTTTTTCAAAAATTTCGAATGGTCGTTATACGACTCCTCGGCGTTTTTATACACCCTGAAACACTCTTGGGGCGCATCGTCGTCATGACGCATCGTCTTGCCTTTCCAATCAGAATGGCATTTTATTCCGAAATGGTTGTTGCCTTTTGATGCCAACTTGCTTTTTCCGTTTCCGGATTCAAGAATCCCCTGCGCCAGAGTTATCGAGGCAGGAATCTTGTATTTCACCATTTCCGTCATGGCGATATCCTTGTATTTGTCAATATAATCAAGCGTTTCCTTCTTTCTCTGAACATTTTGAGAGTAAGAAAGAAAACCGCTGACAAAAAGCATCAACAAAAAAATATATCTTAATTTGCACGCCATCAGGTAAATAAAAACGTGTAAAATTACAAATTTTATATATTCGTGGCCGGAAATTTTTAATATTTTGCCTTAATTTATTTTTAGTAAATTAATTTTTGTATTTTTGCATACTCCAAACGTCATTTCGACTGGGGCGAAGCGGAATGGAGAAATCTACGACGGACAAGTGTCCATGGACACCCGGTTGCAGGAGATTTCTCGACAAGCTCGAAATGACGGAGTTACAAGCTCGAAATGACGAATTTAATGTTATTAAAAATGAGTGTTACTATCATAAAAAAATATTTTCCGGCTCTGAACGAGGCGCAGATGGTTCAGTATAAACGACTTGCACCACTTTATGAAGACTGGAACAGCAAGATCAACCTCATCTCAAGAAAGGACATGGACAATTTTTATGAGCACCATGTCTTACATTCTTTGGCGATAGCGAAATATTTCGAGCTTCTTCCGGGCATGAAAGTCCTTGACATCGGCACGGGCGGAGGTTTTCCCGGCATTCCCCTGGCTATTATGTTTCCACAAACGAACTTTCTTCTTGTTGACAGTATCGGAAAGAAGATAAAAGTAGTTCAAGACGTGATTGCACAGCTTGGTTTACATAATGTCACAGCCATTCAGGAACGCGCCGAGAACATCAAAGGGAAATTCGACGTCATCGCGAGTCGCGCCGTAACCCAACTCCCCGACTTTGTGAAATGGTGCAACAACAAGTTACGTATCACCAACGACATCGAAGCCGGCGGCATCATGTATTTAAAAGGTGGCGACATCGAAGAAGAGCTCCGAAACGTGCCAAAGAACTGGAAGCGCAAAAGCGTCTCGATAACGAAATGGTATGAAGAACCGTATTTTGTCGAAAAATACGTCATTCATTTGTTTTAGTTTTGCGGTTTAATTTATCTAAAGTTTATAAAAATGAAAAAATTATTTTTATCAGTTTTGTTCATCGCCACAATGGCAGTGACAAGTTTCTCTCAAATGGCGGTGCCTTGTCCGAAAGACCCGAATGTAAGGGTTGGCAAACTCGACAACGGCCTGACTTATTACATCCGTCACAACGAGAAACCGGCTCAACGCGCAGATTTCTACATTGCACAGAAAGTCGGTTCTATTCTTGAGGAAGAAAGCCAGCGCGGTCTTGCCCATTTTTTAGAGCACATGGCATTCAACGGGACGACAAACCTTCCGGGATTGACTCTCCGCGAATATCTACAGAGCCGTGGCATTAAATTCGGCGAGAATCTCAACGCAGGCACAGGTATCGACCAGACAGTATATATGGTGACCAACGTCCCTACAACCATTCCGGGTCTCATCGACACATGCTTGCTTATCCTTCACGACTGGTCGAGCTTCATCGCTCTTGAAGAAGAGGAAATAGACAACGAAAGAGGCGTTATCCTTGAGGAACTCCGCACACGCGAAGATGCCTCCGAGCGCATCATGAAGAAACTCCTCCCTATAATGTATCCTAACAGCCCCTACGCCAACCGTCTGCCTGGCGGTCTTTCGGAAGTAGTGGCGAACTTCGAGTATCAGACACTACGCGACTATTACCACAAATGGTATCGCCCGGACCTTCAAGGTCTTATCATCGTCGGCGACATCGATGTCGATGCTATCGAGGCTCGCATCAAAGAAATGTTCGCCGACATCGAGACTCCGGTCAACCCGGCCCCAAGACCACAATTCATGATCGACGACAACGTGGAACCTATCGTGGCTGTCGCCTCCGACCCAGAAGCCACAAACTACTCCGTCAATATGTATTACAAGACAGAGGCGACACCAGACTCACTGAAAACAAGTATCCAATATTGGACAAACCAATACATCTTGTCGATGATTACCACGATGGAAATCAACCGTTTGCAAGAAATAACACAGAAAGCCAACCCGCCGTTCGTATATGGATACAGTTATTACTCAAGTTATTTTGTCGCCCCGACAAAAGACGCGTGGTGCTGTGTGGCAATGGCAAAGGACGCAGATGGCATCGACGAGGCCCTCGCAGCCCTCGTAACAGAGAACAAACGTATGGCGGAATACGGCTTTACGGAATCAGAATATGAACGAGCCAAGGCCGATTTTATGAAACATATTGAAAATCAATATAATGAAAGAAACAACACGGAGAACAAAGTTTATGTCAACGAATGCTTAAACAACTTCCTCAGCAACGAGCCAATGATAGGTATAGAGCAAGAATACTTCATGTACCAACAGATTATTCCGCTCGTTCCGCTCGAAGTCGTCAACATGTATGCGCAGCAGCTCGTCCATGACGACAACCTCGTCATCACTGTGACAGCACCTGAAAAAGAAGGCGAGACACTCCCGACAGTCGAAGAAATTCTTGGCTTCTACACCATTGCGAACACAGTTGAGGTTGAGCCTTACGAGGAAGAGACATTCGACGGCCCCATAGTGGAAAATATACCAAAGCCAGGCAAAATCAAGAAAGAATCTGAAATGCCCGAATTTGACGCCAAAGTGCTGACTCTCGGCAACGGCATGAGAGTTGTTTACAAAAAAACCAGTTTCAAGGAAGACGAGATCCGATTCAGCGCCACAAGCGACGGCGGCATCTCCGCCCTCAAACAAGAAGACTTCTTCACCTTGCAGGAACTTAACGACCTGATCAAGCTCGGCGGCGTGGGCAACTTCAGCAATACCGACCTCCCGAAAGTGCTCGCAGGCAAAAAACTCAACGTCACACCATACATTGAAACATATTCCGAAGGTTTCACCGGCAGCTGCTCGCCACAAGACCTCGAAACAATGATGCAGATTATTTACCTGTACTTCACATCACCTCGTGCCGATGAAGAAGCATTCCAATCATACGCCCAACGCACCAAGGCAGTGCTTGAGAACGCCGAAAACAACCCTATGATAGCTTTCTCCGATTCTCTTACAAAAGTGATGTATGACAACCATCCGCTCCGCATGAGAATGAAAGCCGAAGATGTTGACAATCTCGACTATGCAAAGGCCTTGGAACTTTATAAAGACCGTTTCAAAGACCCGAACGACTTCTCTTTCTATTTTGTTGGAAATATTGACGAGGAAACTTTTAAGCCATTGGTAGAACAATATCTTGCTTCTTTGAAGAAACATAAACGTAAAGACAATTGGAAAGACATCAACCTTGGCATTCCTGAAAAAGACTACATCTGCCACTACGAGAAAGCCATGCAGAATCCTAAAGCGACAATCTATATGATTATGAACGGCATGATGGACTATAACTATCGCAACCAATTGTACATGAAAGCCTTAAGCGATATAATGGACATTTACTACACTCGCACCATTCGCGAGGAAGAAGGCGGGACATACGGTGTCGGTGTCATGGGCCAAGTATCGGAAAAACCCAAGAACTCATTCATTTTCCTCGTCGCTTTCGACACAAACAAAGAGATGCACGAAAAACTAATCAACAAAGTTTACGACGGCCTCAACGACGTGGCCCAGAACGGTCCTGCCCAGGAAGATTTGACGAAAGTCGTTGAGAATCTCTACAAGAAACGCGCCGAACAGCTCGAAGAGAACAGCTTCTGGATTAAAGCCATCGACACCTTCGATGAGGACAAGGTCAACATCGTGGCTGAATACGATGAAATCGTGAGGAGCATCACTCCACAGACCATCGCCGACTTCGCCAAAGAGGTACTGAAAGGTTATAAGAAAGAGATTGTACAACTTCCAACAGAATAATACACCTCTCTCCGTCATTTCGACCGGGGTGCAGTGGAGTGGAGAAATCCACGGTGTTCTGACAGCGTATATTTCTCGACTCCCGGTAGTCGCTCGAAATGACGATTGGATTGTGAATAAATTTTTAAATAAATAAAGTATGACAGAAAAACTTCAAACACTTCGCGACAATGCGGCCATGAGATGGACTGCGTTGTTGCTGTTGGCGCTTGCAATGTTCTGCGCCTACATCTTCATGGACATTTTGTCTCCTATCAAAGACTTGATGCAAACGGAACGCGGTTGGGACAGCCTCGCATTCGGCACCATGCAGGGTTCCGAGACATTCCTCAACGTCTTCGTGTTCTTCCTCATCTTTGCAGGCATCATTCTCGACAAGATGGGAGTTCGTTTCACCGCAGTGCTCTCGGGCGCGGTTATGCTCGTCGGCGGACTTGTCAAATATTACGCCATAAGCGAGTCGTTCTTCGGCAGCGGTCTTGAGAGATGGTTCACCGAGAACCTCAACTACATTCCTCTCTTCGAGGAACTGGGCGTTTCCCCATTCTACAGAGGTATGCCGGCTTCAGCAAAGATGGCGGGCATCGGCTTTATGATTTTCGGTTGCGGTGCCGAGATGGCAGGCATCACCGTGTCTCGCGGTATAGTGAAATGGTTCAAAGGGCGTGAGACAGCGTTGGCAATGGGCTCGGAGATGGCATTGGCACGTCTCGGTGTCGCCACATGTATGATTTTCTCGCCTTACTTCGCAAAACTTGGCGGCGAAATCAATGTAAGCCGTTCAGTGGCATTCGGAGTGGTGCTTCTCTGCATCGCTCTCATGATGTTCGTCGTTTATTTCTTCATGGATAAGAAACTCGACTCCCAGACCGGCGAGGCCGAAGAGAAAGACGACCCGTTCAAAGTGTCGGATATCGGCAAGATTTTGTCAAGTCTTGGATTCTGGCTTGTCGCATTGCTCTGCGTGCTTTACTATTCAGCAATCTTCCCTTTCCAGAAATATGCTGTCAACATGCTTCAGTGCAACCTCACGCTCATCGAAGCCGACCCGACAACATTCTGGGGCGGCAGCTCCGTGACCATTGTCCAATATGTCGTCATGCTGCTCGTCGCTATATGCTCGTTCGCAAGCAACTTCATCAAGACAAACAAGCCTCTCAAATATGGTTTGATGGGACTCGCCGCCGTGGCTCTCGTAGTTTACTGCTACATGGGCTATATGCGTGGCACAGCCGAGACAATCTTCGCGGTGTTCCCGCTCCTCGCAGTGGCTATCACCCCTATCCTCGGCAACTACGTCGACCATAAAGGCAAAGCCGCTTCAATGCTTATGATTGGCTCTATACTGTTGGTAATTTGCCACCTGACATTCGCATTCGTTCTGCCAATGTTCCAGGGCAATGCCGCCGGAGGCACCGTCGTGGCTTACGTCACCATCCTCGTGCTCGGAGCATCATTCTCACTGGTGCCGGCAGCCTTGTGGCCAAGCGTTCCAAAACTCGTCGACGAGAAAATCATCGGCTCGGCCTACGCTCTTATATTCTGGATTCAAAACATAGGACTGTGGCTGTTCCCATTACTCATCGGCAAGGTTCTTGAAAGCACCAACCCCGCAGGCACAAATCCTGATGAACTCAACTACACATGGGCTCTCATCATGCTCGCATGCCTCGGCATCGCCGCATTGCTCATCGGTCTCTATCTCAAGGTCGTTGACAAAAAGAAACACCTTGGTTTGGAAGAACCGAATATTACTGAATAGTTATTAGCCGTTAGCCGTTAGTTATTATTTGGGAGCCGTTAGTTATTATTTGGGAGCCGTTAGTTATTATTTGGGAGCCGTTAGCCATTAGTCGTTAGTTATTAGTTATTATTTGGTAGCCATTAAATTGGGAGTAAATACTGAATCCAACGACTAACGACTAACGGCTAATGGCTAACGGCTAACGACTAACGACTAATGGCTAACGACTAACGACTAACGACTAACGACATCTTCAACTGCTATTTTTAATTTTTCGCTTGACTTTTTCATTTTTTTATTTAATTTTGCGGTGTTAACAAAATTATATTCATTATGAAAAAGCCTTATATCCTTATGTTTATTGTCTTGACAGTTATTGTTTCTGTCAATGCTCAATGGGTTGACGACCCTGCCAACAACACTCTTCTTGCCAATGTCACTAATGACGCTGGCGAGATTTACACCTCCACGGATCCAGTCTCCGGATACACTTACATTCAATGGACTAATTTTGCTTCAAATGGCTGGTCACCAACATTGCAATGCCTTGATTTCAATGGTGTACCACAATGGGGGCTTGACGGCATTCATCCGAGCCATCATAATTGCTCCAGCTGGTCGCAGGGCATATCAATGGTTGCGACGACCGACAACGCCGCCGTAACATGTTTCGCAAACTCAATAAATGACGGCACACAACAGCAATGTATTGCAATTAAAATCAAGGCTGACGGCACCTATGCATGGGGCGAAGAAGGCATTGATGTTTTCAACCGCAATGATTGCACACGCACTGAATTATTGGCGGGCGACGACGGCGGTGTATGGGCGTTGTCAACAAATACCACCCAAACTTGGCTCCGATACATCGATACTGACGGCACTTTGCATCCGGAAATAACTATTTCCGATCCTTCAGCCAACTGCACCTTCGCACTTATGGTTCCAGCAGAAAACGGCGTATTCGTGGTATATGAAAAAATGGTGTGGCAATACTCATATTATTATGAGAAAGAACTCTTCGTTGCCGGCTACACCAAAGACGGCTCACAGTTTTCCGCGCCTACACGTCTCATGGCACCCCATGTCATCGCAGGCAGCTACATTCACTATGTGATACCTGACGGGATAGGCGGCGGCTACGTTTATATGTGGTATTTAGACGTCAACGACAACTTCAATGTATTCGTATTCCACTTCAATGCAAATGGTGCATCTACCATCGTTGGTGAAGAAGGCGTGGCTGTCCATTCATTAGACAACACATACATGTACACCGGTGCTTATGCCACGGTTGATCCTATAAGCCACGATCTTATCATCGCATATAATCAAACTGACAGTTATTCTCAATCATTGTGCAGAATCTGGGTCAACCGCATCACATCGTCAGGCTATAAAGTATGGGACGATGGATATATGGTTCTCAACAACGGCACGACACCATGCGGCGACATCCGTGTCGATGCCTTCGAGTACGGTGGCGGTTTCTCAATAATTTATCACAAAAGCATCGCCTCCAACAGCATGCAATCCACAATCGAGGCACATGGCTTCGACATGAACCATAACGAACTTTGGAGTACACAGCTGTGTTCAACCACATATTCAAAAACAAGCGACCAAAACACTCCGGGGTTTTACATGGGACAAAATATTTCCGTGTGGGTTAACTCACAAGACGGTGGCTTATATGGTCAAAACATCGGTCAAAACGGCGAGATGGGCGAAATCACACCTCCAACACCTCCAACACCATGTCACGCACCTGCAAACTTTGATGGAGAAGTACACTACGACCCAATTCTTAATTTGAGCAGTGTATTATTCTCGTGGACAGCACCTGAAACGCAACCTCTTCACTACAATCTCTATTATGATGAATTAAAAGAAATAATCCATATTGACGGCAATGTCACCTCATATCATCATGAGCTTGCTTCTGGCGATTATATGTTTAAACTTTCCGCCGTTTATGAAGACTGCGAGTCCGACTACGCCCTTACTCCTGACGGATATGACTTTCTCATCATTGAGATACCTGACCACACATCTGTGCAGGAAGTCGAACACGAGAAAATCATCTATGTCGTTGAAGTTTACAATATCAACGGCCAGACCGTCAAAATCAACGATATAACAGATTTAGATCAAGGAATCCATATCATTAAAGGTGTCACGGAAAGCGGCAAAACAGTGGTAAGAAAAATCGTCAAATAGTCCGTTTCTTACCGTTCATATTCTCATCTATCATGCTATAAAAAAGAAAATCCCATCATGGACGATGGGATTTTCCTTGTGGAAACTGCTGGGGTCGAACCAGCGACCTCCTGCTTGTAAGGCAGGCGCTCTGAACCAACTGAGCTAAGCTTCCATTCCGCCTTTTTGCGAGTGCAAAAGTATAAAAACTTTCAATACACCCGACATTTTTTTTCATTTTTTTACGAGCGGATTACGGGGTTCGAACCCGCGACCTGAAGCTTGGGAAGCTTCCGCTCTGCCAACTGAGCTAAATCCGCATGTTTTTTTTTAAAATAACAGACTGCAAAAATACAAAAATAATTATTATCTTTGCAAAATAAATTTTGATTTTATGTATATCACTGACAAGATTAGAAAAGTATTGGAAACAAGAAGCTGGACCGTCACGAAAGCCAACGACTCGTGGTCTGTCTTCAAGATAATGTCGGAATTCGTCAACGGTTACGAAACTCTCTCAAGGATAGGACCCTGCGTGGCCATCTTCGGCTCGGCACGCATCAAGGAAGACAACAAATACTACCGGATGGCAGTTGAGACAGCAGAAAAACTTGTGGAAAAAGGCTTCGGCATCATCACAGGAGGCGGTCCGGGCATTATGGAAGCTGGCAACAAAGGCGCGCACATCGCTGAAGGGAAGAGCGTTGGCCTCAACATTTTGCTGCCTCATGAACAGGAGCCAAATCAGTATATAGACAACGACAAGTCTATAAACTTCGATTATTTCTATATCCGAAAGACAATGTTTACACGTTACGCCCAAGGATTTATCGCATTTCCAGGAGGTTTCGGCACTTTAGACGAACTGTCGGAGGCCATAACGCTCATTCAGACACACAAAATCTCTCATTTCCCTATCATAATGGTAGGTTCGGAATTCTGGAGCGGATTGGTTGAATGGTTCAAGACCACTCTAATTGAAAACAAAGTCATAAACGAAACCGAGCTGGGTCTTTTCTATGTTGTCGATGACGTTGACGAAGCAGTGCGTGTCATCGACGAGTTCTACCAAAAGTCTGACCTAAAACCCAACTTTTGATGTCACGTGTCCTGATAATCGACGACGAGCCTGCCATCAGACGTTCCATGCACGGCATACTCGAAAACGAAGGTTTCACAATAACCGAGGCGGCTTCCGCAATCGAGGCACTGCCTCTCCTCAACGACACAGTCTTCGATGCCATCTTCTGCGATATAAAAATGCCACGAATGGACGGTATTGAGTTTTTGGAAAAAGCCAAAACCGTCACCGACACACCTGTTATCATAATATCCGGCCACGGCACTATCGACATCGCCGTCGAGGCAATAAAAAAAGGTGCATACGACTTTATTGAAAAGCCGATGGATCTCAACCGAATGCTCATCACCTTGCGCAACGCCCTCGACAAAAACAAACTCGTCAACGAGACAAAAATATTGCGCAACGCTGTCAGCAAACAATACGAGATGGTCGGAAAATCACCGACGATGAATGAGTTGAGCGACATGATTGAGCGTGTGGCGCCTACCAATGCCCGCGTCCTCATCATCGGCGAAAACGGCACTGGCAAAGAACTCGTAGCTCGGCAACTGCATGAGATGAGTCCACGCAACAATAGCCATTTCATCGAGGTAAACTGCGCTGCCATACCATCTGAACTTATTGAGAGTCAGCTGTTTGGTCACGAAAAAGGAGCTTTTACCTCTGCCATCAAACAGAAAAAAGGCGACTTCGAACTCGCCGACAACGGCACGCTCTTCCTCGACGAGATTGGCGACATGAGCCTCGCCGCACAAGCCAAAGTGCTGCGAGCGCTGCAAGAAAACAAAATAACCCGTGTCGGAGGCGAAGAAGAGATAAAAGTAGATGTCAGAGTCATCGCAGCGACAAACAAAAACCTTTTAGACGAAATAGCAAACGGCAATTTCCGCGAAGACCTCTATCATCGCATCAGCATGATAATAATGAAGGTGCCGCCACTACGCGAACGCCTCGACGACATACCTCTATTAATTAATAGCTTCGTCGTGAAAGCCGCCAACGAAATGGGCAAACCCATACCTGTTTTCACCGATTCAGCCATCGAGGAACTGAAAAAACAGCAGTGGACAGGCAACATCCGAGAACTGCAAAACGTCGTCGGTCGTCTTGTAATACTCTGTGGCTCAACGATTTCAGACAAAGATGTAAAAAAATACGTTTAATTTCGGAATTTTTTATTATCTTTGCACGATTTTTGATGGAAGAAAATCACATAACTTGGGGCTGACCGGTTTTGACAGCTTGTAGAAGGGTTATGTAAGCATACCGAGCCTCGCAGTGACGCTCGTAAATCTTGGCTGCAAAAAATTAATTGGCGAAAATACTTACGCTCTCGCTGCTTAATCGAAGTACAGTAGATTAAAGCTTTATCCTTTCACAAGGTGAGAGGACGAGACATCTCGCGGATGGAGTCTCCCGATTCCGGTCCGACAACGAGGTGCTCAACAATTTCGGGATAGCGACGCGGAAGCTCCGGCAACGTCGTGAAACTCAAGGAGATAAGGTTGCGATTAGGATGTCTGTTTCCTTGCACAACTCGAAAACCAACAACAGAATAAGTATGTAGAAAGCCTAACTGTTCCTTGTTTGGACGAGGGTTCGACTCCCTCCAGCTCCACATAAAAAGACCTTAGTCATTAGACATTAGACCTTAGTATAGATTGCTAAAGTCTAAAGTCTAAAGTCTAAAGTCTAACTAAGGCCCCGTAGTCTAATGGATAGAATTAAGGATTCCGGTTCCTTCGGTCCGGGTTCGAATCCCGGCGGGGTCACAACGCCAACCTCAATCCGGTTGCATCACTGCGAATTGACGAGTCCAAATATGAACGACTCGACACTTTGCAGTTTTCACGTGTGCTCGCCCAATCGCCTCCTTTAACAACATGCTCGTATTCTTTCATGTCTTTGCACCACTCCCCTACATTGCCAAACATGTCATATAAACCCAACGAATTAGGACCCTTGCGCCCCACAGCATGTGTTGTGCCATCACTGTTGTCCTCAAACCAAAGGTCATTGAAGAAATTATCAAAAGGATCGGAGTTGCCTCTGGCGGCACACTCCCACTCTGCCTCGGTAGGCATACGGAATTTCTTGCCAGTCAAGGTGTTGAGCTTCTTGATAAATGCCTGACAGTCGTCCCAACTGATATAATACATCGGAAAGTCATCACCCTCGCCTCTAAGCTTGAACGAATGATCCAGCATGTCACGCTGCTGCGCCACAGTGGCACCCATCACTGCCTTCCATAAACCCTGCGTCACCTCATATTTCGCAATGAGGAAATCACCGACCTTGCCATCGCCTTTCACAACAACCATGTCAATCTTCTCTCCATTGACGTCGACAGTGGTGTTCTTCAGCTCTTTCTTCACAACTGGCTTTGGCGCCGGCTGCTCAACAGGCTTGCTTTCTTCAGTCTTAACTTCTGTATCAACCGCGGCCTTCAATTCAACGTCTTCAACATTATTAACGACAACATCCTGCTTATCCGAGCCCAAATTTTTCCATGTCAAAACCAAAGCATATATAACAGCAGCCGCAAAAACAGCTATCATCAGGATATTTATCGTTTTTGACCTGCCCTTGGTCTCTTTCTTATCTGGCTCGACGTTTTTCGGCTTAACCTCTGCCACCTCAACGGCGACATCCACCGGCTTTAGCCCTTCAAGATATTTCGAGATGCTTGTCACAAGTCTGTTGAGTCCCCTGTCACCCATCTTAGTATATGAAATGAAATCCAGGTCCGCAAGATATAGCAACAATGAGTCGTTGAACGGCGTGTCATCATATTTAAAAGGAATGATTTTCTTTTTGTACGATATAGCAGAAGCTATCTCCTTGCGGGTCCATTCCGAATTGTTCGAGTTCTCAGTCGAGACAAACAGAAGCACCTTCGAGTCTTTTATACTCCTGACGATAAGCCTCGCAAACTCATCACCCGAATTGATGCCGTCTTCGTCAATCCAATAGGTTATGCCATTTTTGTTCAGCACATCCTTGATCTTGGATATAATATTTCCCCTGATGACATTGCCATTTTCATCAATATAATCCTTACGGGAATAGCTTATAAAGACGTCGTACTGCATTATTTTTTAACTTTATATTTGTATAAATAAAGATTATAATCCTCAACAGCATTCCAAACAAAACTGTGCTCGCTCTCATCCCACTTGGCATAATGTGGTATTGACGGGCAGTCCAACCGCATGTTGTCAATCATGATATATGGTGTATCATAGCTGAACTCCATGACATGTTTTCCGTCGTCAGACTTCACCACAAACTTATCATTGCTATCGAAAAGCGCCGGATAATAATACTTTTCCAAATCTTCGTTTTTGGCACACATATCGTCATCGATGCCATAGAAATAGCCTTGTTTGCTTCTGCAGATATAATTAAACCTATCGTCTGCATCAATGGCAAGCCATTTGACATTTACGCCTTTCATTATCATATTTTCGCCAATATACATAACGTCATTCATGCCTTTTCCTTCAACTACATATGCATATTGTCCGTTGTTTTTTATCGCCACATTCTTGATTTTATTAGTCAGCCGCGCCACATTGACACCATCCACAATGATATTGTTAGGATATGCCGCAATCCAATGCTTTCCATCCTGTGAATACTTGAACATCACTGTCTCCAAAGCACCATCAAGCTCATATCCCGTGCTGTCAACAACCATCAAGGTGTTTTCCATATAGTTGTCATAATACAACAGATAATAATGACCGTTAACTGTCGTGTAATAACGCACATTATCTATTGGTTTAAACTCCAACACCGTGTCTTTCAAATTACAGCGAATGGTTTTTTCTTTATAGAGCGCTTCATCAGGAACAGTATAATTTATAGTATGCTCATCATTATTATACATCCTGTATGCATAATTCTTACCAAGCTTATATATGAAACCATCCTGAAACAGGTCCAAAATTTTATTAAAAGGACCCAAAACCTTGTTGGAGAGATGCAGATAATACATATTCTCCTCCTTCCCAGCATACATAACGTCACGTTTCTCAACATACACATAATCTGGAATGGTATATCCGGCTCTCAGTAAATTTACGCCGCTCATTTCTGATAACAACAGCTCATAATTATTCATCCTCGCATACAGGATATTGTCTTTCGTATCTCTGACAATCACGAAATACTTGTTGTTTTTGGTATATGTGTCATTATCTGACGGGGCAAGGATTTTATTATCAAAACAAACCCTGAATTCTCCGTGTTTAATGTAAACACCTTGAACCCTATTCAAATAATTAGCGGTAGTAATCTTACCAACCAAATGTTTCGTGAGGTTTTTCTTGTTCTGTGCCGATACTGCCAACGGAAGTATTAGCATCAGGCATACTATGTACTTAATATATCTCATTGTTAATGTTTTTTACTATGTGAAAATTCGCCAAAACTAAATCCAACTCCGAAATCGACTGTCAGATAACGAGTGCTCTTGTTGATTTCGCTGCATCGCATCATGATTGTCAGAGGGATACGCCATATATTCATCACAAAACCGACTTCAGCTTGAAGGCCTTTGTCGACAAGGCTTTTTGATATTATGGCTGCCTGGTATCCGCCACCAACCATAAAATCGATATACCCTGGCATCAGGTTAAACGTAACACCAGTAGTCACAAGCGGTGCTATCTCATCAACATTTTCAACTTTATTAAACTCTCCCATCGCCTTGATATACCAACGGACACTATTCTTTCCAACGTCGTTAAACATAATGCCGTGTCCGTTACGACCTGGATTGTACATATAGTTGAGCGACCACCACTGACGGCTTCTCGTAGAGCAATAGCCATATTTCGAGTCGTAATATCTGTTTAGATACAATCCAAGACCAAACGAATAGTCAAAGTTTTGATGCATTCCAATATGGTTATACTGCACTCCGGCTGATGCGAAAACATCTCTATAATAGAACATCAAACCGGCTTCCAGTTCATATCCCTCACTTAACTCACTGATTGCGTGTTTGTGATTAGGTTTCTCGCCAGGTGGCACAATCCTCAGCGTGTCGTTCGAGAATCCAACACCAGCGCCGGCATATACCGACAGCCACGGCAATATCTCAAACGAGGGACCGGCACTCACAATATACAACGGGCCTTTATCACCCGATGGCTTGGTGTCCCAGTTATTCATATTCAACTGGAAATGATTGTATCCGCCCCAGTGTTTAGTGCCGATAAACCCACTTCTCAAACCCACCGTCTTGCTCGACATTGTTATCTGTATATACCGTAATCCGGTGTTAAATGTGACGCCCTCGTTCATCATGTTGAAAACATAGCTCCTGGTCTCACGTCCAAGTCTTACCAAATGCACAGAGTCATCAATGGCTCTCCTGACAGGCGTACGCCCTACATACTCATCATCAATATACAGTCGGCTCCATGACGGCTTGCTGTCAACAATTACCTCTTTGGAATCTTCTTCCTCTCCTTTTTGTACCACAAAATAACGATATGTCTTTGTGTTGGTGTTCACTATAAAGCTACCCCTGCGGCTTTTTGAAAGATTCTTCTCACAATCCAATATCACCACATCGCCCGAACGCGACACTTTCATCCATGTCTCATCTGTGCTGCATGTCCACGCACCTTTCACCTGACCGACAGAAATAGCCATTGTGCCACCTTCTTTTTCTATCACGTTGTCCTCTTTCGGAATCATGATTTTTGTCACACACGATTTCTGATACACATTAAAGTTTCTCTCCTGGTCAAATGCCCGCACCGTGATATTGCCGTGTCGCGACACCGGCATGGTGTTTTCTTCACATAAAACAACAAGAGTGTCGCCCTTCTCATACGCATGAATCCAATCTCTATCTGCCCTGATATCCCAATTCCACACATTAGTCTCAATGCGCCTTATAATACTGTCACCAGCAGCTTCGAAAACCATCCTGTTATCATTAGTTTTCAACACTGTTTTGCCTTCTTCCTGAACAATATGCAAAGTCGTGCTTATATCACCAGTAAAAATCGTGACATCGGCCTCTCTGCTTGCGTGCATCCTGTTTTCCAAACAAGTGATATACAACACATTACTGCGACGATATAAACTCACCCAACGTGGTGCATCTTTGAAATTCCATTCGATATTGTTGGTCGTCACCAAAACAGAATCCCGCGATTGGCTTGAATCGAAATACAACGTGTCACGACTCAAATACAACGTCAACTCTGTCGTAATGGCATTTTTAACATTGTACGTCAAATCGCCATATCTCACCATCTGAACATCCATTGTTTTCTGTTCTCCCATGCCCACATCAACGAGCTCAGGATAATCATGGTATCCGTTCAGCTTCAGCACAACATTGTTTTTACCTCTATTGATTTTTTTGTTGATATATGGTGTCCTTCCAACATGTGCACCATCGATATATACATCGGCTCCCGACGGCTCCGAGTTTATGGATATGTAACCGAACAAAGGCTTAAGATTGACATCCAGCCTCTCGTTCTTCTCCAATCTTATGGATTTGTTTTTCTCGTTAAGATGGTTTTTACACTCCACAGAATAGGTATGCTCTCCCAGCCTCAAATTGACACTGGCATAACCGTCGGCGCCAACCTCCTCTCCGTCGATGTAAATCTTGGCATCTGCTGGAGTGGCCACGATAGTGAGATTAGCCGATCGGATTGCAAGATCAAGCTGATAAACTCGCTTTTTGACAAGTTGCACTGGCAGCTGATACTCCAGTGTAGTTCCTTGATATTTAAAAATCAATTTTCCATTGACACCCGACGACATGATAATCTTGTAGCTGCCGTCTTCCGCATCCATGCTGGCATTGCCCACTGTTAGCGTCGAACTCGGCGAATAGAAACTGATGTCGTTCAGAATCTTGCTGTCAAAGCCTTTTGCCACTATTTTCACCATCGCCCATTGCTTGCCGTTGTTGTCGGTCTTACGCATACCATCTGGCAAGATAAAAGTGTGATCCGGACCCAATAACTTGAAGTCATCGACACAAAGGAATGAATCACCGTCTTGCGCTTGGGCAAATAACGTGAATACCGTGAATAATAAAAGTAAAATCTTCTTCATATAATTATCATTCAACTGTAATATTATCAAAACCAATAGGATTCTTCGTCTTCTCTGGCTCCCATGTCCTCACATGTATGATAGGCAACTCCCCGCGAAGGTCAACCATTAAGAAGAGATAACCGACGTCGCCGTACGAACTCGACAAGTATTCCTGCTTGACCTGAATGCCGTAAAGCTCCTTGTACTTCTTATGCTGTGTAAAATCGGTGTCCATAAAACGGATATTGACAAACTCATTGTTATTGAACACAGTATGTAGCTTCTCTATATATCTGCCCTTACTGAGAGTGTCATATCTCACTTTAGTTTCATTTGACAGATGCATCTTATCGCCTTTAGGTTTTTGTTTGAGAACCGTACCAACAACAATCAGAGCCTCGTCCGAGAAAATCATATCAAGATAATCAATTCGTTTCAAAGCGTATGCTGTCTGATAGTCTTCCAGAAAATTCACCAGAGTCATCCTCGACTCAGGATTCCATAGCTCTTTACCAAGAATATCAATCTCAGCAATATCTGTCAATCTGAAAGCCAACGACTCCACCTTTTGCGATTCCTTGTCAAAACGGAACACCACATTCCTTACAAAACCCACATTGTTCTTGAAATTAAACTGCATCGGGATGCTTCTGCATATCACCAAATTCTTAAATTCCACAAATTTATACTCCGGTGTGCCCAAAATATAATATCTTCCACTACTAAACAGCGTCTCAAACATCTTATATCCACTAACTGTGAAATAGTTCTTGGCCGTACTAATGTCTTTGTTCCTCAACGATTTCTCTATAGCCTTCATAGCCTTCAGATATGCATCCATATTCTCTGACAGATTATCATCGATGAGTTTTTTGGTCTCACTTTGTTTCTGAATAATAACCTCGTCTTGATAAGCCGCCTTTTCTTCTTCCTCCTTAACTCTTCTCAAGTCTATTTTCTTCACCGCCGAAGCAAAATATATTGGGGAGCCCAACTGTTCCATGGCTGCATAAACTTCTTTGGCACGTGCTTCTGCATCAGGCTTGTTCTCAAGACTAACCATAATATCTATATTGTTGATGCCTTTATCCAATAACTCCACCGAGGCAATGCCGCTCTCCACAGAGCTTTCTATATAACCGTGACCATTGTTATACTCAAATTTAAGCCACGGCACCCTGTCAGCGCCATCAGTCACCACCAGCTCGTATGCAACACTGTTTTTATTTTTAAACACAGGCTTCTTCTTCAAAATAAAATTAATCTTTTGAAGAAGCGTATCAATTCTGTCATTCAGCCATTCCTTAATCAGAATCTCCTGGTTAGTCTCAGGTGAGTACATGTTCATCTTCGATCCATCAGGATGAGTGTAACAAAGCACCAGACTCCAATAATAATACCTCAAAGCATCACCTATCGATGCATTTTCCTTCTCATCGTTGTCAGCTTTGAGACCTTGCAAATAATAATAGTAAATCTGCTGAGCTTTGTCATCATGATAATTATTGGAATATCCAACTTTAAAAATCAATACAGCGATAATCAATAATAAAGTTTTCCTCATAGTACCGTTATTTTCCATTTTTAATAATATCAATCATTCCTTTGACAACACCTGCGTCGAAACGCTTGACATTCAATCCTGTATCGTCATCACCAAGCGCATCGTATGGACGTATGTCATAATGTATGCCTCTGTTTTTATAATACTTTTTGAGCTTTTTGCCCCTCTTGTTCTCTATATCATCTTTCACCAAAGCTGACTCTTCCTGATTGGTGAGACGATAGCCGCACAGCAACCTCTCAACATTCCATCTGTTATGCTCCACTCGTTCCAGCAACGCAATCTCTTCGTCATTCAGCTCCCTCCAACTATCCTTGTTATTGTAGTCAATTCCGACACTACGCAGTTTTCCAGGTATCGTCAACACGTTGTACATGCTCGACCATTTATCAGATACGTTGAGACCATTCCACATCGAATCTATTGTTTCTTTAGGATAAGTCTCCGGAATCCTGTCGTTATCATAAAAATATGAATAAAGATAGTTTACATTTTTAGCCCAACTTTCTATCGTCTCACCCACCTCATATCCGTCATTACGCATGCCAAAAGGCCTGATATTTCTGTATTTCACATATTCATTCTTCCGTTGGTCGGCTGCCGACGGGTCAATTCTAACAAGATTCAGCAGCTCTCCAGACATATTTTGCTTCACAAGCAACATAATCTCATTTTCATAAATCTTGTCAGGCATATACAACGCCGTAGCAATATTACGCGCCGAATGTAAGAAACACACAGCTATAGTCAATATCTGACCTTTGTCATCGGCCCAATCCGAAAGCTTCTGACGCATCAGGTCATCAGCCACATTGCTTTTGATGAACTCAAACTCGATATCAAGGAAGCTCCCCGACGGACTCACCGATTTAAAGCTATCCTCATACACCAGCCGCCCTTTCTCTATCTCTTTGTATGTGTAGTCACACTGGTCGAAAAACCTGTTGAAACAGCTCGTCAGGTAATCCATCTCTCTACGAGCCTCAACATCCACAAAAGTAATCAACGTCTTCTTTCCTTTTGTGACAAAATTCGGATAATGAGCCACATGAGCCGCCTCGATGGCAAGCATCAACCCCATCGGCGTCATACCCAAAATCACCAAATGCACATATTTGTCGCAATCTTTGTCAATACCTTCACGGTCAAGAGGCGTGTAAGTCACATCGTTCATGTCACTCCGACCAGTCACAAGCACCTTTCTCGCCCACACCTCGTCAAAATTGAACGGCATGAATTCTATCCGGTCTTTTACCTCCTTCGTGATATCAGCCGTCTGGAAAAACACAAACGACGACTGATTCTGCAACAACGTCACACATGGCAAACGGTCTTTTCTGCTATGGTCAGCACAGATACCAGCAATCTTCTTCAAACAGTTGATACTTGTCGCATCGCGATCATCATCCTCATCCTCACCTAAAATATAAACCTTCACAGCTTTGTGCACAACGAGATTTTCCAACGCCTCCACTGAATCATGCTGATTATTGATAATCACGATATTTTTTTCTTCCTTCGCATCAAGTTTGGAATAGAGCCTCGTCCTAACACCTTCAGCGTCAAGAATTGTCTGTATCGCTATATCACTCTTTGGATATATCTTTACAAGCTGCTTCACAATATCAGGAACCATCTCGTTGTATCCTAATATAACAACATGATTATCAAAAGGATACTTCACATATCCCTTCTTAAAATCATTGACCCTACCCTGCATGATGTTGGCAAAAAACGATATCAGAAGACCATTGAAAATTATCGCACCAATAATTACTACTATATAACCAAAATAAATGTTACCATTATTGGCAATATGGTCTGAATCAGTGCCTAAAAACAGCCCGATAATATCCCACTCGTCAAAACGATATGAATTCGGATACATCTTGTTGACAACCAGGAAAACCCCTCCGATTATTAGGAAAATCGATATAAGCCATAATATCTGCTTAAACCAAGAACCAGATATTGACCTATCGAATCCTAAACTCACCCGTTTCCTTAACCTATTAAAATAATTCAATTTACAATAGTTTGTAGTAAACCGCAAATATACAAAAAAATAATATAATTATAACATTAATTCATTATCTCTAAAAAAAATGCCCACGGCCAATTGGTCTTATCAGACCAATTAGCCCCATTAAACCCATTAGACCTATTTACCACTTTTGTCTCTAATTATCACATCAATCGCCCCCACCCCAAATCTCGAAATCTCAGCCATCCTGTTCTCCGTGTTCTCATAATGCTTCAGCTCCTCAATAATAGCATTCTTTAACACCCCATTCCCCACTCCGTGAATAAACGTCACCTTCGAATAGTCGTTCTCTATCGCACTGTCAAGCATTTTCTTGAAATAATTTATCTGAGTCCTGAAAATATCACTGCTCGACATTCCAAGGATATTGTCCACTAATTCGCCAATATGCAAATCCACGACAGCCTCTCCGGGCTGCGTCTGATGCTTGTCAATCGCCGCCTCTTTCTTCATTATATCCTTGTTCGCCTTCGGCTGCATCACGCCGTCTTCCATCAATTTTGCATAGCCGGTATCAGAACCTTTCAAGGCAACGAGTGTAGCAAGGCTAATCATCATGGCCTTCTCACCCAACAATCCAGAGTCCACAAAA
Organism: uncultured Bacteroidota bacterium; assembly: GCA_900542475.1. Classification (GTDB taxonomy): domain Bacteria; phylum Bacteroidota; class Bacteroidia; order Bacteroidales; family F082; genus Limimorpha. Next base: position 46,298 of record UQNO01000007.1, read on the forward strand.
CTTCCGTCTTTAAAGAAACGTGTAGTCCTCAACGAAAACGGCGCATGAAGCGGACGGTAAACAAAATCCATCTCGTCACGGCATAAAATCACCTGAATCACACCCTCGCACCAATGAGCGATGTCATCGCGCGAAATGGCTTCAACCACAACTTTTGAAAACGGGGCTATGCTTCCATAATCAATATTGGAATATTTCCCTTCTTTTTTAATATTGAAACTGTACAAGGCGTCGGCCGGAGTGTTGTTTACCACCGCCACGTCAATCAATCCTGTAAGAAGCCATTGCTGGTCATGCGGAATGAACGCAAGATAAACACCTTCTTCTTCCGAATTGCGCGCAAATCGCCTCAACTCGCTTCTTCTTGCCTCGTTTTTTGTCTCCGCTTCTATAATCTGTTGATTCTTAATCTCTTTCTGCACATTGTCAACCATCTGTTGCTGACGCGTCGGCTGCGTCCTGAAATCCAAGACCAAATCACTAATCAAAACCGGGACATTGAAACCTTCTTCAATCTCCACTTCAACCATTCTGGTGTCGATAATCTTCTTGACGACACCGCCACCTTTGTCATTCAAAAAATTAACTCTGTCGCCTACTTTAAAACTTTCCATCTTGTAAAATTTTATTTTGCAAAAATACAAAAAAACTCATTTCAGACCTTCACACACATCACTTCCAACGTGGTCAAGAAACTTAATTCTTTTATATGCGGCGGATTTCTCCATTCCAAACGAGACAAGTAATATTATTTATTTGTAATTTTGCAAAAAAATAATCATGTTTCCGTGGGGCGATAATCGGCGTTTCAACAGCTACTCTTCGTATTTCACGCGAGAGTTTGGCGGTCGTGTGCAGAAAATAAGCATTGACGCCGGTTTTTCATGTCCTAACCGTGACGGCAAAATCAGCACTGGAGGGTGCGCTTTCTGCCGCAACGATGCTTTCAATCCGTCGTACTGCCATTCCGGGAAGAGTGTTCGTCAACAAATCGAGGAGGGCATCGGGTTTCATCAGCGACGTTATCGTCGAGCAAAATCATATCTGGCTTATTTTCAAGCATACAGCAACACTTACAAGCCCGTTGACGAACTCGAGAAACTCTACTGCGAAGCCCTCTCCGTCGAAGGGGTATCCGGTCTTGTCATCGGCACGCGTCCCGACTGCATATCGGAGAAAATTCTCGCAATGTTACAACGTATCCGTTCCATTTTCAACACTTATATCATCGTTGAATACGGCATCGAGTCTGTGTACGACAGCACATTACAGCGCATCAACCGCGGTCATGGCTTCGACATCGCCCGTAAAGCCGTCGAGCTCACCCGCGAATACGGATTCCACTGTGGAGGGCATCTGATTTTCGGACTTCCCGGTGAAACACGCGACATGATGCTCCACGCCGCCGATGTCGTCTCGAAACTGCCTCTCACATCGGTAAAATTCCATCAGCTGCAGATTTTCAAAGACACGAAAATGGCTGACGAATATCTCGCCAACCCCTCTGATTTTCAACTGTTTATCCTCGAAGATTATATTGAGTTTGTCATCGATTTCATCGAGAGACTCAATCCCAATATCGTCATCGAGCGTTTCGCCGGCGAAGTGCCGCCGCGCTTCCTCGTCTCGAAACCTTGGCTCAACCTACGCTACGACCAAGTATTATCCCTAATCGAAAAACGCCTTGAAGAACGCAATACCTATCAAGGGAAAAATTTTTAGAAATGTACATCAAATCCAACGATTTATTCAAAATATCGGAGCCGGAAACCATCTACGACTCCATCTCACGACCCATTGTCATCGCCGACAACCTGCTCACACCCGACAACATGGGGTCGATGATACGGCTTTCAGACAATATCGGAGCTTCCGAAATGATATTTCTTGGAGAGGAGCCGACTCACAGTATCGGAAGAGTCAGGAAATGCGCCGCATCGAGCAAAGACAACATCAAATGGTATTTCACCAACGAGAACGACTTAAGAAAACTTATTCCCGTGAATAAAAAACTCATTGCGATAGAAACCGCGACAAACGCCACAAATATTTTTGAGACGGAACTGCCTTCCGAGGCTGCCTTCGTAGTAGGCAACGAGAGCCGCGGCATTCGAGAAGAGCTACTGCAACAATGCGACTTGATTGTCTATATCCCCGTTCCAGGTCCGACACGTTCTCTGAACGTCTCACACGCTGCCGCCGTAGCCCTTTTCGAGTGGCTTCGCCAACAACAAAAAATATAGGGACCCCTATTAAGAGTCCCTATATCTTTCTGCTCGTTTAAAATTCTCTATTTACTTTACAACAACACGCTGTACTGTTGTGTTGTTAGCGTTGTCGATGATGTTGAAGAAGTAAACGCCTGCGTCGAAGTTGCTCACGTCAACTTTTGTATCGCGAACGACGTTCACGAGCTGACCTGCCGCGCTGTAGATAGCGATAACGTTGATGTTTTCACCTTCAACCACAACTATTCCATTTGTTGCCGGGTTAGGATAAACATTGAATGCGCTTTCCGCTTTCTCGCCAACTCCCTCATAACCGACTGTAAGTGTCAAAGGAATGATAACCTGTGCATTGTTCATGTCATTGGTTTTGAAAATAATATTGGCTTCCAAGACATCACCCTCCGAGCTACCGATTGTGTTCAGGTTCAATGTGACAACATCTGATCCTCCGATAGCCATTGTGCCTTCTGGTTTGCTCAAGTTTGCCCATGTAGCATTAACCGGTGCGCCCTGGCAGTTCATACGGATGTGGAAATTACCGTAACTTTGGGAGAACACTTCTGAACATTTGCTAAATGCGCCACCACCGTTTAGACGATAGTAGTCACCATGGTCGGCAACTGAGCCACCATCAAATGACATTGCAAGCCCCGAAACAGCCTGGGTGTATTCGCATGTCACCCACACATTGAAACCTGTAAGGTCAACTGGTGTGTCGAACGTAGCGGTAAGCCAATCGCCTGCAACGATTGAGTTATAAGGAATAACTTTTTCTGCAAGAACTTCCGATGGCTGACCGTGCATGCCCTGACCATAGATACGGAATGTGACAGGCGTGTTAGGCTCGATACCTATCGTCCCTGTTTCCGAATTTGTAAAGAATATATACTGTGCACTGACAATTTTTGTACCCATTGCCGCGGCAGCGTATGATGAACCCGGGAACATCGCAGCGACCTCTATCGGTGTCGGAGCCTCGATGTTTATACCAACGAGTGACGAGCTTGTACCTGGTTCGACATCATAGTGGACTGCGTTGGTTTGTGTACCACCCTGTGCTGTACCGAAGTCAATCCAACCTGTCCATTCACCAATTGATGAGCCTTCGGCATTGCTGATGTTGATTTCGACTGAAGTCATGTCGTCTTCAGCGACAAACGCATTGACTTGATCAATGTCAAATGTGATGTGCGACGATGTCTCTTCACCGATTCTTGTGAATACAAAGTCGTCAAGATAATAACAGCCAGCTGTCGCATGAGGCGCGAAGAAGTCCATGGCGTCTATTTTACGACCTACTTGTGACTGGCCGAAGCTATCCCAGCTCCATGTCCAATCCCAAATCAACGACTCTTCCGGATGTGTTGTCTCTGAACGATAGAACAATTCCGCGTGGTCGAGGTCGCAATTGACACGAATTCTGAAAAACATCCATTCTTCCACAACACCCGGAATATCGGCGACTGCGTTGCCGGCGGCATGAACTGTGCCATGTCCAGGAGCATAGGTCGTTGTGCTCTGACCATTGTTTGTCGCGTTCACATAAGCCTGCATAGCCCATGTTGAGCCAGCGCCGTTGAAATCGTGGAGAATGTTGAAGTAACCATACTTGCCTGCGTCGCAATAAATAGCGAACTCAAGGTCATAGGTGCCTGATTCCTGGCCGCCGAGAAGAAGGACGTTGTCGGCAACACCTGAAATGTAGCCGCATTTTGAGCCACCGGCCTCTGCAACGGTTCCATCTTCATTAGAACCTGGACTGTTGTTCCAAGTTGTCCACCAGTCGTGACCTGCTGCTTGTGCCGCCTGTGCAATCTTGTCACCCACATTATAGGCTTCAAAATCATCATTGATAAGCACTGTCTGTGCGAAAACATTGCCTGTTAAGAAAGCAATCATCGCGAAAAGTAAAGATAATCTTTTCATTTGATTTAATTTTTAGTTAAACATTGATTTTCTATTTTATGTTCTTTTTGAACCTGCAAATATAACAATATTTTTAATATTACGCATCGTTTTTTCACTTTTTTTTATTTGAGATAAGCCAAAACCGAGACCTGACCTGTGATATCATCGCCCATTTCCACTTGAATATCGGCATTTATCGGCAAGAAGAAATCCACTCGCGAACCGAATTTTATCATGCCAAATTCCTTGCCCACCTCTGCCTTGTCGCCTTCCTTGACATTACAGACGATTCTTCGAGCCATCACGCCGGCAACTTGTCTGAACAGCACCTCCCTGCCCTTCTCATCTCTGACTGCCACCGAATTGCGCTCGTTCAACTCCGACGACTTGGGGTTTATCGCAAACATTTTCTTGCCCGGATGATACTTCACATAACTCACGACACCGTTAATCGGGAACCAGTTCACATGTACATCGTAAGCCGACATAAAAACCGAAATCTGAATCCTTTTGTCATGGAAATATTCCTTCTCCTCAACCTCTTCAATAGCGACAATCTCGCCATCGGCGGAAGAAACGACAGCGTTTTCATCTTGCGTTATCTTCCTTCTTGTTGGAACACGGAAAAACGTTACCGACCAAACAACAATTATCACACCTGTTATGATAAGACCGGCAAAGACGGGCCAACGTGTTGTATCAAAAAACGCGTTAAGCAACATTATTGCCACAGCAATAAACAATGTTATCAATGTGAACACGGTTGCAATAACACGGTATCCTTTTTTATGTATATACATAATATATTGAATTACAATAATATCAAATAACAATAAACAAACGGCACCGATAAAAACGTTGCGTCGAATCTGTCAAGAATGCCGCCATGCCCTGGAATCAGGTTGCCAGAGTCTTTCACCCCTGCCTGACGCTTCATCATCGACTCACATAAATCACCCAAACTGCCAAAAACGACAACAACAGCTGCCAATCCCATCATTTTCCAATCTTGCATGATATGCAACAGGTAATGATTCGCCAAAAATGCAAAGACCGCTGTCATCACGAGCCCTCCAAGACTGCCCTCAATCGTTTTTTTGGGAGAAATCCTCTCGAAAAGTTTATGTCTTCCTATTGTTATGCCTGTCAAATAAGCGAAAATATCGTTTATCCAAATCAAGCAAAACAATGTGATTATCAAGTATTTACCTTCAATAGTGGCTATCGGGGCATTCCGATACATCTTCATCATCAACACACATGGCAACGCCACAAAGAACATTGATGTCCAACAACTTGCAGCCATTTCAGCAAATGAGTGCTTTTTTGAGAACAACGCCAACAAAAACGGCACAAGAAGCAGTATCAACAGTATTATATGTGAAATTGGGCAAAACACCACACTGAACAGAAAAAACAACGACGCCAAAACAGCCACGATGAGTTTATTGTCATGACGACCATCTCTCGTCATCAGCAAGCCAATTTCTTCAGAACCAATGAAAACCGTCGCAAGCATCACTAAAAGAAACGCATAAAAGTCAAGCAGAATGCTTCCAATCACCACGATTACAAACAAGCTGCCAAACACCGTCCTTTTAGCCAATTCACTCATTTTCCACATCGATTTAATTCGCAAATATACATAATTTTTATTATATATGACAAAAATCATCCACTATTCAGCGTTTTTTTTCGTCTCCGCCTTTTTTGCCTCGTTCCACAAGGAATCCATTTCCGCAAGCGTCATATCCGCCACATTTTTCCCCGTCTCTCTTGCTTTGTCCTCAATATATATGAATCTTTTTTGAAATTTGGTATTTGCGTGTTCCAGGGCATCATCGGCATTAACTTTTATGAATCTCGAATAGTTCACGAGTGCGAACAGCAGGTCGCCGAACTCTTCGTCTTTGCGTTCTTTTGTTCCGTCATTTTTCACTTCCTCCTGCAATTCGTTCATTTCTTCAAGCACCTTCGCCCAACACTCTTCTTTGTTCGGCCAATCGAAACCAACGCCCGAAGCCTTGTCGGTCATGCGATAAGCCTTTAAAAGTGGCGGCAAACCGGCTGGCACACCACCTAAAACACTGCGGTTCCCCTCTTTTTTTATCTTGATTTTCTCCCAATTTTCCAAAACATCTTCAGCTGTCTCAACCTGAACATCGCCGTATATATGCGGATGACGCACAATCAACTTATCGCAGATGCCGTTTATCACGTCTGATATATCGAAAAGTTCTCGCTCGTTCGCAATTCTCGCATAAAAAACAATGTGCATTATCAAATCTCCAAGTTCCTTCTTAACATCTTGATAATCAGAAGCTAAAATCGCCTCGCTCAACTCGTATGTCTCCTCGATGGTAAGATGTCGCAAACTCTCAATAGTCTGTTTTTTGTCCCATGGACAGCCTTTCCTCAAGTCGTCCATGATATCCAAAAGTCTTTTAAATGCTTCTAATCGTTTATCCATGATTAAAATTTTTGCAAAGATATAAATTATTTTGTCATTGTTAGCGCAGTTGACGAAACCTTTTTGTATTTTTGCAGCATGAAGTGCTTTTTAAAAAATAGTGTCGTTTTTTTATTCTTTTTACTGATTTTAAACAACTCAAATCTATTGTCAGCAAAAGGCAATGACACTATCGTCGAGCCTAATCTTCAAATAGAGTTTCGGTCAAGTTATGGCTTTATTATATGTCATCACCCTGAAATGAAGGTCTTCAACGCTCATTTTCCGCTTTTCGAGTTAAACCTGCAACAAGCCACTTTCGGCAGAAAATCCTGGCAGTCGAAGTCGAATTACCCTGCTGTCGGCGTAAACTTACTTTATACTGGAATAGGCGAACAGCCTGAAATTGGCAGAGCCTTTGCCATCATACCGAATATATCTTTCAACTGCTTAAAAGGCGAACGACATCAGATTAATTTTAAACTTGGTGTCGGCATCAGTTATCTCACACAGACTTACGATGCTGTGGATAACCCGAAAAACACTTTCATAGGCTCGCATTTCAATGCGGCAATAAATATTGCCGTTGACTACAGTTATATGATAACCAAACGTTTTGGCGCGTCCGCCTTTCTCGGTTTCACTCACTTTTCCAATGGCTCAAGCAGAACTCCGAACAACGGCATCAACATTGTGCACGGCGGAATCGGACTGAAAGGGTTCATCAACGAACCGAAGCAACGAATTGCGAAGCAACCATTTGACAATCAACAATATAATAGTTGGGAAAAGAAAAATCTCTCGTTTACTTTCGCTTTCTCTTATTCACAAAAAGATATCGATGAATATTTAGGCTATGGCAAATCCTGGTCGGTCTATAACATTCAGGTCAACGCCATGAAACGCCTTACCGAGATGAGCAAAATCGGTGTCGGTATCGATCTTGTTTACGATATGACCGACAAAGAAGTGCTTCGTCAAAAAGGCATAGGCTTCACCGGCATCGAGATACTGAAACCCGGCGTTAACGCTGCTTATGAACTAACTTTCGGATCAACGTCATTTATCTTCAACCTTGGTTATCACATAGCAGGCAAGGAATTGTGCGAGGGTCGCGCCTATCAGAAATTAGGCATTACGCAAAACATCTGGAAAGGCGTTTTCGCCACAATATCGCTTACAACTCACTATGCGTGGGCAGACTATATTGGTTTTGGAATTGGATACAGAATACATTGAAATGAAACATAGGTCATTGATTATATTAACATTATGTTTTCTTGCATCATTTTCATCTTGCAAGAAAGCGCCTCTTACCGTCGGTCCAATTGTGACACAATCACGCGAACTACCCGATTTCAACGAAGTGCATGTCAACGACTACATTAATCTTTCTCTTGTACGCTCCGATACCTGCTATATCGAAATCACCACTGGGGGAAACATTATCGACAATATCACGACAAAGGTTCGCAACGGCGGTTTAAGCATTTGCAACACAACGACTTGCAATTGGATAAGACCATTCGATTACAAATGCGAAGCTGTTTTGTATTTCAAAGACATTACCGACTTCATTTTCGCTTCTTCCGGCACTTTGAAAACAGAAAACAACTACATCGGACAGTCTTCTTCAAATTCCTATCGCATAGAAATCGACGGCGGCTCCGGCGACATTGACCTGAACATCAACAATTGCGATTCTTTATACGTTGTTTACCGTCATGGGACGAGTCACCTCAACCTTCATGGTGAAGACAACAGATTCTTTGTAATACACAAAAGAAGCTACGGTATCATTGACGCACGGAACTATGATGCGGAGGAAGTTCGTGTGACCACGAAATCTGCCAGCGACTGTTACATCAGCGCCACCGAAAGCATCGAAGCCACAATAAATCATTTCGGGAATATATATTATAAAGGTGACCCAGACAGAATCTCGGTCACCTATGGAGAATTTGCGAAAGGGAAACTCCTTCCTCTTTATTAGACTTAATAAGCTTTTGCGAAAATCACTCTTCTCTTCGAGGGTTTTCCCGAGAACACGTCGAGTCCGTCTTCGTAGTCATCGTCCAGCGGAATACAGCGCAATGTCGCCTTTGTCTCTTCTTTGACAGCCAACTCCGTTTCTGTCGTGCCGTCCCAGTGCGCATAGGCGAATCCGCCGTTTTCAATAACCTGCTTGAACTCGTCCCAGGTATCGACGCGGTGAGTGTTAGTCTTACGATATTCAAGAGCTCTCTTGAACAGGTTATCCTGTATCTCGTCAAGCAGACCGAGTATATGGTCTTCCATTTCGACTTCCGGAATCGACTGTTTTGTCAAGGTGTCGCGACGAGCTATCTCAACTGTCTGGTTCTCGACATCGCGTGGACCTGCCGCAAGACGCACCGGCACGCCTTTCATTTCCCATTCGGCAAACTTAAAGCCTGGTTTTTGAGTGTCGCGGTCATCGAATTTCACTCTAAGTCCTTTAGCTTCAAGACGCTGCTTCATCATGTTGCAGTAGTCGAGAACAGACTGCCGTTGGTCGTCGGTTTTATAGATAGGAACGACAACCACCTCAATAGGGGCGACTTTCGGGGGCAGCACAAGGCCGTTGTCATCTGAATGAGCCATGATGAGAGCGCCCATCAAACGTGTAGAGACACCCCATGATGTCGCCCAGACATACTCGAGTTTGTTTTCCTTATTAAGATACTTCACGTCAAAAGCCTTGGCGAAGTTCTGACCGAGAAAGTGTGAAGTGCCGGCCTGCAACGCCTTGCCGTCCTGCATCATTGCTTCGATACAGAATGTCTCGACAGCACCGGCGAAACGCTCGTTGGCGCTCTTGATGCCACGTATGACCGGAACAGCCATGTACTTTTCGGCGAAGTCGGCGTAAACGCCCAGCATTTTCTCGGCTTCAGCCATGGCCTCTTCGCTTGTGGCATGAGCAGTGTGACCTTCTTGCCATAAGAACTCGGCCGTGCGGAGAAACAGACGGGTACGCATCTCCCAACGCACCACGTTGGCCCACTGATTACATAAAATCGGGAGGTCACGGTAACTTTTAATCCAGTTACGATATGTATCCCAGATGATAGTCTCGGATGTCGGACGCACTATCAACTCCTCTTCCAACCGCGCCTCCGGATCGACGACAATGCCCGGACCATCTGGATTTTTCATTAAACGGTAGTGCGTGACCACAGCACATTCCTTTGCAAAGCCCTCAACGTGACTCGCTTCCTTGCTGAAAAAACTTTTCGGAATGAAAAGAGGGAAATACGCATTGACGTGCCCAGTGTCCTTGAACATCTTATCAAGAGCGTCATGCATAAACTCCCAAATAGCATATCCGTAAGGCTTTATCACCATACAACCTCTCACTGCGGAACTCTCCGCCAACTCGGCTTTATTCACAATATCATTATACCATTGTGAATAATTTTCTTGACGTGTTGTAATTTCTTTTGCCATTTTTAAAAGTTTGGTACGATTTTTGTTAGTATTTGAGTGTGCAAAATTACAATTTTTTTTGCAATGTTTTTAATAAAAAGTGAATTTAATATGAAAAAGAGTATCACCATCATCGCAACCGCAACAGTATTGCTAACTGCTTGTGCATCAAGCAATAACGTCATTAACGACGATGCTTATTATTCACCTTATGATAATAACACACAGAACGACAAAACACTCGTAACCTCAAATTACGGTTATTTCGATGCCGGCGCAGTTAAGGCAGAAAAACGCAATAAAAAGGAAGAGTCAAACAAAATATATAAAGAATACGCCTCTACGGACAGCGTCGATAGAGTTGTGGACACCGTTTATATCGTTGAGGAAGCACCTGAAACCCGCGTGACAGTTGACTTCGGCGTTGGTTTCGGTGTCGGATTCGGTGTCGGTGTCGGATTCGGCTGGCCCTACACCTATTACTATGGATGGGACCCTTTCTGGTATCCTTATTGGAGACCTTACTGGGCGTATAGCGGATATTACTGGGGCGGATATTACCCATACTATCCTTATTATCCGTACTGCCCCTATCATCCGTATTATCCATCTTATTATGGCAATAACAACAGCAGCCGTCATGGCGCCATTCATCACGGTGACGGAATCATCAACCCAAACAACAGAAGGAATAGTACGGCCATAAATCGTCTGACAGATTCACAGAGAAGACCCGCACAGTCAGCAACGAGACCTGCCGAATCGCAGAGAAGACCCGCACAGTCAGCGACGAGACCTGCCGAATCGCAGAGAAGACCCGCACAGTCAGCGACGAGACCTGCCGAATCGCAGAGAAGACCCGCATCGCAAAGCAAATCATATACTCCAGCCAACAGCAACCGTCAGACTCGCTCCAACTCGGAATATGTACGTCCGAGCAACACTTCTACAACCACACGAAACAATTCTGCAACCAGAAGCAATAATACCACAAGCAGAAGTTCCTATTCGGCTCCTAAAAGCAGCGGCAGTTCAATCGGTGGCAGCAGAAGCAGCGGCAGCGTTGGCGGAGGAAGAACTGGCGGAGGAAGAAGATAATATTATAAATTATAAGTTTGAAATTTGAAATAAATTTGGATTATATGAAACGTATATTTTTGATAATCATAACATTAACCCCAATATTCGTTTGGGCGCAGACAGAGCAGGACATGCTTGACTTCTCAACTATTTATTACCAAGGTACGGCAAAAAGCGCCGCCATGGGCAATGCCATGGGCGCCGTGGGGTCGGACTATTCAGCGATAGCCATAAATCCGGCGGGATTAGGACTTTCAAGAAAAGCATATTTCTATTTCACCCCCGACTTTTATGCCATCTCGACAGACTCAAAATATCAGGGGAACAACGGTTTCGACAGAGCCTTCAAGCTTCCCGTCAACAACATCGGTCTTTCATGGACCCAGCACATAAACGACGGCTCGCTCAACAGCGTCAGTTTTGCGTTGGGTGTCAATAGAATGAACAACTATACATATAATTCATATATAAACGGCGACAACCCACACACCTCGCTCATCGATGCGTATATTGCAGAATTGAATCAAAACGGCATACACGACAGTTACGCCCTTGAATACTACTCCCCAAACGGCATCTTCCCATTGTGGAACACCTATCTCCTTGATTTTTATAATGATGGAACTATCGACAGCGAGGTGCCGCAGGGCGGTCTTAACCAGCAATATGGAGTATCGAAAAGAGGCAGAGCCAATGAGTTCAACATGGCGACAGGTTTTAACTTCAGCGACAAATTATTCCTTGGATTGGCATTGGACATTCCTTATTTTGATAAAAAAACCACCATTGAATACAAGGAAAAGAACTTGTCATCAAACGACCATTTTAAAAACTGGAGTCAATCGGAGTATGTTGCGAATTCAGGCTGGGGCGTGAATGCGAAAATAGGCGTCATTGCTTATCCGGCAAAATGGATAAGATTAGGCGTGGCGTTCCATACACCTTCATTATATAAGGTTACAGAAAGCTGGTACACCGAAACGAGGTCCACATTCAGCGACAACATTCACTATTATGATTCCCCTGTCGGCTCTTACGACTACACGGTGACAACGCCATATCGTTTGAATGCCAGCGCCGCCTTTATTTTCGGTAATTTCGGAATGATTACCGGCGACTATGAATTTGTGGACTACAGCAAGATGCGCGCATCAAGTTTTGACTACGACTACTCCAATTTCAACAACTACATACGTGATTTGTACACATCAACTTCAAATATAAGAATAGGTACGGAATGGAGATGGCAAACATTGGCTTTCAGGGCTGGCTACGCCATTTATGGAAGTCCTTTTGGTTTCAATAAGGATAACTTGAAGACAACGTCATATTCATGCGGTTTTGGATATACTTACCATCGTTTCACTATTGACGCGGCATATATATACAGTTATCGCAAAAATTCTTACGACTTATATTCAAATTACTCGTTATATCCGGCATATTACAAGGTTTCAAACGAGGAGTGGGCCATTGACAACACAAAAGTAAAAGAGACGACCAACATCAATCAGGTAGTCATCTCTTTCAGATTCAGATTAGACTGATAGTATCAGTTCTTTGCGTTGTATTGGTCGATAATGTCTTGGTCAACCAAGATACGACCGCAGTATTCGCAAACGATAATCTTTTTATGGATACGAATATCGAGTTGATGTTGTGGCGGGATTTTATTGAAGCATCCGCCGCAGGCATCACGCTCGATTTTCACGACTGCCAAGCCGTTTCTCGCACTTTTTCTGATACGTTTATAAGCGGTTAGCAGACGCTCTTCTATCAAAGCCTCGCTTTCTTTTGATTTAACGAGAAGTTCCTCCTCTTCTTTCTCTGTCTCTTCAACGATAGAGTTGAGTTCCGACTGTTTCACCACGAGGTCGTTCTTGCGTTCTTCAAGTTTTTTCTCTGTGGATTCAAGATTCGTTTTAATATCCTCGATTTTTATTGTAGCGTCTTTGATTTTCTTTTCACAAAGTTGAATTTCAAGTGATTGATATTCAGTTTCTTTTTTCAAAGAATCATATTCACGGCTATTACGGACGTTATTTTGCTGTTCCTCATATTTTTTAATCAAAGCTTGAGTTTCTTTGATTTTGATTTTGTAGTTTGTAACGTCTGTGTTGAATTTTTTCAGGTCCGCGTCGTAATTTTCGATACGAGTTTCAAGTCCAGCCACTTCGTCCTCAAGATCCCGCACTGCTTCCGGCAGCTCGCCGCGCACGATGCGGATTCTATCTATCTTGGAATCAATCTGTTGCAGTGTGTAAAGTGCAACCAATTTTCTTTCGACGGTAACTTCAACTTGTTCTTCTTCGTTGAGTTTAATTTCTTTATTATCAGCCATTTATGTTAAATTTAATATTTATACAAAATAGTTTATCGAGTTAGTTTTGACTCTCGAAATTGAAACTGCAAATTTACAAAATTTTTTAATAATAGCGTCAGCAATTAATTCTTTTGTAAATTGTTCTGTTTCATAATGCCCCGCATCGACCAAAAGCAGTTTGCCATCTGCTTCAAAAAAGTCGTGATATTTTACATCGCCGGTAATGTAAGCGTCTGCATTACAACGTTTTACATTATCGAGCAAGAAAAAGCCCGAGCCGCCACAGAGTGCCACTTTTTTAATTTTCTTACCTAAAAAATCCGAATGACGAAGAGCTTTCGCGTTCAGATTATTTTTCACGAGAGACAAAAAAGCTGTTTCTTCGAGAGCATTGTCAAGTTCACCCACCATGCCGCCGCCAGTCAACACATCATCATCAGTCTTTATCGGCTCTAAAATCTCAAGATTTTTCAATCCTATTTTATCCGCAAGCCATTTACTGACACCGAGATAGCTGTTATCGAGATTAGTATGCATACAAGCGATGGCGATATCGTGTTTTATCGCCTTGATAATGATTCGTTCAATTGTATTATCAGGTAAAATATGTTTAAGAGGGCGATAGATAAGAGGATGATGGCTTATCACAAGATGGAAACCGTTTTCTATTGCCTCGTTGACAACGGCTTCGGTCACGTCAAGCGTTATCAACACCTTGTCTATCAGCATATTAGCATCACCGAGCAAAAGTCCTGCATTGTCCCACGACTCTTGCCATTTGAGTGGAGCGATGTCGGTGACACAGCCGACAATTTCACTAACTTTGTTCATTTCAAAATTTTTCGCTAAAATAATAAAAATAATAATGTATGGATAAAAAAATATTTTGTATATTTGTACGTTTATATCAAAAATTGACCGATGAACAGATTGTTGACACCATTATCATGGCTTTATGCAATTGTTTTGTACATTCGCCATTGGCTGTATGACTGCGGGATATTGAAATCAAAAAGTTTCAATGTTCCAACAATCTGCATTGGAAATCTCGCACTCGGCGGGACAGGCAAGACACCTCATACAGAATATCTTATCCGGCTTTTGAAAGACAAAGCGAATGTTGCCGTACTAAGCAGAGGTTACGGCAGACAGACATACGGATATATCGTTGCCAACGAGGCAGCCACTGCCGAGCAGATTGGGGACGAGCCGCTTCAATATCGATTGAAATTCAATAACATAACAGTGGCGGTTGACGAAGACAGACGCGAAGGAATATATAATTTGACACGTCAAGACAACGCACCTGATGTCATATTACTTGACGATGCTTATCAGCATAGAAAAATCAAACCCGGGATTAACATACTTTTAACAGAATATTACAATCTGTACAAGAAAGACATGCTCATTCCGGCAGGAAAGCTTCGAGATGTGAAATATGCCGCCAAACGCGCCGACATCATTATTGTCACGAAATCACCGAAAGTGTTGATCCCTTACGACAGGCGCGACGTGATAAATACTATCGATGCCCAGCCTTATCAGAAGATTTTTTTCACTTATATTGAGTTTCAAAGACTTACGCCTGTCAACAACACAGCGAAGGAGACTATTCTTCAAGATATGAAATCTATTTATCTGTTTTGCGGTATAGCCAATCCTTATCCATTAGAAGATTATCTAAAGAGAAAATATAACACGTTGATTACCAAATACTTTAACGACCACCATCATTTCACCGACAATGATATTGACATGATTTTGGATGGTTTCGACAGTGTGATTGGTAAAAACAAGATTATTGTAACAACCGAAAAAGATTTAATGCGATTAACGAGCTCTTCATTTATCAACAGATTTGACAATGTACCCTTATTCACCATTCCTATAGAGGTGCGTTTCAACGATGACAAGGAAGAGACAGAATTTAACAATTTGATATTGAATTATGTTGGAAAAAATTCTTGAGACAGTAGATTTTATCAAATCTAAGACAAATTCATTTGAACCGGAAGCAGGCATTGTGTTGGGTTCGGGTTTAGGCGGATTAGCGAATGTTATTGACACTCAATACGCCATACCATATAAAGATATTCCCAATTTCCCTGTTTCCACTGTACACGGACACGAGGGCAGGCTTATAATGGGTATCTTGGGTAACAGAAAAGTGATAGCGATGCAAGGTCGTTTTCACTATTATGAAGGTTACAACACCAAGGAAGTCACATTCCCGATACGCGTACTTAAATATTTAGGAATCAAGCTGTTGATACTTTCAAACGCCAGCGGTGGCATCAATCCGGACTTCAGGGTGAGCGACATCATGTTCATCACCGACCACATCAATCTGTTGCCAAACCCATTGATTGGAAAGAACGACGACCGTATAGGGACGCGTTTTCCCGAGATGAGCGAGGCATATAACAAAAACGTGCTTGCAATGGCGGATAAAATCGCCAATGAATTGGATATCAAGGTACAGCACGGTGTTTACGTTGGTGATACCGGTCCAACATACGAGACACCTGCGGAATACAATTATTATCGTGTGATTGGCGGCGACTGCGTTGGAATGTCAACTGTTCCAGAGGTTATAGTGGCACGCCATTGCGGTTTGCCAGTATTTGCGCTTTCGGTTATCACCGACCTTGGAGGGAAAGATATCGCGGTGCAAGTGACACATGAAGAGGTCATCAACGCAGCCAATGTAGCAGAGCCCAAGATGACAGCGATTCTGAAAGAGCTGCTCAGACGTTTACATGAGATAAAGTTTTGATAATCAAAAGATGAAGAAGGTTTACTTCGCCACGGATTTCCATCTCGGAGTACCGACTTTGGAAGATAGTTTGAGACGCGAGAAGATGTTTCTCGACTTTTTGGACACTATCAAGGACGAATGCGAAGAGCTTTTTCTGATGGGCGATTTGTTCGACTTCTGGTACGAGTACAAGACTGTTGTTCCTCGCGGACACGTCCGCTTGCTTGGCAAACTCGCAGACTTTATCGACAGTGGTATTCCCGTGCATCTTTTTGCAGGCAACCACGACCTTTGGACGTTTTCGTATCTTCAGGAAGAGATTGGTGTTCAAGTACATAGAGAGCCGGAAGTGATGGTGCTGAAAGGAAAGAAATTTTTCCTTGTTCACGGTGACGGACGCGGCGAAGGCGACGGTGGTTATAAATTTCTAAAAAGCGTGTTTGAAAACAGGTTCTTGCAGTGGTGTTTCCGCCATGTACATCCTGATTTCGGCATCAGAGTGGCATTGAAATGGTCTCGCAATCACAGAAATAAAAAGTTAAAGAAAGAGTCTGAAGGCAATTTCTATAATGACGTGGAGAACACGAGGTTATACAAATATGCCATGGCTGAAATAAAGAAAGACCCCTCCATTGATTTCTTTGTATTCGGCCACCAGCACAAACCCATGCAGTACAAAACCGGCGAGCATGCCATTACGACAGTTGTCGGTAACTGGATTTGGGATTACACGTATGCGGTGTTTGATGGCGAGGGAATGAATTTGAAAAAATGGTCTGTCATTTCGGTTGAGGCGAAGCAAAATGGAGAAAAATCCGCCAGATGAGTCTTACTAAACCGTCAATCGGAGATTTTTCGACTTCACTCCGTTCCGCTCGAAATGACGGTGTGAACAGATTGGTTCCGCTCGAAATGACGATGTGAACAGATTGGTTCCGCTCGAAATAACGGCATTGAGAAATAAACTTCACTCGAAATGACAAACATAGATAACAATTAAATATTACAAATATGGAAAAAGTCAAAAATTACATCAAGGAAAACGAAAATCGTTTTTTGGAAGAGTTGTTTGGATTGATTAGAATTCCTTCTATCAGTTCAGAATCTGCGCACAAGCCGGATATGATCAAGGCTGCCGAATATTGGAGAGACAGCATTTTGAAGGCCGGTGCGGACAAAGCCGAGGTGATGCCGACAGAAGGCAACCCGATAGTTTACGGTGAGAAAATCATCGACAAAAAGTTACCCACAGTGCTTGTTTACGGTCATTATGACGTGATGCCTGTTGACCCGATAGAGTTGTGGCATACCGATCCGTTCGAGCCGGTCATCAAAGACGGAAAGATCTGGGCTCGCGGAGCTGACGACGACAAGGGTCAAGCCTTCATGCATGCCAAGGCGTTTGAGACGATGATTAAGACCGGAACACTGCCCTGCAACGTCAAATTCATGCTTGAGGGCGAGGAGGAAATAGGTTCAGGCAGTCTCTCAAAATGGATTGAAGAATACAAAGACCTCGTAAAGGCAGATGTCATACTCGTATCCGACACCAGTATGATAAATCACGACACACCTTCTATCACGACAGGTTTGCGCGGTTTGGCATATTGGGAAGTGGAGGTAACAGGGCCCAATGCGGACTTACATTCAGGGTTGTTTGGCGGCTCCGTCGCCAACCCGTTGAACACTTTGTGTGAAATGGTCGCTGGTGTTATGGACAAGAACAACCATATCACCATCCCTCATTTCTACGATGATGTCGTGGAGTCATCGGCGAAAGAGCGCGAGATGTTAAACATGGCTCCCTACGACGAGGAAGAATTTAAAGACTCATTGGGTGTCAAAGCGTTACGCGGCGAAGAAGGTTACACCAAGATTGAAAGAGTGGGAATTCGTCCAACCTTTGATTTATGCGGCATCTGGGGCGGTTACACCGGTGAAGGCTCGAAAACAGTGCTTCCATCGAAGGCATACGCTAAAATCTCATGCAGATTAGTGCCCAACCAGGACCACGAGAAGATTGGCAAGTTGTTTAAAGAATATTTCGAGAGCATCGCACCAGACTATGTCACCGTGAAGGTCACGACATTACACGGCGGCGAGGCTTACGGCTGCCCTATCGAGCTTCCGGCATACAAGGCTGCAGAACAGGCATATCTCGACACTTACGGCAAGTTGCCCATCCCAATGAGAAGCGGCGGCAGCATTCCGATTATCGCAAGATTCGAGAAAGTACTCGGAATCAAATCCATACTTATGGGATTCGGTTTAGGCGAAGATGCCATCCACTCGCCGAACGAGAACTACAGAATCGATCATTTCTTCAAAGGAATTGAGACGATAGTGCAGTTCTATCAGCATTTCGCTAAAAACAAATAACTTATCTCACCAAGGACGAGTCCGGTTGAAATTTTCAACCGGACTTTTCTCATCATTTACAATCACTATCTCACAACAGCCGGCGAGATTGTCCTAACAGAAAAACACTTAAAAAATTTTTTTATTGCTGTCCGGTAAAACTCAAAAGAGCATAAAAATCCACCCCGAAGCCCAGTGAAATTGGACTTCGGGGTTTATTTTTTTCAAAAGTAAGCCCCTAATCAAAAAGACTTGGTTCCGGCGGCGCTTTGAGCATCTCGGAGAGAACCCGTGCGCTGGCAACGGCACTCTCGAAGGGGACTTTGAAGAAGTGGAATTGTGTGGGGTTCTTGAACTGCCGCATGAAGTTGGAGAGGAAGTTCTCCAAGGCATTGCTGTGCTTGTCGAACTTCAGGAAACTCTGTTCATGCTCGGCGGTGGGCGGAACGGTTTTCAGTCCGTCTTTTTCATCTGCTCCGGCTACGGCTCGGAGGCTCTCGGTCTTCTGTTCCTCGACCAAAAGGACTTCTTGATCTTTGATTTTTTCGTCCATATTACAATGTATTTAATGGCACCAACAGCGGTGCACGGACAATGGTAAACCAAAGAAACAGTGTATGTTAGAGGTTTGAGATAACTGCGTACTTGTGGCTTCGATATGGATAGAAACGGCTTATTGATAGAATGACAATAGAAAAACAGATATTAGAAATAATGATTTGCCTGTATAAAAATCACCATTTTTAGGGATTTATTATGTAAAGAGATATTGCGAACTTTGCAAACGAAATATAAAACAGTGCTTAGATATATGCAAACGACAAAGGAATATATACGTAAACAATTGCAGGAAACAGCTTGCGATGCCTTTCTTCGAAAAGGGTTCAAGGCTGTGTCTATGCGTGAGATTTCCAAACTTTCGGGTGTTGGTCTGAGCAATATATACAACTATTATCCCTGCAAAGATGATTTGCTAGCTGTTGTCCTACATCCGCTTTTTGAGGCAATGAACGGCATGCTGGACAATCATAACCGGAACGAAAGTCTTTCCCTTGAAATCTTTACCTCCGAGGAGTATCATCGTAAATCCATGCTGGAGGTGATGGGCATTATAACCCGTTATCGCAAAGAGTTTAAGTTACTGTTTCTCGACACACAAGATTCTCGATTCAAAGACTATTGGGAGCGGTGGGTTGAAAAAAGCACTGCAATCGGTATGGAATATCTGGAGAGAATGAAAGAACTCTATCCGGATTTACACACCCGGATTTCTCCATTCTTTATGCATTTCACTTGTTCTTGGTGGATTAATATGATGAAAGAAGTGGTACTGCATGAAGAACTCTCCCAAGAGGAAATAGAATGTTTCATTGGTGAGTATATCCACTTTAGCACGGGAGGATGGAAAAAACTCATGAATGTGGAATGTAACAGAGAAAAGAAAATGGTTGGAAGTAAGACTTCCTCCTATTCCAGTAGAATAAAAACAAACAGTATATGAGTGTCACTAATATTATTAACAACGAAGAATTAACTCTTGTACAAGGGATAGGTGGACTTTTCCTTTGTGAAGAATCTTGGATTACGCAAAATCGGAGAAACACCTATCGCAAAGAGGTTTCGGATAAAGAGATGATTACAACGAAAAACGAAAATAGCGGTACTGAATGTTCTCAGACAGAATTATGGGACTTACTTTAACAATCAAATGTATGAAACGGGATGTTTCAATAACGTATTCCATAGAGCGAGTCGCCCACTTAGGGCGGCTCGCTTTGTTTTTGAACAGAACAGACTTTTGTTCGTTTTTGAGCCAACAATCTCGAAGCGATTATCAGAAGTTGAAACGCTTTTATCCGCCCTCAATGAATGAAACAACTTACAAATAGCAAATGATATGAAAATAGAAAGAATCAATGATTGGTTTGCTCGTCGGGGCAAATGGATGATACAAAGACGATGGCTGGTACTAAGCTTATCTGTCCTCGTCTTTGCCATAGGATTTACAGGGTTAAGATACTTCAAGGTGAGTGCTTCGTGGGAAGACTACTTTCTCGAA
>UQNO01000008.1 GCA_900542475.1 uncultured Bacteroidota bacterium
ATTTTTGTGCGAAATCAGTTTGTTTAGAGTGATTATCATACTGTAAAAGAACAAAGGTCATGAATTTGCGGTTTGTCTTGGCATAAGATACTCTGCCGGGATTAATTTTTCACATTACCAAGTCATTTCAAAAAAGTTGTATCTTTGTGTCCTTATGATAAACACGAAAAAAGTAATCCTCATCACCGGAGGAAGTTCAGGAATTGGCTTTGATTCCGCCATTGCGTTGGCCGGGCAGGGGCATAAGGTTTACGCTGCGGCGAGACGAACCGAGATGATGGCGCCGTTGAAAAAGCACGGCATAGTGCCGCTCCATCTTGATGTCACCGATGAAAAATCCATGACCGAATGCGTGAAGGCGGTGCTTGATTCCGAAGGTCGCATCGACGTGTTGGTGAACAACGCAGGCTATGGTTATTTTGGCGCCATAGAAAACGTCACCATGGAAGAGGCGCGCAAGCAGATGGAAGTCAACATTTTCGGGTTGGCACGGATGTGTCAGCTCGTGCTCCCGACGATGCGCTCGCAACAATCGGGGCGCATAATAAACATAGCGTCTATCGCCGGCAGGGCGACAATGTATTTCGGAGGCTGGTACAACGTCTCGAAGTACTCGGTGGAAGCATTCAGCGACGCGCTCCGTATGGAGACCAGGCCTTTCGGCATCGACGTGGTGATAATCGAGCCGAGCACCATCAAGACAAACTGGGGCATCATCGCCGCCGACAATCTTGAGAAATCATCAAGAGGAACAGCCTACGAGGAAAAAGGTCTCATCGAGGCACAAAACCTACACAAAGCGTATAAGTCGAACATTTTTTCAAAGCCTGTCGTGGTGACTAAAGCCATCTGCAAGGCGGTGAACAGCCGCCGACCTCGCACACGCTACTGCATCGGAAGAGGCGGCAAGACAGTGGTTTTTCTGCACAACGTGCTCCCAACACGATGCTGGGACAGAATCAACAGGATTATGACGAAAAAAATCTTGTAAAAAAGACTGGAGACTTATTTCTTCACCGGGTCGCATGTCAGCCCGATGCCTAATTTCTTGAAGATTTTCCTGTCAACTTCGCTCAACATCACCGTCGAGTGCACTTGACAACCATTTAGTTGAGGAAGCACGTCGAGGGCTTTTTTGCAGTTCTCGTCCCACAGGCTCAACATCGAGAGAGCCACAAGCACCTCGTCGGTATGCAGTCGCGGGTTCTTTCCGTTAAGGATACCGACCTTTGTCTTCTGTATAGGCTCAATCATAGCCTGTGGTATGAGTTTCACTTCATGACCGATACCTGCGATATGTTTGGTGGCGTTTAGAATCAACGCGGCACTTGAGCCGAGCAAAGAGCTGGCGTGTGCTGTGATGATGGTGCCGTCTTCAAGTTCGATGGCGCCACAGTGCTCGTTTTCCCGGGCCTTGCGCTCACGCGCCGCGATAGTGGTCTTGCGCTCGTCGGTGGTAATTTTAGCCTGCTTCATCAGGAGAGCGATTTTATTCACCTCGTTCTCACTGCCTTTGCCGGCAGCAAAATCACAAAGCGCCGTGTAATAACGTCTTATGATCTCGTCTTTCGAGGCTTTGCAACACACTTCGTCGTCGCTTAAGCAATATCCGGCCATATTAACGCCCATGTCGGTAGGCGATTTATAAGGATTCTCGCCATAGATGGATTCAAAAATGGCGTTCAGCACCGGGAAAATCTCTATGTCACGGTTATAGTTGATAGCCGTCTCGCCATAAGCCTCAAGATGGAACGGGTCAATCATATTGACATCGTTGAGGTCGGCGGTGGCAGCCTCATAAGCGATGTTGACAGGGTGTTTCAGCGGCAAGTTCCAAATCGGGAATGTCTCGTATTTCGCATAACCCGCCTTGATGCCGCGTTTGTTCTCATGATAAAGCTGGCTTAAACACACTGCCATCTTGCCGCTGCCAGGTCCGGGAGCGGTGATGATGACGAGAGGACGCATAGTCTCCACGTAATCATTTTTGCCGAAGCCGTCTTCCGAGTCGATGAGAGCCACGTTGTTGGGATACCCTTCTATGATGCGGTGATTATAAACCTTGATGCCTAATCTTTCCAGACGGGAACGATAAGCGTCGGCACTGGCCTGGCCGTTGTAGTGTGTGATAACGACGCTGTTGACCATAAATCCACGGCCGATAAACTCGTCGCGCAGACGCAGGACATCAACATCATAGGTTATGCCGAGGTCGCCGCGCACCTTGTTTTTCTCAATATCAACGGCACTGATGACGATGACGATTTCCGCCACGTCGGCAAGCTGCATCAACATCTGCAACTTAATGTCTGGTTGGAATCCAGGCAAAACACGACTCGCATGGAAGTCGTCGAACAACTTCCCGCCAAATTCCAAATAAAGTTTATCGCCGAATTTCGCGATACGCTCCTTGATGTGCTCCGACTGTATCTTCAGGTATTTTTCGCTATCGAACCCGTATTTCATGATGTTTAACATTTATCAATACGGGTTGCAAAGATACACAAAATTTGTATTGGAAGATAAAATTATTTAAAAAAATACTGTCCCTTGCCTTTCGTTTTATTGCCGTATTGGACAGCATGCATAGGGCAATAATGATAGCAGGCATCGCAGGTGTTGCAGTTGCCATGCCAAACCGGGCGGTCGTTTTCGAGGGTGATATTCAGCAGCGGACACACTTTGACGCAGATGCCGCAAGCGACACACTCGTCGGTGCTGAAAAACGGCTTGTCGGACGCCCATTTGTAGAAACTCTTGCCGATGACATTGCTTTTGAAACGCGGCAGTCTTCCCCTTATCATGTCGGAGCATTTCACACGTCGCCTGACGGATTCTATCACCTTCGGCAGCTTCTTCTTGGCTTTCACGATTTTCTCGTTAGCCACCTCCTCCCTATCCACGGTCATTCCCATAAAATTAATATAGGTGTTAGGCATCTTGAAACAAAAAGCGGCATCAAGTTCCAATCCTCTGCTCTTCAGTTCTTTACGGAAAATCTTCTCTGTCTCGCCCACGTTGTCGCCACATGTCACGGCTGTCCATATATATGACGGTTTGCCATTGACAATCAATTTATCGACAAACTCCTCGACCAGACGAGGCGGTCGCCAAGAATAGACAGGATACACAAAACCCAACATCTCGTTTTCCAAGATGTTAAATTCAAAAAGACCATCACGTTGCGCCTCGGGGATGAAGATGAGTTTCTCGTCGAGTGCCTCTGCCATGCTCGTCGCGACAAAACGGCTGTTTCCGCATCCGGAATAGTAAAAAATCATAGTTTAGAAATTTATTTTCGCAAAAATAATAAAAAGCTTTTAACCCCATCGTTTAATTCTTCATGAAAAAAGTGATGCCAAGCATTTTTTTTGTATTTTTGCACTTTAATTCAAGTAAAAAACATTATGAAAGTAGATTTTATAGAAATTTTCGGGGCTTTTTTTGTAATGGCCGCCATCATTGACATTTTCGGGTCGATACCTATTTTTGTAAGCATGAAAGAGAACAACAAGGTCATCAAGGCAGGGCAGGCTTGTTTTGTGGCTTTGGCGTTGTTTCTGATGTTTTTCTTTGCCGGCGATGCCTTGCTCAAAGTCTTCGGCATCGACGCTGCCTCGTTCGCTGTCGCCGGTTCGTTTGTGCTTTTCGTTCTCGCCGTGGAGATGATTCTTGGACGCGAGATTATCAAAAACGAGGGTGGCTCTGGAGGCGCCAGCATTGTGCCCGTCGCATTCCCGCTCATCGCAGGTCCGGGAGCCTTGACAGCGTTGCTGTCGCTTCGAGCCGACTATCAGGTCATCAATATCATGATTGGTCTCTTCCTCAACATAGCGTTGGTTTTTTTCGTCATACGCTCTCTTGACTTGGTGCAGCGACTTTTGGGTCAGAATTTCATCTTCATACTCCGCAAGTTCTTCGGTGTGATATTGCTTGCGATTGCTGTCAACATGTTCGTCAACAACATCAGCGTGATTATCTCGCAAGTAAGTAGATAGTTAAAAATGTCTCGCGAAAAAGAAATATACAAAGTCACCATCGTTGGCAGTGTTGTCAACACTTTACTGCTGATTTTCAAATTCGTGGCGGGGATTGTCGGGCATAGCGCCGCTATGATTGCCGACGCCGTACACACGCTCTCGGATTTTGCCACCGACATCATAGTGCTTGTTTTCGTGCGACTCGGCAGCCGTCCGACAGACAAGTCGCACAACTATGGTTATGGCAAATATGAGACTTTAGCCATGACTATCATAGGGTTGGCTTTGATGGTTGTCGCTGTCGGCATCATAGTGGAAGGAGCCAAGAAAATTGCTTTCTGGTCGAGAGGCGGCATCATCGAGGAGCCGGACATGCTGGCATTCTGGGCAGCCATAATATCCATTGTGATGAAAGAGTTTGTTTATCGTTATTCGATAATCAAGGCCAAGAAATTAGATTCCAAGGCCGTGGAGGCCAATGCGTGGCATCATCGCAGCGACGCTCTGTCGTCGATAGGGACAGCCCTCGGCATCAGCGGAGCCATCTTCCTCAACGACCGTTGGGCGATACTCGACCCGATAGCCTCGGTGGTGGTGGGAGCCTTCATCGTCAAGGTGGCGTTTGGTCTTTTGAAAGACGGCATCGGCGACCTCTTGGAGCAGTCGCTGCCAGACAAAATTGAAAACGAAATCCTACAGCTGGTCAGTGAAATCCCCGGCGTGGCAGCGCCTCACAACCTGTGTACACGCCGCATCGGCAATCGTTACGCCATAGAGATTCATATAAGAATGAATGGCGACATCAGCCTACACGAGGCACATAACAAAGCCACGGAAGTGGAGAATGTGCTTCGAGAGCACTATGGCAAAGAGACACACATAGCCGTCCATGTAGAACCCCTTGACAAATAAACAATTATCAATGTCGTACACTTACAAATATCCGAGACCTGCCGTCACCGCCGACTGCGTGGTGATTACAAAGGGAAGAGAGCCCATGGTGCTGCTGATTCAGCGCGGCAACGAGCCTTTCAAGGGGCAGTGGGCGTTTCCAGGCGGGTTCATGAACATAGATGAGACCACAGAACAATGCGCTGTCAGAGAACTTGAAGAAGAAACCGGCATAAAAGTGTCCGAAACACATCAGATAGGAGCATACTCGAAGGTGGACAGAGACCCGCGAGGACGCACGGTGACAGTGGCGTATCTCGCCATAACAGACAATGCAGAAGCCGTCAAAGGTCGCGACGACGCCGCCAAAGCACAGTGGTTCCCAATCTCAACACTGCCAAAATTAGCCTTCGACCACGAGGAAATAATGACCGACGCATTGCGCTGCTTCAACAGAATCGTGAAAACCGACATGACATCAAAGAACCCGTTTTAACCAAAACCGCATATTAAGATTTTTTTAAAAGCGCCACGGATTCTGATTAGTAATCTTCAGCGAAACGACAAAAATGAGAAAAACACTTCAAGTTTTGACAATTTGCATCTCCACCATGCTAATGTTTTCCTGTGAAAACGACAGTGCCATACGAAAGATGTGCCAAGATATTCACAATCAATATCCTTTAGCCACGCTACAAGACATATACAAGACCTGTTATCAAGACTTTTTCGGTGCGGAGCATCTCATGAACGACACCGCCGCGGCGAGATATTTCATCAATTATGAACTTGAGCGATGCAAAGACACCGACTTAAGCCCCATGCCGAAGCGCGAGCCCACAGGCTTCCGTCATCGTTTTGCGAGGATTAATTTCTCAAATATCATAGAAGGCGAAATGACGGAGGAGCAGCTGGTCATGATGTTCATCGACGCAGCGGGGAAAGACAACGCCTACGGCGACGACTGGTTGTCGGAATGGCTCCGCGTCGAGAAGATAGCGCTGGAAGTGAATCCTGATTGGAGAGATGAGGAGTTGCAATCAGAACTGATTGAAGCCGCCAGGGGCGGCAACGCGGTGCGCCACAGCGACGCGTTTCGCAACAACTACAACCCGCACTATAGGATTGTCAGGAATTTTTAATTCTTTCGTAAAGCTCGGGCAACCGTTTCCGTATCACCACCGGGTGTCCGTTCTCGATGAAGCAGTGCACGCTGCGCCCTTCGGCCACGAGTTTGCCGTTTTTTCGCATTGTATAGTCAAACTCGAATTTCAGCTCGCTCATATTGCCGATGCACACCTCCACCTCCACTATGTCTTTGAACGTAGTCGGGCTCTTGTATTTGCACTCTATGGAAACGACGGGCGACACCACGCCGTCAGCCTCGATTTTGTCAAAGCCCCAGCCTAATTTGTCGAGATAATCTACGCGAGCCTCCTCCATGATTCTCACATAGTTGGAGTGATGAGTGATACCCATGCGGTCGCATTCGTAATACCTGATTTCGTGTCTGTAAATATGATGCATAATTCAAAGTCCTATCCAATCTGATGATTTCTGATTCTATCCTCCGCCATAGCCTCGTATTTCGTTCCCTGCCGTCCGTAGTTGGCATAAGGATAAATGCTGATGCCGCCTCTCGGAACGAACAAACCCACGACCTCAATGTAACGCGGGTTCATCAATTTCACTAAATCATTAAGAATGACATTGACCACATCTTCATGAAAATCGCCATGGTTTCTGAAAGAAAAGAGATATAGCTTCAAACTCTTGCTCTCCACCATACGCTCATCTGGAATGTACAGAATCTTTATCTCTCCGAAGTCGGGCTGGTTAGTGATAGGGCACAAGGTGGTGAACTCCGGACAGTTGAACTGCACCCAATAGTCGCGTTCAGCATGACGGTTCTCGAAAGCCTCCAGCACCTCCGGCGCGTATGTCTCCGGGATTTCGGCTTTACGGCCAAGCGACTTCAAATTATCATTTTCTCTATTCATAACTATTTGATATTAAATATTTTATGCATCTGAAACGAGAGTCTCCACATTGGATGCTCCTTGCAAAACTCTATTGTCTTCTTAATTATCTCGGCATTTTTTTCTGCGTCGCCAGTGTCACAAGGCTGCAAAAAGCGATGTCTTATATTGATGTTTTCATAAAAACGGGGCTCAATCTCTCCGTCAAAAATCACTTTCAGTTCATCGGCCTCGCGCAAAACAGGAGACGCCTTCTCTCCCGAATAGAGGTCTTTCGGCGACATTGTAATCCAATCGACATTATGTGGCAGCTCGACGGTTCCGTTAGTCTCTACCGCCACTGTCTTTCCGAGCAGATGAAGCATCTCCACCAACGATTCTGTGAGTTGCAGCCCCGGCTCGCCACCTGTTATGACCACTAAATTCGCCTTGTATCTCGACACTTCCTCTATTATATCGCCTTCTGTCATCTCCTTGCCATCGGCGTGGTTGGTATCGCAAAACGGACACCGCAGGTTGCATCCGCTGAAACGGACAAACACTGCCGGTGTTCCGGTGTTAAAGCCTTCGCCCTGCAGCGAATAGAATATCTCGTTGACGCGCATCATTCGTCTTTTTCGTAAGATGCGACATTACCTGTCGTTTCCTGCACATCGACACGGTAGCAGTTCGTTATCTGTTCGCAGCACCAGCGCGCGATATTCTCGGCTGTCGGGTTGCATTTCAGCACCTCGTTGACGACTTTGTGGTCCAAGGTATCGACGATGCGGCGTTTTATCTCGGAGAAATCGACCACCATGCCGTTTTCGTCAAGTTCTTTGGCTTTGCAATAGATGGTGATTATCCAATTATGTCCGTGCAACGAGCGGCACTTGCTCGGGTAATCGAGCGCAAGTTGGTGTGCGCCTGCCACTTCTATTGTTTTCTTGATGTAGTACATTTCTTAATCCTCGTAAATTGTCGGGTCAATTATTCCGGCTTTTCGGAAAGCCTCAACACGTTCGCGGCAAGTGCCGCAGCGTCCGCAGTGGCGTTCTCCCCCGCGGTAGCACGAATAGGTCTTGCCATAGTCTATACCGAGCGCGGCACCTCTTTTCACGATGTCGCTTTTAGCGATGCCGGTGTATGGCGCCACGAGCCGCACACCTTCGTATGTGCCTGCCCGCATCGCGTCGTCCATCGCCCTCACGAAGTCATGACGGCAGTCGGGATATACGGCATGATCGCCGCCGTGGTTGGCGATGAGCACACGCTGGAGACCGCGGCTCTCGGCGATACCGCAAGCCACCGACAGCATGATGCCGTTACGGAAAGGCACCACAGTGCTGCGCATATTGTCGTCGTCATAGTCGCCCTCCGGAACAGCCTCTGCGCCCGCTGTCAATGAAGAGGCTAAATACCTGCCGACGAAGGCTATGTCTATCACAAGATGTTCGATGCCCAAATGTTGGCAATGCCAGCGGGCGCACGACATCTCACGCGACGCGTGGTTGCTGCCATAGTCGAAGGTAACCGCCAAGGCAATACGCTCACGCTCCTCGTAGAGAAGCGTGGTGGAGTCGAGACCGCCAGAATAAATGATTACCGAATCCATATCCTTGTTTTGTTGAAGAGGGTTCCCAAGCACCCCTGATTACTTAATTGTGTGCAAAGATACTGTTTTTTTTAATATCACGCCGATTTTTTTATTCATCTTGACAACCATGCAAGCAATTTATGGAAACAAATCATCAGGAAATCAAACAAAAATTGCTAAATTTGCAACTTTAATAGCATATCACCCATGGAAACACAAACTATTTTAATGGCAATTGCCGCATTTGGCATCGGAAGCCTCATGACATACCTCGCAATGAAGGCAAAAAACGCATCTTTAACGGTCTCGAGCCAAAAAGAGTTAGCCGATATCCAGTCTCAACGAGACACAGCTCAAAAAGAAGTCGCCATACTCAAAGAGCAAATGCGGCACGACAAAGAAGAACAAGCCAAGGCCATTCAGCAACAACTGGCAATGGCAAAAGAACAGCTGCAAAACGCCACACAAGAAATACTTAAACAGCGTGAAGAAACATTGAGCAAAACCAATGTCGAGCAACTCGGAAATGTTGTAACTCCACTGAAAGAGCAACTCGAAGCAATCCAAAAGCAAGTTACCGAGAGCATTAAAACCACCACCGACAACAAAGCCTCTTTGGAACGCGCCATCGAAGACTTGATGAAGCAGACGAAATCAATCAGCGACGATGCCAACAACCTCACAAAAGCCCTTAAGAATGAATCCAAGACACAAGGAAACTGGGGCGAGATGATTTTGGAGCAGTTGCTGGAAAACAGCGGACTTGTCAAAGATGTTCACTATGAATTGCAAACAACGCTCCGCGACGCATCGGGAAAGGCCGTCACCCATGACGATACCGGCAAACGTCTTATCCCTGATGTCATAGTACATTATCCCGATGGCAAAGACTGCATAATAGATTCAAAGGTTTCACTCAACGACTTCGTCGATTATTGCAATGCCCAAGAAGATGACGAGAAAGAAAATGCCCTGACAAAACATATTGCAAGTATCAAAAAACACGTGAAAGAACTTATATCAAAAGACTACTCGTCATACATCAAGCCTCCGCGGACAGCGATGGGCTATGTCATCATGTTTGTGCCAAACGACTCTGCCATGCAGTTGGCGCTACAGCACGACAGCACCTTATGGCATAAAGCTTTTGACAAAGGTATTTGTATTACATCTGAACAAAATCTTCTGATATTGCTACGAATGATTAAGATAGCCTGGACACAAGTGCAACAAGCGCAGAACCAGCGGGAAGTTTTTGACCAGGCTCGCAAATTGCTTGATAGAGTTGCCGACTTTATTGAACGATTTGACAAGGTGGGGGAGCAGATAAACAAGGCTGGCGACATTTTCAACAATGCGAGAAACAAACTCTATGATGGTCAGCAAAGCATTGTAAAAGCAGCCAAGGAAATGGAAAAGCTTGGAGCTAAAACCGGCAATAAGAAACAGCTGCCGGAACCCATGGACTGGGTTTCCACAGAAACAGAATCTTAATCGAGTGACGTGAAGACGTGGTCGGCAGCCTGCTTCAAGATTGCAGAAATGAAATTATAGAACCTCTATTTTGTTTTTTATCAATATTTTAAAATACGGGAACTTCCCTTTCACACTCAAATCTTTTCTGTCATCTCCTTTTCGAAATTTAATGATTTCAAATTTATTTGGATTATATTTATGCATAAAGGTGATTGGAACACCCCTCAAGCCGTAATAGTCTTTCGGAATATCTTGGGTTTTGTCAATTGTTTGAATAAATCGCAACCTAATACTTGAAAAGATGTCTTGGCTATATCCAACATAACATCGAACATTTCTTTAGCATTCCATTTTTCTCCATTTCCACGAGTGAAAATTGAAGCTGCTTGAAGCATTATTGTCTTATCAGTATGCTTTACAAATTTGTTCTTGCACAAATTGATATTCATCGACATTCTATAATTAGCAGCCGTGAGTCTGTCAATTAAGGGACTAAAAAAAGACTCCTCCCTCGACAAAAATAAAAAACCACTGATTTACAGTGGGTTACAACGACTTCTTATGGAGCATAGGAGACTACATGTTAAGAAAATCTCACTTTTGTCAGCACGTATTGTTTTATTTCGTACCTTTGTGTTGTGTTAAAATCATGATATACTATGAAAATAAATTTGCTGTTATCTGCTAATCAGAACAAAGAGATTTCTGCCAATGAGATTTTCATTAGGCTTATCGTCAATCATTCACAAATGCTTCGGGCTAAATCCGGCATCTATGCCGAGACCCCGAAGATTGGTCTGATACAAAAGATTGAGATAAAGAAGATTTATATGAAAAGGCTGATTATGACGTTATGTTTCATTGCTGCAGCTGTAGCACTTACAGCCCAGCAATGGAATATAGCCATAGAACACAACGAAATAAATGCATGTTTGACAGATGGTTGTTGCACAATCAACAACGAGACTGTTTTTGTAGGCCATTGGGATTCAGAAGCTTATTGTGTAAAAGTTGACAAAAATGGCAATTCCACAGAAAAGCATTTTCCGATAGAAGGAGGAACTTCCACATTTTTGAATATTATTTCTCTTGAAGACGGTAATTGTTTTTTGACAGGTGTATCGAAAACAAGTAATAATGAATATTTGTGGATTCTTGTTATTGACGATGAATTGAACATCGTTAAAGAACAGTTTTATGAAAAAGAGGAAGGTTATTCTGTTGATGATTCTGAATTCCATAATGCAAAAGCTGTTGTCGATGATGACGGCACTATAGTTGTGTGTGTAGGCATACGGATACCTTTTATATATCCCGAGACATATAGAATTAGAGGCATTTTCATGCGTTTCAACAGTGATTGTGAACGTCTTACCAGTGTATTCATAGAACCAGAAGCTTATAATTATTTATTTTACTCATCCAATTTTTTGACATCTTGTATTTTGAATGCTCCGGATAACCATGACATTCTTATCATTTCTCGGGGACAGGGGAATTGTCCGTCGGTTCTACGTTTTGACCATGATTTCAACCTGTTGACGCATCATGTCATTCATGAACAAAAGCTTGATCAATTAGGACATGAAGCCATTTCAGATTACTGGATAGACAATGACAATTTACTTGTCGTTGCCGAGGTAACAGACCCTGATATTCACAACAAAGAGTTTATTGTTTTGGGGAGAACAAGCATTAATAGCGGCTATATTTACGAAGACACTTGGATAAATAAAACCGATACACTTAACTATAATATTGAAAACCATTCAATGTGCGCTGTCAATGACACGACAATCTATTTAATAAGCCGTGCAAGAATTGGTAGTTGGCTCGGACCTGTTGCTATGGAAATCTATCTTGTTACCAAGGATTTGGAAATTCTTGGCAGCAGGTATTTTTATGATGAGACGTGGTATTGGCCAAAAACTGCAATCGCGACAAAAGATGACGGAATTGTTGCTATCAGCTACAGTCCTAAAGAGAGAACTTACATCAAGAAACTATTGCGTGAGGATTTCAATCCAATACCTTGCAGTATCAGTGAGGTGCCAATAGAGCGGCTCAAGGCGACAGCATTCCCCAATCCAACTCAAGGTGAATTATGTATTGACATATCCAGAGTCTCATTAAACGAGAAAGATGTAAGAATCAAGATTTTCAACAATGAAGGAAAAATCTGTCTCGACAGAATAATCAAAGGACAGGGAAATCTGCTGACCATTGATGTTTCGGGCTTGTCAAACGGAGTGTATAGTTTTCAAATTGTTAAGGAAAATAAAACAATTATAACTAATAGATTTATTAAAGAATAGAATTAACAAATATTTAAAACCTGAACGATGAAAAAAATCCTAAAAGCATTATTAATTGTAATCATTGTGGTATTTGAAGAAAATGTACTAAATGCACAAGATTGCATATCATGTAATGGCAGTTCAGTGTCCTCTCAAGCATCGGCGCCAGTGCGCTGCCTTCTCCAAACAGAGGCTTGCCGCTGCGCAGCTGCTCTGCTGCTAATTTGTAGTCTATTTTCTCTTCCATTTTTAATTAAACTTTGTCGTTCTACTTTTTATTGTAGCCTGACACAGTTTAATTTACACTCTCTCGGAATACACCCCTGTGTTTTACACACTCAGATGTATTTGCGATCACTTGGTATTAGGCCAATGTTATTTTCTCATTTTTTCATATTAAATATTGAACAGCCATGATTAAAACTATTGTTTTTACAATAAGTGTTATGTTATTAACATTTCATAATTGCCCAGCGCAAAACACAACTATGAATGACATAAAAGAAATATGGGTATACGAGTATTTTTCATCCAAAGGTTATACTCGCGGAGAAATATACACTAAGTTCAAGGAATTAGAACAAGAAGATATTCGAAAGCATAAGTTGGATGATGCTTTTGTTAACTCTTTGAAACATGTGTTTTCTTTAGCAAAAAGCTAAAAGTTTATCAATTTTCAGAATTACCCAAAGACTTATTAGATAGTATTGGAAACATGGGGATTGACAACTCCTTGATAATTAACGAACACGAAGGGCGATTTTTAAATTATATTTTTGACATAGATACACCGAGTACAAACCTAATTGGGAAGAAAGTTGGATTTTACAATCCCAACCTTCAAGGAGGAAAAGAAAAATACTTCCAAGAAACACGAAAACGCCTAAACCAATGCTACTCAGTAATTGGTGGTAGCGTTTTGTATATTTTCAATGATGATCAAAAAAAAGAGAGTGGTGGTTATGATGCAGCAGTTGTCTATTGGAGCAAATTTCTTATACCTACAGATAAAGTTGTTGAAATACTAAAAGATTCATAACATAAAGTATTATTTGTTATTGCTGTCCGGTAAAACTTTTCAAACAAAATAAATTAGAGATGGTCGTAAATTAACTAAAATAAACCTAACGATTTGATTGCCAATGTTATATTTTTTTGTATCTTTGCATAGGACAACAAAAAATCCCCCAAACTGCTTTGTTGGGCCTGTTTTGGGGGAAACGAAAAAAAATCGTCATGGCAGAGGTACAACAAATTTCTGAAATAACACCAAGTTTTGCGTTCACAGAGTTCGATTTTTATAAAGATTATGAAGAATCGTTCAAAAAGAGTGAACTCGGACGCTTTCATGCCCTCCTTCCGTTGCGTGAGATGGCCATCAGATTCGGCTTGACTGACTCGGTACCACAAGGAAAGGTCGGTCGCAAAGTTGCCATACGCACGTCCAATCGTCCGTGGCAAGGAGGTAAAGAAGGTCGAGTTTGGAGCCAAGTGCAACAACATCATGGTTGACGGTCTGTCGTTCATCGAGAAGCTTTCGTTCAACGCGTTCAATGAGGGCGCTCGTCTGTTAGCACGGTCAAGAAAGAACTTGCCCGTGTACGAGCCACAGCAATGGAAGGATCCTTTGGAACGCAGAAGGAACATTACGGTCTCAAGCGGATAAACGGCCGGATCAAGAAGACGGAAATCCCGATCATCTTCTTCGGCATCCACACGGCTAATGCAGTGCAACTGGCAAGGAGAATTGCGAAAGTAGAACTCCATCAGGCTGCTTAACCACGTATGGCATTATCCTCCATACAAGGGACAACTATGCCCTGACAAAACAAAAATCGACTAAAATCGGGATAAAACCCCGGAAAAAAGCAGACGATGGCAACCTCGGAAGGCATACCCTCGTCTATAGATATTGAATTCTTGGAATTAAACGACAATCCCTATTTAGCAGCCATGAGTCTGTCAAGTAATGGACTAAAAAAAGAGACTCCTTTTCTGATAAAAATAAAAACTCGCTGAAATTCAGCGAGTTACAATGATTTGTTGTGGAGCATAGGAGAATCGAACTCCTGACCTTTTGAATGCCATTCAAACGCTCTACCAACTGAGCTAATACCCCATCTGAATTGCGCTGCAAAGATACAAAAAAAAATCGTTACTGCAACATTTTTTTTAAAATTATTTACGCCGCCCTCGCCTTCTGCCGTTTTCATTGTCCTCAACGGTTTTTTTCGCCTTGCGGAAGATGTCGTCGGGGTCGGTCGGGCGCAGCTCGTCAAGCCACTCAAAGCCTTTGAGAATCTCGATGCCGGGCTTCATCTTCTCCTTCGGATATAGCGTCTCCGTGGTTTTCTTGAAATATTTTATTCTTACAATCTGATTCTTCTCAATCTTGATATCCATGGCCACACTCTGCGACACATTGACACCTATTATCGAGCCGTCTTCCTCTCGCAGCCAGTACACCGTCTCGGCGTTGCCGTCGTCATAGACATGGTCGAGCTCGTTGTTTTTGAAATACGCCGTCATCTTCTTTCCTTTGATTTGATTGAATCCTTCTATGGTATCCCTCTGAATGATGAATCCGTTAGGATAAAGCAACACATTGTCGATGGCCTTGTTCGCAACAGCGATGTTAATGGAATCGCCGCGAAGTTGACTGTTTTCCGCCCAAACCACTGGATTTACACGCATTTTCGCACACGAATCGGCGACGTGATAACTCAAAG
This sequence comes from uncultured Bacteroidota bacterium, assembly GCA_900542475.1. Lineage (GTDB taxonomy): Bacteria > Bacteroidota > Bacteroidia > Bacteroidales > F082 > Limimorpha. The sequence continues at coordinate 14,929 of UQNO01000008.1, forward strand.
AGTCGCATTTTCCCTGAATATCATGACGATAAAAGCGCACATTATAATATGCCAACAAACGCTCCGCTTTATCGGCAACGGTATCCATAAAGAAAAACAAGGTGTCGGCATGCAGATAAAGGGTGTCCCTATCGGCAAAATAAAGCGCCTGCGCACTGTCGGTGACGAAACTTTTGCCCAATTTTTTCCACATCTCCGCATAGTTTCCTTTCACAATCGCCTTGTTGACCGTGTCTTCGACAAAGACATTGCTCATCGCTTTGGCAAAATCGGCTTTTTTGTCATAAAACATTGAGTCCGAAGTAATTGAGTAGCCTTTATTACTCAAAGTGGCACCTCTGTCGAGATATGCGATGTCGTTTTTCGCATCATACCAACCATAGTTTCCGACAAGGATATTATCCTCGTAATAAATGGTCGTCGGGCCGAAGAAAAACATCTTCTCATCTTTGATACGATACTCCAAAGTGTCGGTAAACATACGGCTTTTCGGCGTTGTCACCACAACATCGTTTCGAAAATACGCCACCTGGATGTCATCTCGGTAATAACCCTTTCGGGAAACGAGATTCTTGTCGTTGCGAATTATCGAACCGTTTTTAGGATATGTGGCGAGATGCCTGTTACGGTCGTAAGTCATATAATTGGTTTTCAGCACCGTGGAGTCATCTTTAAGGATAACGTTATCGAACAGCTCCGCGAACTTGATGTCGCCGGAATACTTGCATTTGTCGCTAAAGATGTCGGTGGTGTCGTTCACCTTGATATGAACATTGCCGAAGCCGTCGAAATAACGTTTTCGCTCATTGAATTGCGCGCTGTCGCTGTAAAAATACACCGAGTCCTGACACAACACCACGTTTCCGACAAGATACTCTATGTCTTTTCCATACGATTCGTCGTACACCTGATAATCGGCATGCTCGATATGGACAAAAGTCTTGTTTTTCTGCTGAGCATTAACGGTACAGCAGAAACAGACAAAAATACAGAACCAACCTAATTTAAATCTCATCATCTATCTTATAATTGTAACCCATGATTCATCAAAACCAACTGTTTTTAAAATATCATCTTTCGTTATTGCCGGAGGTCGTTTTATTGTAAATTTAACAGCATTTTTAGGAACTACAATATGTATTGTAAATTGCAAACCATGTGATTCTCCTCCTCAAACAAACAATATGAAAGCAATTCATAATTTTTTTTGCAAGGGCCCTAATCATCGGCACAGCCACGGCATTACCGGTTTGTCTTCTTATCTCTTGATGCGAGACAACAATTTTATAAGATTCCGGAAATCCTTGCAATCGCAACAATTCACGGGAAGACGGCCTTCTATATCCATTAATCAACAAATAGTTGTACGACGCACCTGTTCTCAAAGCGCACGCATAATCAAGGACAGAAATGTTTCCCGACTTGTTTTCATGCCATATCGATGGATAAAACAATTTCTTTTCAATTGTTCTTTCTTTTCTTTTTTGAATTATCTTATCGGACGCAAACAAAGATTTGTCAACAGCGCTATCTGGTTCTATTATTTTTGACAAATAATAATCAATTTTAGGAAAATTGAAATGCTCACACTTTGTTTTATCCTTGAAGCCCGCTATTACAACTCGTTCCCTTTTTTGTGGAAGTCCGAAGTCAAGCGCGTTTAAAATTTTCCATTTTACATGATAACCCAAAGCATCTAATCTTCCCAGAACAACCTTGAACGTATTTCCTTTGTCATGTGTCGTCAATTGTTTTACATTTTCAAGCAATATAGCCGAAGGATGATGATGTTTTGATATACGTTCTATTTCAAAAAACATCGTTCCTCTCGTATCTTCAAAACCTTTTATTTTTCCCATTATGGAAAATGACTGACAAGGAAAACCCGCTAATAAAAGATTATGTCGAGGAATATCTTTTATATCGATTGACACATTCATATTTTTCTTATTGACAATTGATTAGTTTTTTCATGCCTTAAATTTCCAAGACAAGTCCCCGTCACATTGAAAATTCTCTTCTCCAAATCTTTTATTACATCAGGTCTCATGATTTTAATCTTTTGCAACATTAATAAATTAACGTTGCAAAAATAATAAAAATTCATGTTTTTGTCAATATTTTTAGTAAAAAAAATCGGCGTTGCACAAAACAACACCGATGTTTTTTATTTAGGGGGTTTTATTCGTACACTTGTGCTTCTGCCTCGCCTGACAGCACTCTTATGCCGTTCAATGCGAGTGCGAGCATTTCGTCTTCGCCCGGGTATCTGTAAACCGGAGCGATTTTCTTGACATGCTCCTCGATGATGCCGCAGAATGTCTTGTCGTAAGCCATGCCTCCGGTGATGAAGATACCATCTACGTTCATGTCGAGGGCTGCTGCCGCCACGCCGCCGATTTCCTTGGCAATCTGATAAGCCATGGCGCGATAAACCATCTCCCATTCTTTGTTGCCGGCTTTCACGGCGTTTTCAACTTCGAGAGCGTCGTTGGTGCCGAGGTAAGCCACGAAACCACCCTGGCCTTTAAGCATCAGGTCAACATCTTTTTTGGTGTATTTGCCGCTGAAGCAAGCCTTCATCAATGAGCCCGACGGAAGAGCGCCGGAACGTTCCGGAGTGAAAGGTCCGTCGCCGTTCAATGCGTTGTTGACGTCAACAACACGGCCTTTCTTATGAGCTCCGACAGAGATGCCGCCACCGAGGTGCACGCCGATAAGGTTAAGGTCTTCGTATTTCTTTCCGACAGCCTGGGCATGCTGGCGAGCAATCATCTTCTGGTTGAGGGCGTGGAATATGGAGACACGCGGGAACAAAGGGTGTCCGGAATAACGCGCCACGTCTTCCATCTCATCGACAACGACGGGGTCGGCAATATAAGCCTTCACGCCGTATTCCTTGGCGATATCGTTAGCGATAAGACTGCCGAGGTTGGAAGCGTGCTCGCCATAGGTGGCAGCTTTGAGGTCGCGGAGCATGACTTCGTTCACCTCATACACACCTGATGTAAGAGGGTGAAGAAGACCGCCACGACCGACAACGGCATCGAGACCGTTGATGTCAACGCCTTCGTTTTTCAACTCATTGAGTATCCTGTCTTTACGATAAGAAAACTGTTCGGCTACATTATCGAATTTAGCTATATCCTCAACAGAGTGTTTGATGTTTGTCTTGAAAATCTGTTCTTTGTCTTGAAAAACAGCAATTTTTGTCGATGTCGAGCCCGGGTTAATGGTTAAAATTTTATAACTCATTATTTATCAGTGTTTTAGTTATTATATGTTTTATGCTATCATAGCTGCGAGAGCGATTGAATAAAGCTTTGTCAGCGAGGTGTCGCCACGTGAAGAGAGGACGCAAGGCACCTTGGCGCCCATGAGCATTGCGCCTACTTCCGATTTGTCGAATTTCGAGCAGCATTTGTAGAACACGTTAGAAGCTTCGAGGTTGGGGAACACCAGGCAGTCGGCGTCGCCTGCCACCGGGCTGTTCATACCTTTTATTTGCACTGTCTCCGCATCGCAGGCGAGGTCGAGAGAGATGGGGCCCTCCACGAGGCAGCCCTTGATCTGACCACGCTCTGCCATCTTCGAGATTACGGCTGCATCGACACATGCCGGAATGCTCGCGCTCATCTGCTCTGTCGCTGTTATGAGAGCCACCTTGGGAGTCTTCACGCCGAGAGCCTTTGCCACTGTGGTGACATATTTCAATATTGTCTGTTTCTGCTTGAGGTCCGGCAACGGAATGATAGCGCAGTCAGAGGCAACGAGAAGTTTGTGGTAGTTAGGGTTCTGAATCACTGCGACGTGTGCCAAAGTGACGTTAGGCGGGCAGAGACCACGCTCCTTGTTGAGAATGGCGCGCATGTATTTATCCGTCGGAAGAAGACCTTTCATGAGGATGTCGCCTTCGCCGCGGTTGATGAGGTCGCAAGCCAAGGCAGCCGCTTTCACGTCGTCTTTCTCCTCGACGATTTTGAACTTGTTGATGTCGATTTTCTCTTCCTTGCATATCTCGGCGATACGAGCGGGGTCACCTACAAGGGTGGCGTCGATAAGACCGTTGTCAACAGCGTCGTTTACGGCGCAAATAGTGTGGTCGTCCATAGCATAAGCCGCCACGAGACGTTTCTTTGGACTGCTCTTCAGCACGTCGAACATTTGATTTAATTTTGTGATTTCCATGATATTATGTTAAACATTTTGTGATTTCAATCAATTCTCTAAACATTAATGCCCTTAACGCCCTTAATGCCCTTAAACGCCTTAACGCCCTTAAACGCCTTAACGCCCTTAAGCCGTCAGCATCCAATATATCTTGAAATAACCAATTTCAATATCTCGCTTGTTCCCTCGCCGATTTGCAAGATGCGTTGGTCGCGGTAGAAACGCTCCATGTCGAAGTCTTTCAGCAGGCCGTGGCCTCCCATCACCTGGACAGCTTTATCGCACACCTCTGTTGCCGCCATCGAGCAATACAGTTTCGCCATGGCAGCCTCTTTTCCAAAAGGCATTCCTGCGTCTTTTACGCGGCAAGCCTTGTAAAGCAGTTGTCGCGCCGCTTCTATTTTCATTGCCATCTCGGCAAGCATGAAACTTACCGCTTGGAACTTGCACACCGGTTTTCCGAACTGCTCACGTTGTTTTGAGTATTCGAGTGCCATTTCGTAGGCACCCTGGGCGCAGCCGAGTCCCATCGCGGCGATGGAGAGACGTCCGCCGTCCAATGTAGCGAGCATGATATGCGAGCCGTCGCCAGGCCGTCCAAGGATATTCTCGTCTTCCAGACGCACATCGTTGAACTTCAGTTCGCCGGTGTTGGAGGCGCGCCACATCATCTTGCGGTTCATCGGGCGTTGGGTGAAGCCTGGAGCGCTGTTTTCGATGAGAAAGGTGGTGAACTCGGGCTTTCCGTTTCTCTCGCCGGAGATAACCTGAATAGTGCTGCCGAGTGTCATAGCCGTGGCACTGTTGGTGATAAAAATTTTCGAGCCGTTGACAACCCATTGACCATCAACCTTTTCAGCTTTAGACTTTGTTCCTCTTGAATCACAGCCCGCCGTCTCCTCGGTGAGACCGAAGCCCCAGAGATGGTCTTTGCAAAGACGTGGGAGATATTTCTCTTTCTGTTCTTTTGTTCCGTATTCTTTTATCGGACTTATTCCCAAAGAGTTATCTGCCGCGATGGTTGCCGCCGTGGAGCCATCGACGCGTGCCAGCTCCTCGACTGCGATGATATACGAAAGCGTGTCAAGTTCTTGACCGCCATAGTCTTTCGGCACACAAATACCCAAGAGACCAAGATGTCCCATCTTTTTTGTCAACTCGACATCGAATTTCTCATGCTCATCGTTAAACGCCGCCACGGGCTTCACTTCTTTTTCAGCGAAAGCGCGCACCTTCTCGCGCATTTCAATTTGTTTCTTTGTAAGTCCGAAGTTCATACTCCAAGTTCTATTAAAACCGTTTTTGTATCTACTTTTTCACCTTCTTTAATATTTATTTTCAACACTTTGGCATCCGTTTTAGCGACTATGTTGTTTTCCATCTTCATTGCCTCCACAATGCAAAGCACCGTTCCGTTATGCACCTCGTCGCCCTCTTTCACGTTGACTTTCATCACGTTGCCTGGCATTGGCGAGAAAAATTTCATGGCATCGCCAGCAATATCGACATGTGAATAATCCATCATGTCGTTGAGTTGGTCGTTGCGATGACAGATGAAGTCGAGGCCGCGCAGATGCACGCGATAATCGTGACGCGGTGTCATAGAGACGAAGAGCGGCTCCGTCCTACCGTTTATCATCACCTTTTTCGTGTCGCCGTTCTGCAAAAGCTCCACAGAATAAGGATTTCCGTTGATGACACATTCAAGATTTTTATTCGACAGGTGATTTATCTGTGCCGACATCTTCTCCTCTTCCACGGTGACGTTCAGTGCCATCTGAAAACGCCAGTAGCCTATGGCATTCCAGACATCCGACTTGTTGTCTTTATGATTAAAGTCGAAGAACAGGAACATCGCCGCGACATCTTCTTTCTTGATGTTCTGACGAGTCTGCCGCATCGCCGCGACGAGCTCATCTTGATGTTTTTCACAATATGAAGTGTCGATTTTATTGTTTACAAAGTCTTGATTATCAATCAGGCACTGCAGATACGGGATATTGGTCTTGTTCGTCTGCACTATATATTCCTTGAGGGCGCGGCGTGTTATATCCATGGCCTCTTCGCGCGTTTTGCCGAAGCAGATGAGTTTTGAAATCATCGGGTCGTAGCTGTCGGAGATTTTACAAGGTTTGTCGATGCTGCTGTCGATACGCACGCCACGCATTTGAGGCTCGTGGTAGAGCGTCACCTCGTCTGCCGCCGGAAGGAAGCCGTTTTCGGGATCTTCGGCATACACACGGCATTCTATGGCATGACCTTTATCTTGAATCATCTTTTGTGTCCAGCCCATCTCCTTGCCGCGGGCTATACGGATTTGCTCCTCGACGATGTCGATGCCGGTGCGCTGTTCAGTGACGGGATGCTCCACTTGGATACGCGTATTCATCTCAAGGAAATAGAAGTCGAGGTTCTCATCGACGAGAAACTCCACCGTGCCGGCGTTACTATAGCCCACTTGTTTACACAGACTTACCGCTGTATCGCAGATGGCCTTGCGTTTTTCAGGTGTCAGTGTCGGCGACGGCGATTCTTCGATAATCTTCTGGTAACGACGTTGCACCGAGCATTCGCGTTCGTGGAGATGGACGATGTTGCCGTAATGGTCGGCGAGCACCTGCACCTCTATATGGCGCGGGTTCTCGATGTATTTCTCGACATAGACAGCTCCGTTGCCGAAATATTTCAGCGCCTCGCGCGACGCTTGTTCGAGCGCCGGCTCAAGGTCCTGCCGCCTCCGCACTATGTGCATGCCTTTGCCTCCGCCACCGGCAGCGGCTTTTATCAGCACCGGATAAGGCAGGGTGTCGACTTGCTTTATAATATCGTTCATCGTGCCGGCAGCACCTGTCGTCACCGGTATGCCGTGAGACTTGGCGAACTCGCGCGCAGCGATTTTGTCACCCATGAGACGCATGGTATCGGCATCGGGACCGACGAAGATGATATTGTTGTTGGCACACGCCTCGGCGAAGTCGGGATTCTCGGAGAGGAAGCCGTAGCCAGGGTGTATGGCGTCAGCTCCGGTGTCGAGGGCGACATCGATAATCTTCTGAATATTGAGATAAGTATCTTTCAAAGCGCCGTTGCCGAGAGGTATGGCTTCGTCGGCAATGCGGCAGTGCAACGCTTCCACATCGTCAGAGGCATATACAGCTACAGAGTTGATACTCAACTTCTTAAGCGTACGGATTATTCTTACTGCAATCTCCCCGCGGCATGCAACGAGTACTTTATGTATCTTTCTTGAAGGCATAGTAAATAATTCGTTGCAAAATTACAAAGAATTTTGGGATTACACAAGCATACAAAAAATTATTTAAAATTCTTCACCTTCCTCTTTTTTTTCAGCAGTCTGTCGAAGATGGCGGCACCGAGAATGATACCTCCGGCGATGGCTATGGTGGCTTTAACAGCGATGACACCGGAATCAAAAGCCAATCGCAAGTGATTGCCCAAAAGATAATAAAGACTCCAGAAAAGACCTCCTCCGGGTACCAGCGGGATAATGCCGCAGATAAGAGGCACAGTGACCGGGCAACGCATCATCACCGCGACGAGGTGACTCACTATGGCGACGACCATACTCGCGAACCAGATGGAATCCGAAAAGATATAGGTCGCCCATCCTATCATTCCGACGAGACCGCAAATGACATAATATTTTCGCGGAGCCCCGAAAAGAGCAGAGAAACCCAACGTCCCCAGGAAAGCGGCCATCATCTGGACGTACCATATTGAGGTTGTGCTGTCATACACAGGCTGACCGAGAATCATTATTGTGTCGCCCATACACAAGTCATCGAGGAGAAATGCCAAAACGGCGCCGAGGGCGATGCAGAAAAACACTATCAAGGCATCAAGCAGACGCGTGCTTCCAGCAATGTAATCCTCGTTGGCGAGGTCGCGCATACCGTTGGTGAAAGGCACTCCTGGCACCAACGCGATGATGTTTCCGATGATGATGTTCGGAATGTTGAGCTGCATACCTGAATGACGGAACAGACGGAATGCCACAATACACAAAAACGCACCGACAAAGCCGCAGACGATGTTTTTGAAAAACCGCGAGAGATGTTTGCCCGCGAAGGTGATGAAGCCGCCGAGCAATAATCCCGTAAACAGCGACGAGAACGCGTCGATGAAACTGCCTCCGAAAATGATTGTAAAGCATATAATACCGATGGTGATGCACGGCATCAGCTCCCACCATGGCTTCGACCCGCTGTTTCGGATGTCTTCAAGACGCATCTCAAGCTCGTTGATGGTGCATTTGCCGTCTGTCACATCACGACTGAGCTGGTTAACATCTACAATCTTGCTCAGCTGCATTCCTTTGATGGGGATAAACTTCGCGACAGAGTAAGTGTCGCCCGTCGCAATAATGCCGTTGCTCAACACAAAGAAACTCCTGTCCTCGACACCGTAAGCCGACGCGATGTTTTCCATGGTAAACTCCACACGTGAAATCTCCGCGCCGTTCTCAAGCAAAATACGCCCTGCCTCGGTGGCAAGCCGCATAGCGCGATTTTTATCATTATCCATAAAACAGCGATAATATTTTTTGCAAAAGTAATAATAATTTTATATTTTTGCCATTTGAAAATTCAAAATTGTTCAACAAAGAATTAAAGCCATGAAAAGCACAAAGATTTGGCTCGGTATTTCCGGTGTTTTGCTGGTGATACTCGGCATTTTAAGCATCATCTATCCTACCGCGACGCTCTTCAACCTCGCATGGATGATAGGATTGTTCACACTCTGTTCCGGCGTTTCGAAATTCATTTTCGAGATACGGACACGCAACAGCCTGCCTAACACAGGCATGAGAGCCCTTTCGGGACTGCTGCAAATCATCATTGGTATCATTTTCATCGGCAACGCCATGTTTGTCGGTCTTTCATTAGCCGTCGTCTTCGCGATGTGGATACTTGTCGAAAGCGTGCTCATCGCCGTCCAGAGCTTCGATTACAAGAAAGCCGGCTACAGCGGATGGTGGATGATGCTGCTACTCGGCGTCGCCGGCATGGCACTCGGCGTCGCAGGTCTCCACAACCCTATTATCACCGGCGGGACGCTGTCACTGCTCATCGGCATCGCCATCGTCGCCCTTGGCGTCGCCTATCTCTTCGGACTCCGCGGCATCAAGAAATTTGAAAAGTTTATAGAAGAACAATAATAGACAAAGACAAAAAAAGCCGCAATTTTCAATTTCGAGGTGCGGCTTTTTTTTGTTTTTATAGACTTGCCGTTATGATTTCGGCGATGTCTTTCTCGGTAAGCGGGGCGTAGGCTTTGTCGAGACCTTCGTTTATCGCTATATGATGTGCCATCTCGTCTATACGGCTGTCGTCGATGCCCACCTCGCGCAAGTGCATCGGGAGACCTATCGACTCGAAGAATTTATATGTCTCCTCGATGGCTTTATTGGCAATCTCCCATTTATCCAGCGCCGGGTCGATGCCGAACACGTTGACACCGTATTTAACAAAGCGAGGCAGTGTGCGCTCGTTGAGGATATGTCTCATCCAGCGTGGCGTGATGATGGCGAGACCTTCGCCGTGGGTGATGTCATAGTAGGCGCTCAAGGCGTGCTCGATGCCATGGCAGGGCCAGCCAGAAGGACTGTTGCCGAGCGCAAGTATTCCATTGCATCCGTAGGTGCAGGCGAGCATCATCTCGGCGCGCGCCGTATAATCTTCAGGGTTCTCAAGGCATTTGCGCCCGTTGACCATAAGGCTTTTCAACATGCTTTCGCAGAAACCGTCGTTAAGCAAGGTGGTGTCGGCGGTGAAATACTGCTCGAAGGTGTGGTTCATGGCATCGGCTATGCCAGCCATGGTATGTTTCTTCGATACCGAGAAAGTATATGTCGGGTCAAGGAACGACACCGCCGGATAGAGATGACGGTCGATATAGCCAATCTTGTCGTTTGTCTCGGTGCGCGAGATGACACCGCCAGCGTCGTATTCGCTGCCTGTCGCCGCCAAGGTGATGATATCGACGATAGGAAGAGCGGCCTTGGCTTTCACCTTATAGGTGATGAGATCCCAGGGGTCGCCGTCGTAGCAGGCACCGGCAGCTATGGCTTTCGAGCAGTCAAGGACGCTGCCGCCACCAACCGAGAGAATGACATCGATGCCATGTTCCTTGCAGAGACGCACGCCGTCAAGGACACTGGGGTCGTATTTCGGATTAGGCTGTATGCCCGGAAGCTCGACAATATCGTAGCCTCTCAACAACTCGTACACCTTTTGATAGACACCTGTTTTCTTGATACTTCCGCCACCGTATGTGAGAAGTATTCTCTTCCCGAAAGCCTTCATGACATCCGGGAGCTTTCGGATAACGCCCTCGCCGAAAATGAGGCGCGTCGGGGTCTGATAATCGAAATTCTGCATAAAAATCCTATTTGTTATTTGACAATGATTTATCACCGCAAAAATAATAACAATATTCCAAAAAAAGAAGAAAATCGCAAAAACAAAAAAAAATCTTGCGACAGATGTGTTAAATTTTTTTATTTTTGCAGCCGCAATCGAAATTGTCAATGCGCTTGTTTATCGTCATATTATTTGTATTTGTCACGACTCTTGGAAATGCCAAGACCGGGCATTCTGTTATTGTCGATACGACCCAAAGCGACTTTGTCTGTTTTTACAACGCCAATGTTGACACGCACAACGCCATTCTGCAGGAAACCTCAAGTTACACCGCGAATGTATGCATGCGACTGTTGCAAAACAGAACCAAGACCGTCAGCAATGTCAGCATAAGGCAGGTGCTTCTCTCAACGCACAAGCCCGCGGTGTCAAAGCTGATACATCATTCCGCGACCCGGCTAATCGCACTCCCGAAGGAATACCATGTGTTCCATTTGAGACGAATCCGTCTTTAGATTCATTCCGTTTTATTTTTTCTTCAAAAAGATGCGACGAAAGGCATCTCCATGGCAAATTTTTCAATTGACAATCAAAAAAATATAAATAAAATGGAAACAAATCATATAGCAAATCTCGCAAAATACGAATTACCGGAACTGCAACGCAAAGGCTTTTTCCGCCGCTGGCACTATATGCCCACACAGAAGCCGGTGAGCAGAAAAGAATATTATTTTATCGCCTACGATTATAACGACTTGAAAAACAGCATTGAAAACAAACAGTTTGAAAACATCAAAAAGCTGACTTGCAAGACCCTCAATCCTATCGAATTAGTCGTTGTAAGCACTTCAGACGAGAAGTTCGCGGCGGTACAGATACGGCGTTATCAGCCATACGAGTTCAAGCCAGAGACTGAAATCATGGTTTTCAAAGATGCCGATGCCCAGACGTTGTCCGGAGTTTTGAAGGAGTTGACTCCTGATGACAATGGATATTTCTAACATAACAACTTTCGGCGGCGGCTCGGCAAACCGAGCCGCCGCCGAAAGTCATATCAAACCATTTTTATACCAAACCGTATTCTTGTTCCAAGAAATCAACCGCCAAAAAACACAACAAACCAACTCCGTCTATTCCCGAATCGCATTTCCTACATTTATCAAGTGGTCGGCGATACGCTCGGCGTTTTGTGCCAGCGAAAGGTACTCCGCCCCGACCTGCGGCGTGCATTCGCCATCGATAAGCCGCTGAATGTGATTGCGTTCCATCTGTTTTGTCAGGTCGTCAACTTCATCTTCTATTTTATAAGCCAACTGCAAGGCTTCGGGGTCGAAGTTATGATAAACGGAAGATATCACCTCATAAAGTTCGATGATACGGCTTTCCATTTTTCTGATTTCCGCAATCGCCTTGCCGGAAAACGACGCGTCCTGCGACTTCAGACCATCGGCATATTCCACGATGTTCTCGGCGTAGTCACCGATACGCTCCAGGTCGCTGACATTGCGGATGCTCGAATTCAAGAACTTCGTGTCTTCCTGGTTGAGCTGCCTGCCAGAAAGCAGCACCACATATCGCAACAACTCGCTGTTGAGGAAATTCAGCTCTCTCTCCGTCTTTACGAACTCGTCACGGCTGCTGAAATCGAGCGTCGTCACGATGTTTATCGACCTTTGGAAATTCTCGATAGCCAGTTTTGCCATGTTTTCTATTTCTGATTTCAACTGTTTGATAGCCAACACCGGCGTGCCTAACATCGTCTCGTCAAGGAAATACAGATGTGGCTGGTCGTCGTCAGACGATTTCACCTTATCGGGAATGATACGACTCACAAATCGCACCAGTTGGGCCGTCAACGGCAATGCCACCAAGGTGGTGCACACATTGAAGACCGTATGGAACATCGCCAACTGAATCTGCGGTGCGCGGGGGAAGAGGAACTCGAAAATAGTCCCGAAATTCCAAGTCCCGTTAGAGAAGATGTTCATCATAAAGGATAGCATCAAGAACAGCACGACACCCATCACGTTGAAAAACAAATGTATAAGCGCGGTCCGCTTGGCGTTGGTGCCGCTGGCGATGCCCGCTAAAATCGCCACCACACAGGAACCGATGTTAGAACCCATGGTGAGGTAGATGCCTTGGTTTAGCGAAAGCAGTCCCGCCACCACCATGGTGATGACAATCGAAGTGAGCACTGACGACGATTGAATGATGGCGGTAAACAAGGCACCCAAGAACACAATCAGTATCGGATTTTTGATGCTTGCGAGAAATTGTTTCACCGAATCGAGCACCGCGAAGTCGTTCATGGCGGTTGACATCATTCCGAGACCGACAAACAAAATTCCAAAGCCTGTCAAGATGCCGCCGGTGTGCTTCCACGCCTCTCGTTTCGCGAACATCAGTATGAAGGCGCCCACTCCGGCAAGGGCAGAGAAGAGCACCGTGGTGGAGATGCCGTTGCCGCCTAACATACCAAGAGCCACCAACTGCGCCGTCACGGTGGTGCCGATATTGGCTCCATAGATGACAGTGGCAGCCTGCGTCAACGACATTATCCCGACATTCACGAAACCAATCACCATCACAGAAACGGCGCCCGAGCTCTGAATGGCCGCAGTGCCAATGGTACCGATGCCGACACCTGTCCATTTGTTTTCACCTACACGGGCAAAAAGCTGCTTGAGCCGCTTGCTGCCGGCACTCTCAAGATGCGTGCTCATCATGTGACACGCCATAAGGAAAACACCAATGCCCGCCGTCAAAGTCAGTATGGCGGTAAGTATTCCGATTGTATTCATGAAAAAAAGAAAATATTAGTCATCATTAAAACTTCCACTTAAGGCAGCCATATATCAGGCTGCAAAAATAACAATTTATTTTAAAAAAAAATAATTGTACAACAATTTTACAACACTGATTTTTATGTTGTCGATACGTCAGACCATGCAAACACATGAAATATAATATACATTGTTCTGAATTTCAACAACATTTTATAGATAACCTCATGATTATCAATCTAAATAAAATTATTTCTTCAATTTCGACCAAAGTCATTAAAAAATCTTTAACTTTGCAAAAAAATAAAAAAAAATGTTTGAAATTAGAAAAGCCCGTGAGGACGAGGCAGGATTGGTTTTGGATTTTATCAAGAAAATCGCGGCATACGAAAAGATGATTGACGAGGTGGAAGCAGACGAGGCCTCCATCTACGATTCATTGTTTGTGAAACACGACGCCGAGGTCGTTTTCGGCTGCGAGGACGGCGTTCCGGTAGGTTTTGCGTTGTTTTTCCACAACTTCAGCACCTTTGTCGGACGCAAAGGTCTCTATCTTGAAGATTTGTTCGTTATTCCCGAAAAGCGGGGCAAAGGATATGGCAAGGCTCTTCTACTATATTTGGTTAATCTGGCAAAAGAGCGCAACTGCGGACGCATGGAGTGGGTTTGTCTCGACTGGAACGAGCCATCCATCAAGTTTTACAAGTCGCTGGGCGCGAAAGCGATGGACGAGTGGACGATTTACAGGCTGTTGCCGTAACACCGCACCGCAATATATTGCAAGATAGAAAACGGCAACCATTCACCAAAGTGTGAACAAGTGATTGAATCCGCCAGCATTTTGAATGCCGACGCAAAAGAATTACTTGCACCTTGGCTTGCCGACTAAATAGAATTTGAGAAAGACATTGCCCAAGATGCCATGACACTTACAATAAAAAGACAATTCCATGGTGGAGTATTTTTATTCAGATATAGAAAATAATAAAGCAATAATGGCTTCTGAACCATTTTGCCGATATGGCTATATCTGCTCGCCAATGAATTACATAGGAGGTAAATACAAACTGCTTCCTCAATTGATGCCGTTATTCCCAAAAAACATACGAACATTCGTGGATTTGTTTTGCGGCGGTTGCAATGTTGGAATTAATGTAAAAGCACAAAAGGTGGTGTTTAACGATAATCTATCTTATTTGATAGATTTGTACAAAACATTTAACATACTTAATCGTAATGAAATTATATCTCATGTTGAATCTCGTATAAGTCAGTACAACCTTTCTCTAACAAATGAAAAAGGCTACAAAGCATTAAGAAAACAGTATAATTCAAACCGCAATCCGTTGGATTTGTTCGTACTCGTTGCATATTCTTTTAACCATCAGATTCGGTTTAATAATTCTCACGAGTTCAATAATTCTTTTGGAAAGGAAAGAAGTTCTTTTAATCCAAAAATTCAAATTTTCGAATCGAAAAAATATAAATATGTAGCATAATATGGAAAGGAAGGATTTAACTTGGAACCAGGCAATTGAGCAAGCAATCATTCAACTTGGCTACATAGCAACGTTGAAAGATATCTATAATCTTGCCCCTACATTTAAAACGTTTATAGGTAAAACGCCTCATAAAACTATAAATGAAAGGGTTCAAAGAAATGATAATTTTGTCAAATTAAAGCCGGGATTATATGGGTTGAAAAACTATTTGGATAAAATACCTGACGAGTTTAATCCAAAGGTTGCAAAAACAGAGGAGGAAGAAAATAAAATCACACATTCATACGTGCAGGGAATGTTGCTTGAAATCGGAAACATCAATGGATATAAGACGTTTGCACCCGATAAAAATGGCATGTTCATTAAAAAGAAACTTGACGAAGTAATGACTTTGAATGAGATTCCGAGTTTTACTTTCGATAAAATCATTCAATCAACCCGTTTTATTGATGTTATATGGTTTAATGAGCGGTTTTTTCCTCATACAATATTTGAAATTGAACATTCAACGAATTTTAGAAACTCCCTTGTAAAATTTGTTGAATTGCAAGATTTTAATACAAAAATGATTTTAATCGCACCCAAAAACCAAAACAAAATCAACAAATTTCAAAAAGAAATTGGCAAAGCCGCATTTTCGAGCATTAAATCCCGTGTGCTGTTTTATGATTATGATTTTGTGGAAAAATTATATGATAATCAAATAGTTGCCAATAAATTTTCAACATTTTTGAAATGAATACAAAAATTATAAATAGGTGCGAGGGTAAAAATAATGCCTTGGGGTATTATGGCGATGGAGATTTAGCAGTTATTACTCACAAGCAAAAGAAAATTATAATGTTTGCAAGTGGAAATATTAGGGTTACGTTTCCAAATGAAAGTCTCATCTTGAAAAACTAACAAGCGGTCGATTATGCAATTCAAAATCAATTTACGGACAATGACTTGTTATCTGCAAATTTTTATTATACCTGTAATTTTAATTTTGAGTTTATTTATACGGAGTCAAACGAAACATTTGATTTCATAGAAGATGTGGAATATGACTATGATGAAGCGATAAAATTTGCACAAAGGGCAATTCTCGACAATACCGTGTGGGATTAAAAGATTTGAATGTATCGCAGGCCGCATTGCCAAAAGATTATTGGCATTACGATATGAAAGGAGAAAAACCGGTACTATTTCATTCACATAGCTGAAAAAGGCGTTTGTTATCCTTGTGCAGGAGGCTCAAAAGAGCTTTAACGGCATTAAGACCTCCGTTACAGCGACTGATTAAGATAGATATAACTCCTATCTCTCCAAAAACTTTCTCATTCTCTCTTGTGCATCCTCTCCCATTCTTTCCTGCGCAATCAACTGCGATGTCATGTCAAAAACGCCACTATACATGTCATCACGACCGCAGATTGAACGTATCAATAGCTTGCAATCTCTTATTGCCGATGGAGATGCCGCAAGATAATTTTCCATATAGCAATCCAGGTGTTTGTTCAGTTCTTCCATAGTTCCGATGTAGCTGACAAGATTATATCTCAACGCTTCCTGCGCCGTGAACTTCCTTCCGCTAACCATAGTGTCGCGTGCCATCGCCTCGCCGCATTTCGCAATGACAAAAGGAGAGATTGTCGCTGGCGTGATACCAAGTTTCACCTCGCTGAATGCGAATATGGTATCGTTTTCAGCCAACACCACGTCGCAAGCGGCGACGATGCCGTTGCCGCCACCGATGACATGACCGTGCACCAACGCTATCACCGGAGTGTTGCAGAAATATATTGTCTGGAAAAGCTTTGAAAGTCGTTGAGCGTCAGCCATATTCTCGGCATATCCGTTCTTTGCGATGTCTTTCATGTAGCTGATGTCGGCGCCGGCGCAGAAACTCTTGCCGTTGCCACAGATTTCGATGACACGGATGTCGTCGCGAGTATCGAGCCAATTGACAGCCTCGGTCAACTCCTTGATCATCAGTGCATTCATGGCGTTGCGCATCTCCGGACGATTCAGTGCGACGCGAGCCACGTTTTTCTCTATTCCTATCTGTAATGTGGTGAAATCCATAGCGTTACATTCTAAATACCCCGAACTGTTGTGGAGGGAATTTCTGGTTTAGCGACGCAGCTATACCCATGGCGAGAATTCGTCGTGTATCCACAGGGTCTATGATACCGTCGTCCCATAGACGCGCGGTGCTGTAAAACGCCGAGCCTTCGTAATCATATTTCGCCAAAATCTCACGTTTCAGACTCTGGATTTCCTCTTCAGGGACAGGCAGTCCTTTGTAACGGTACTGGTCTTCCTTGACGGTGGCGAGTACGTTGGCGGCCTGTGTGCCTCCCATGACCGAGATCTTGGCGTTAGGCCACATGAAGAGCAGCCGCGGACTGTAGGCGCGACCGGCCATGCCATAGTTTCCGGCGCCAAACGAGCCTCCGAAGACGACGGTAAACTTCGGCACATTTGCGTTACTCACCGCATGCACCATCTTGGCTCCGTCCTTGGCGATGCCTCCGCATTCATATTGTTTTCCGACCATGAAGCCGGTGACGTTCTGCAAAAAAATCAACGGAATGTTACGTTGGCAGCATAGCTCTATGAAGTGTGTCGCTTTCAGGGCCGACTCGCTGAAAAGCACGCCGTAGTTGGCGATGATACCCACCGGAAAGCCCATGAGATGAGCGAACCCGCACACTATGGTGGTGGCGTAACGCTCCTTGAACTCCTGAAAACGGCTGCCATCGACCATACGCATGATGACCTCGCGCGGGTCAACGACTTTGCGCAAATCGACGGGTGCGATGCCGTACAGCTCCGAGGGGTCGTAGAGAGGCTCTTCCACAGGAAGCATATCGAGCATCTGTTTTTTCGGCTTCTCCAATGTTTTGAAAATGTTAC
Source organism: uncultured Bacteroidota bacterium (assembly GCA_900542475.1). Lineage (GTDB taxonomy): Bacteria > Bacteroidota > Bacteroidia > Bacteroidales > F082 > Limimorpha. The sequence goes on from UQNO01000008.1 coordinate 32,671, forward strand.
GGCATATCTGCATGGCGTGGCTGTCGTTTTCCGCGAGGTGGTCGGCAACGCCGGAGACGGAGGTGTGCATCTCGGCGCCACCAAGTTCTTCGGCAGTGACAATCTCGCCTGTCGCTGCCTTCACCAAGGGAGGCCCGCCAAGATAGATGGTACCTTGTTTCTTCACTATGATGGTCTCGTCGCTCATCGCGGGCACGTAGGCCCCGCCGGCGGTACACATTCCCATCACGATGGCAATCTGAGGGATGCCCGTCGCCGACATCCTGGCCTGATTGTAGAAAAACCTACCGAAATGCTCCTTGTCGGGAAACACGGTATCTTGCTCCGGCAGGAAAGCGCCACCGCTGTCAACCATATACACACACGGCAAATGGTTCTCCATCGCAATCTCCTGCGCGCGCAGATGTTTCTTGACAGTATATTGCATATAGGTGCCGCCCTTCACCGTGGCGTCGTTGGCGACGATGATAGCCTCGCGCCCCTCTATCATGCCTATTCCGGTAATGATGCCCGCCGACGGAAAGTCGTTGTTATACGTGTCATAAGCCGCCATCGGCGAGAGCTCAAGAAAAGGAGTGTTCTTGTCGATGAGCATGTCGATGCGCTCACGGGCAAGGAGCTTGTCGCGCTTCTTGTGTTTGGCGATAGCCGCCTCGCCGCCACCGTGCATGCTCGCCTCCATGGCTGCCTGATATTTCTCCATCAACTCCAGAAAAGCCTTGCGGTTCTCCTGAAACTCGGCGCTGGCGGGTGATATTTGGGATTTTAATGTATGCACTTCGAGTTACTTTCAGTTATGTGTTATCTTTTATCTAAAAAATCCCCGGAATCCGAATCCATTCTCTCGCCTCGGCGCAGCATCTCTCGACATCTTCAACGGTCTTCGGTATCGGCTTGCCCAAAATCCTGTTGCCCGTCTCGGTGATGAGAAGGTCGTCCTCGATGCGGATGCCGCCGAAGTCTTTATAAGACTCGAGTTTGTCGTAGTTGATGAAGTCCTTGTGTTTGCCTTCGGCTTTCCAGATGTCTATCAAGGTTGGAATGAAGTATATGCCTGGTTCGTCGGTAACCACGAAACCTGGTTTCAGCACCTTGCCGCAGCGCAGGCAGCTGAAGCCCTGCTGTGTGGAGCGCGGAGTCTCTTTGTCATATCCCACGTTGATTTCGCCGAAGCCCTCCATGTCGTGGACATCCATGCCGAGCATGTGACCGAGACCGTGCGGCTGGAACAGGTAATGTGCGCCCGCTGCCAACGCATCGTCAACACTGCCTTTCATGAGACCGATGCCTTGCAACCCTTCTATGAGCGTGCGGACAGCGAGCTTATGCATCTCCATATATCTTATGCCGGGCCTGGTGTTCTTTGCCACTTCCATGTTGGCTTTCAAAACAATCTCATACACATCGCGCTGACGGGCGTTGAACTTGCCGCCAACAGGGGTTGTACGCGTGAAGTCGCTGTCGAGGTAGTTACCCGTCTCGGCGCCGCAGTCGCAAACCATCATGCGGCCCTCCTTAAGCACGTTGCCGTGATAGTGATTGTGCAAAGTCTGCCCGTCCATGCTGACGATGTTAGGGAACGACACCACGCCGCCTCTCGCAATGGCGATGCCTTCGATAGTGCCGCTAATCTCCTGCTCTATGACACCCGGCTTACACATCTTCATCGCGGTGGTGTGCATGTAATATGCCGTGTCGGCAGCGTATTCCATCTCCTTAATCTCAACCTCGCTCTTGATTTCGCGCAGGCTCACGATGGCTTCGATGAGAAGTTGACTCACGTGGTTTTTCACCTCGCCGACGCAGATATCCATATAGTTGGCAATCTTGATGACCTGGTCGCCACGATACGTTGGGGTGAGATGTATCATGCGCCCCTTCTCCATGGCCTCGCGGATGTATTCCGGGAAACGGTTGATGTCGCGGCAGTCTTTGATGCCAATCATCTCACCTTGTTCCGGCAACGACGGCAGCGGGCCGCACCAAATGACATCGTCGATAGTCACTTCCTGACCGAAGAGAATCTCCTCGCCGCTCTCGAAGTCGATGACACCGACCAAATCAGGGTGGTTCAACCCGAAGAAATATGCGAAATTGCTGTCCTGACGGTAATGATAGGTGTTGTCAGGATAGTTCATCGAGGCCTCGTCGTTCGCCACGAAGACCGCGACACCTTTGTTCATCAGCTTTTTTAAAGCCGTTCTGTGATTTATATAAAACTCTTTTGTAAACATATCTTATACTTTTTTAATCTTAATATTCAATTTTATCGGGTTTTTCCGACCATAAACGGAACGAACGCAACGCCTCGTTGCGGAGCAGCGGAATCAGCGGCACGGTGCGCTTCTCCATCGGACGCTCGAGTTCCTCATAGATAAAGTCGTCGGCGAAGTCGATGTCACGGGCGTCTTTACGGTTGTTGCCGTAGAAAATCCTGCCGATACGTGCCCAGTAGATGGCACCGAGACACATCGGACATGGCTCGCAAGAGGTGTAGATGGTGCAGCCACCGAGGTCGAAAGTGCCAAGTTTTCGGCAAGCCTCCCTTATTGTGCCTATCTCCGCATGTGCCGTCGGGTCGTTGTCGAGGGTAACGGAATTGGAGCCGCCTGCTATTACCTCACCGTCTTTCACTATGACAGCGCCGAAAGGACCGCCGCCACGACGCACGCTCTCGTCGGCAAGCCTAATTGCCTCGCGCATGAACTCCTTGTCTTTTTCTGTAATTTCCATGATTAAAACACCCATTTTAATCCGAGACAAGGTGAGGCGTTAAAGCCCTTGTTGTCAATATATTCCTTACGCCAAGCTCCGGCGAAGTTGTAAGCGAACTCCACCTCGCCGCCGACATGGAGGTTGGGGCAGTTGAAGAATCTGCCAACTTGATACCAAAGCTGCGGCTCGCTTATGAAGACGCATTTTGTCTCTTCAGCGCCCCATTGCAGCGTCTCCCACCAGAAATCAGCGAAACCACTGAAAATCAAGCCTTTGGCCCCAAATAAATCTTTGCAGTTCCATACGATAGTGAACTGAAGCGGGACGTCTTGCTTGGCTTTTGCTATGGTTTTGTAAAGCACCTCTATGGTGAGTGTGTATCTGAAATCACGGGAATGCAGCAGATATTCAGCGCCGAAGAGCCAGGCATTGTTGGCAAACTGACCGCCATTCCACTCGACGTGAGCGCTCAAGCCACCGAGCTTGGTGTTCTGCCAGAAGTTAAGACCACGAGCAATCTCAGTGTAGTAACCAGTAGGAGCATCTTTGTCGCTTGGGTGATAAATATCTGTGAAGAAGAACGTACTTCCCCAGTTGTCCATAGTGAACATCTCCAATGTGGTGGTCAGATGCTCACGGTTGAAATCGTACTGTTCCTGAATGTTTGTCTGTGCTTTTGCACACAACGCCGTAGCGACTAACGCTACGATAAGAAAAATTTTTTTCATGATATGATAATTTAATAATTTTCATTTTTTTCGTCATTTCAGCTGAAGCGGAACGAATAAATCTCAAACAAAAAAATAAAACCGATTCAAATGAATGAGATTTCTCGATTTCGCTCCGTTACGTTTCGCTCGAAACGGCATCGACTTCGATGGCGAGATTGCCGAACAAGTTAAGCGGCTCGCCGTCGGTGATTAAGATGTCGTCTTCGAGTCGGATGCCGATGCCTTCCTCTCGGATATACAGCCCAGGCTCGCACGAGAGTATCATGCCAGGTGCGAAAGGCTCGTACTTGTCGAGGTTGTCGTGGCAGTCGAGACCGATATGATGAGCCATTCCGTGCATCAGATATTTACGGTACAATGGATTGTCAACGTCTTGATTGTCAACGTCTTGCTGGGTAAAGAGTCCGAGTTGTATCATCTCTTTCTCCATCAGCTGATAAGTTGTCCGGTTTATTTTGTCGATGGTGCCGCCAACCTTGTAAAGCTTGGTTATCTCTTTCTTGACACGCAACACCGCCTCGTAGCACTCTCTCTGACGTGGCGTGAACTTGCCGCCGACAGGTATTGTTCTGCTCAAATCGGAGGCGTAGTTTTGATACTCGCAGCCCATGTCCAAGAGCAGCAACTCATTGTCGTTCAAGACACTGTCGTTCTTTGAATAATGAAGACAGCAGGCATTTTTCCCGCCGGCGACGATAGGGTGAAAGGCGTGGCCCGAGGCGTTGTTCATCTTGAAGATGTATTCCATCTCGGCTTGCATCTCGTACTCGTAACGTCCTGGTTTTACTGTTTTTAAGCAATGCAGAAAAGCCTTGCCGGTAATGTCGCAGGCATGTTTTATAATCTCGATTTCCTCTTCCGATTTGATTTTACGCAGCTTGTTTAAAATAGGTGCCGAACGCTCGAAAGTGTGTAGCGGATATTGACTCATAATAGCTTTCACGAAGCGTTCCTGAATGGTGACGACTTTCGTTTCAAAACGCGAGTATTCATAAAGGTTCAGATAAACCTTCGCGCTGCTGAGTATCAAGTCTTTCAATATGTCGTTGAAACTATCGGCATACATCACGTTGTCGCAGCCTGAAATCTTCTTGGCTTGTTTCGCGTCGAGCATCTCGCCTCTCCATATTGCCTTTGTCTCGCTATACGGCTCGACAAACAGAATCTCGCGCATGGCAGGATTCGGGTGGTCGGGAAACAGAATGAGATATGCACCCTCTCTGTCGATTCCGGTGAGATAGAAGAAGTCGGAGTTCTGCCGGAAAGGGTAGCACTGGTCGCCGTTGCGCGGCATCTCCTCGTTGGCGGTGAAAACAGCAAGAGCACCTTTTGTCATCAAAGAGGCAAAATTCCTGCGATTTCTGACAAAAAGTGCACTTGTTAAGTTGTTGACAGACATTTTATAAGAACTTGAGACCCAATGTTATTGTAAACACGTTCTGTTTTGTCTTGTCGAGGGCGAACGAGCCGCTGTTGTTGCCAAAACTCCAATCGACGCTGTCTGATTTGAAGAATTTCGACAAGCCGAAACTGTAGTTGACATCGAGAGTGAGTTTCCACACATCCAAGCCGACATTAAGCGCCGCGCCCCATGTCATGCCTTTGGCGTCGAGGTTTTCGAAATTGACGTTTTGCGTGCCGCCATTGACATCAACGTCCTGCTTTTGGCTCAACACGAAATACATCACCGGACCGACATTAGCCCTGAGCTTTAGAATGCCGCCGTCAATCTGATAACCCAATAAAATCGGAACCGCGAGGTTCTGCTGGGTGAGAGTGAGAGAAGGGTTTAAATCGACATTAACACCTTGGGCAACGCTCAATGACGGATCCATGTTGAAATTGAACACCTGGCCGCTTTTAAACCAAAGCAACTCCGGCTGAATGACGAAATTGTGGATTGTGAGCCTTCCGAACACACCTGCCGTGAAATGCTCCGAAAAACCTTTCTTAATCTCGGCTTTTTCCATCGAAAGCTTTGTGGTCTGATAACCGATTTTAGGACCTAAACAAAAACCGAAACCTTCTGCTCTCGCCACGTTGGCAAGCAGAACAATAGATAAAACAAGTAATAATTTCTTCATAAACGTGAATTTTTTAATAAGTTGTATTTTTTTTATTATTTTTGCAAAGATATTTAAAAAAATTAAATAATCGACAAAATATGAAAAAGAATTTTTGTTTATTGCTTCTGATTATGCTGTTTTCATTTGTCGCTTCAGCGCAACGCTTTGAGTATCAATTTGGTTTAAAAGGCGGACTCGGCAGTGGCTTTTTGAGTGCCGATGATGATAATATCGTTAGCAAAGATAATGGTTTCAGCTCTAAATTCGGCTTGACAGGCATTTATTATTTTGGAGAAAATTATGGTATTTCTTCGGGATTTAACATCATCGGCAACAATCTGTCGTATAAAACAACGGTTGTTGACGAAAACGGCGTGGTCTCCAATGAAATCGCCAACAGAAATATCAACAACACATATTGTCAGATACCTGTCCTTTTGAAAATGCGCACTGATAATTTTGCCGGTAAATTCAGAATTTTCGGTGAGATTGGCTATGGGTTGAACATCTTGGCGAACGAAAACGACAAATACGATGCAAGCCACCCTTACCGCGATGTCTGCAGCTCCCTGATTGTGCATCTCGGCGTTGAGATAGAGGTGCTGAACAGAAGTTCCTTGCAGATTATGGCCAGCTATGACGACTTCTTCTCGACAATAGTGTCGAGGAACTCTAACAAAATGACATTGAGCGATTTATGTCTTGAAATAGGATTTCTGTTCTGATGAAGATAACTTTAGCACAGATAAGATGCGTTGACGGCGATGTTGACGGCAACGTGAAAAAGATGGTGGAGGCTGCTCATAAGGCGAAAGCCTCCACTTTAGTGATATTTCCGGAGCTTTCGGTGTGCGGTGTCGGATGTGGCGACTTGCTTGAGGACGATGGTTTTATCATGAAATGCGAGAATGCACTGGAGCGAATCACATCAGAATGCGAGACTGTGGGCGTGCTCGCGGGCTGTCCGGTAAGAAACGCCTCCGGCAAAGGCAAGCCGTTGTTCAATGCAGCGGTATATTTGTTTCAGGGACAACGCAAGGTGTTTAAAAAGAAACAGTTGACTGTCGCCGAACAAAAATATTTCGAGCCGTCTGATGAAGATGTGTTATTGCAAATAGGCTGTCATAAATATGCCGTGACGATAGGCTCGGACTTGGCGAATACCAACGACGACGAGCTCTTGTTGACAAACCGCATGGACGAGCTCATGACACTTGCTCCCGATGTCATTATTAATATAGATGCCGACAAATGCGCCATGAACCGCTCGAGGACACGCCGCGACGAGTTGAGGCGTAATGTGTTGAAAACCGAGCGTCCGATAGTGTTCGTGAACAATGTGGCATCAAAAGGAGAAGCCACCTTCGATGGCGGCTCCATGATTTTCGGGTACGAAAGTTACGTGGTCGCCGCCGCTCCTTTTTTTGAGGAGGCGGTGATGGATGTCGATCTCGAATGTCTTATATCCATGAAGCACGTTGACGAGCAGCAGGACTACGTATTATAACCTTTCGAGAGTCGTTTCTATCAGTTTCTCAACGTATTGATGATAGTCGGAGGAGAATTGCTCTGTGACGCGGTTGGCTATTGCCACGCATATTGTCAGGCAGTTGTGTCCAAGCATCTTGCCAAGGCTGAACAACGCCGACGATTCCATCTCGAAGTTACAGATTTTCCAGCCGTTATATGCAAATCTCTCAATATCCGTGTTGATGTGCGGATATGTCAGCTCGAGGCGAAGCGAGCGCCCTTGAGGTCCGTAGAAACCTGGAGACGTGGCAGTGATTCCTTGATGACAACCTTTTGCGATACGGTCGAAAAGCTCTTTGGAGCTCTCAACGATATATGGCTTCGGTAAATCCGACGGATACTTCATGTCGCGAATGAAAGCATCTGTCATCTCTTTGTTAATCACAGAGTCATGCTCCTTATAGAAATAAGCCAAGCCGTCAAGACCTATGGCATAACGCGAAGCCACATAGCTGTCGCCAACGCCAATCTCGGGCTGAAGAGCCCCGCAAGTGCCGAGACGAATCATGTTGAGAACACGGTGCTCGGACTTGGGAGTGCGGGTCTTGAAGTCAATATTCGCCACCGCATCAAGCTCGTTGACAACGATGTCGATGTTATCCGTGCCCATGCCCGTCGAAATAGCACTTATGCGCTTGCCCTTGTAAACACCTGTGTGCGTTATAAGCTCGCGATTCTGACGCTTATATTCTATGCTGTCAAAATATCGCGATACCATGCCGACACGGTCAGGGTCGCCAACCAAAATGATGTTGTCGGCAAGCATCTCCGGAAAGAGATTTAAATGATATATCGCACCCTCGTTGTTGAAAACAAGCTGCGAACCTGGAATGGGTTTTGTGTTCATATTCCTAAATGTTAATTTTTTTTACAAAATTAGTCATTTTTTTGCAAGTTATGTTAAAAAATGTTAAAAAATAAAAACATAAAATATTAATGTTTAATTTTGTGACGTTAAAATCAAAAAAATGATAAAACATGAATAAAATATTAATCGCTTGTTTAATGGCCGTTTCTTTTCTGTCTTGCTCAAAATCAGACAGTTATAAAAAGAAACTGAATGTAAACTGCAAGAATGTGGAACCACGACAATTGGAGATTATGGAGTATAACAAGGCCCTTTTTTCTATCGACACCGCTGATTTTGAAACGGGACTTCAATCTATACGACCGCAGTTCAGCGCGCTTTTGGGAGATACTCTCGAAACATCTGACATACTATTTATCAAAAATTTTGTCACCGACACTTTTGCAATGAGAATCAACGAGTTGGTTGAAGAAACTTTCCATAACCTCGAAATCGTCTCCAACAAGGTGAAAGATGTATATCAACATTTAAGGTACTATTATCCGGAAGTGACCTTGCCTCCGACTTTCACATACGTCTCCGGCATTGATTTCGACAATGGACCTGTGATGATTTCTCCCGAAGCAGTCATGATAAGTCTTGATTTCTACTTGAGCAACAAAGATTTCGTGTATGACAAAGTTGGAATGCCTCGATATGTGTCGCGCCGCTGCCAACCCGCTTCTCTGTCAAAAGATTTGGCTGAAAGTCTGTACTATACGTATTGTCATGATAATATTAAGAATAAAAATGTGATGATGGAGATGATTGCCCGAGGTAAAAAATATTTTTTCATTGAAGCCATGGAGCCATCTATGAACGACTCGGTTTTGTTGGGATATTCTTCACGACAAATGGAGTGGGTACAAGATAACGAAGGAGAGGTTTGGGCAACAATTGTTGGAAACAATATGTTGTACGCCAACAGTTTCGAGCAATATCGCGTGCTGTTCAACGACGGACCTTTCACCGCGGCTTTTTCCGAAAACGCACCTGCCAGGCTGGGAGATTTCATCGGCTTGCAAATAATTCGCTCATTCATGTCAAATAATGACGAATCGCTGCGACAACTGATGGAAACGACTGATTATCAGGATATTTTACAGCGGTCGAGATACAAGCCAAGGAAATAACAACCATTGGCCATGAAGCAATGTCTCTTGGTTTTCACTCCGTGGATTTGCAATAGCTGATAGTTGAATTTTTATTTACTAAAAACCGATTTTTATGTTAGTCAAAACATTTGGCAGTGCCTTGAACGGCATTGATGCTATTACAGTCACTATCGAGGTCAACATCGACCGTGGCGTTCAGTTTTTCCTTGTCGGACTGCCCGACAGCGCCGTGAAAGAGAGTCAACAGAGGATTGAATCTGCATTGAGCAACAACGGGTTAAAGTATCCGAAACGGAAAATAACAATCAATATGGCGCCTGCCGACATCCGCAAGGAGGGTTCGAGCTACGACCTGCCGTTGGCGATAGCGATTCTCGCAGCTTCCGAACAGGTTAGCGTCGATTCACTTGACAAATATGTCATAATGGGAGAGTTGTCTCTCGACGGCAGTATCAACCCCATAAAAGGAGCGTTGCCTATAGCCATCAAAGCTTCAGAAGAGGGGTTCAAAGGCGTGATAGTGCCCAAGGCCAACGCCAACGAGGCTGCGGTGGTGGAAGACATTGACGTTTACGGAGTGAGCACCATCATGGATGTAATCAACTTTTTCAATGGATTCCATCATCTTGAACCTGTCAAGCTGAATATTGAAGATGAAAAAAAAGATGATTTCCACGACTTTGACTTCTCCGATGTCAAAGGTCAAGAAAACATCAAAAGAGCTTTGGAGGTGGCGGCTGCCGGCTCGCACAACGTGATTCTGATAGGCCCGCCAGGCAGCGGCAAAACGATGCTGGCCAAACGCTTGCCTACCATCATGCCCCCGATGACCCTGAAAGAAGCTCTTGAAACAACAAAGATTCACTCTGTCGTGGGAATGCTCGCACATAATGTCTCGCTGATGCGCTCGCGACCATTCAGAAATCCGCATCATACCACATCTTACGTCGGACTGGTCGGAGGAGGGACATATCCGCAACCAGGCGAAATCTCGTTGGCCCACAACGGTGTCTTGTTTCTCGACGAACTGCCGGAGTTCAAACGACAAGTACTGGAGGTGCTGCGACAACCTATGGAAGACCGCATGGTGACTATTGCCCGCGCAAAACAGACAATAGAATTTCCGGCGAGCTTTATGCTCGTGGCAGCCATGAACCCCTGCCCGTGCGGCTACTATAATCACCCGACAAAGGAATGTTCATGCAAACCGGGACAAGTGGAACTGTATCTCTCAAGAATATCCGGACCCTTGCTCGACAGAATAGACCTGCATATCGAGACGTTTCCGCTGTCGTATGAGGAACTGTCACAGAAAAAACAAGGTGAAAGCAGCGCCGTCGTGCGAGAAAGAGTGGTAAAAGCCCGCATGATTCAAGTGCAACGCTTCGCCAATGTTCCCGACATACATAGCAACGCTCAAATGAGCGCCAAAATGATCCAGAAATACTGCGACATAGACGACTCCTGCGGCACACTCTTGAAAAACGCAATGGAACGCCTCGGTCTCTCCGCTCGCGCCAGAGACAGAATCCTTAAAGTGGCAAGAACTATCGCCGACCTGGCAAACTCCGAACATATACAACCAGAACACCTCGCCGAAGCTATTCAATACCGTAGCCTGGATAGAGACAACTGGGGAAAATGACCTTAAACCTTAACTGTCACTGGGGGCAAAGAAAAATGATGAGAATGCTTCGGATTGCGAAAACTTTTAACTTTGATGATTGTGTCAGATGAAATTTAATTTTCAAAAAATCAAGAACTTTGCAAATATTCTTTCGCCCAACTATTTCCCTTTTGACATGAAACCTAAATGCGGCTGCGAAACGGCGCACCCTCACAAGAGACGAGTGAGAGTATGTTTTCAACAGCCGTGGGCTTCCGCGGTTCGAGCTTGGATGTAGAACGTTGGTACGGCCGTAAAAACGGATGAAAATCCGCACCCTAAAACTCCATAATCAACTTGAGGTTTAACTGCCTGTTGGTCAAGTAGTTAGGCACAGCGTATTGTATATTATACACATCGGTAATCCACATATATGAGCTCACGTTGTTCACGCCAAGGAGGTTGAAAACTTCCAAACTGAGCCAACAGTTTCTGATATAATTCAAAGGATTTCTTGGATTTCTGAATGATGTGGCATCGCCGATAAGCTGCTTGCTGAATCCGATATCCACACGGCGATACGGCGTCATTCTGTATTTCTGCTGATAACGCTCGCCGTCTGATGGCCCAAAAGGCAGTCCTGTTCCAAATATGAGTTTCAGGTTTACCTTGAACGACGGGATAATCGGGAGATAATCCTGGAAGAAAATGGCAAGGTTGACGCGCTGGTCGGAAGGACGTGGGATGCCCGAAATAATGGTATCGGTTGCTTCCGGAACAACTCCGTTGTTTTTGTCTGTTTGAGAATAAATATTACCTTTATTGTCAACAAAATAGAGAATGTTTTCTGCGGTTTTCATAAAAGACAGCGAAGCCCAGCTGTCGATACCCTTCACGAACTCTCCATTGATTTTCATGTCAAGACCCGTGGCATAACCCGTCGCTCTCTGGTCGGCGTAGTATCTTATTCTAATGTTATCGACTTCGTAAGGAATGATGTCTTTCAGATATTTATAGTATAACTCTGTGGTGAGTACAAACGGACGACCCCATGCCTGGAATTGGTATTCGTGACCAAGCACTACCTGATATGATTTTTGCACCGAGGCATTGTCTTTGCTTACGAGGCTGCCGTCGAACATGCGCAACTCCCTGTAAAATGGCGGCTGCACATAAACTCCGCCTGATAGGCGGAATGTCATGTTGGCATGATTATGAGGCTGCATGGCAACGCCGGCGCGCGGACTGACGTTGACAGAGCCGTTGTAGCCCCAATAGTTGGCGCGCAATCCCGCTGTCAAAACCCATATATCGCCTCTCTCGCTCTCTATCTGCCACGAATTCTGCAAATAACCTTCTAAAGTATTGACCTGCAATTCATTATGACCACTGGCGACGTTTTTCAATTCAAGAGGTGTCTGCATCGGGTTGTTGGGATTAAGAATGGAGTCAATGACATGAGGCTGTGTGTAGCCTGCCGAATCTGTCATCTCCCACTCGTTTATGATGTCGTCGAACAACTGATGCTGGTATCGCAGACCCCATTTCAAAATGTTGTCGCGATATTTGTACGCACCCTTGTGATCAAGACTGAAAACCCTTGAGTAAAAATAGTTTCTCGCATGTTCAATATATGTTCCAACTCCTTGATTGGCGATGACATTACCCTGCTGCTCACTTCCCGGGTTGGTTTCTAAAAGCCCGATCCAATATTGCCCTTGAATATCGTATGTCTCCGATTCGGCAGTTGAAAATGCCGAGCCTATGAATTTCAGGTTCAAATCTTCATTTGGGCTGTAATTCAATGACAAGGCACCCAAGCCCGTGGTGTATTTGCTAAGTTCTTGTCCGTCGAAATAAATCTTCAATCGATATGATGCCTGTAGATTTCCGAAGTCGGTTTGGCGAGTTGTCGGAGCCATGAGATAACTGTTGCGCGAATAGTAACCGAGGGCCGAAATCTCAAGTCTCGAAGAGACGTTATATGTAATAAGTCCTTGAACATCGGCGAAATTAGGTTTATAATCGCCTTTAGTGTCCATTTTTCCAAGCAGATATTGGGTATTTTTGTACCGTGCCCCGATGAGATAGTTCATCTTTCCTTTCAACGCCATGCCTTCGGTATGTGCCTCGGCTCCCAACAGACTGAATGTCAACGAGCTTGCTGCTATTGTGGGCTTCTTGTAGGTAATGTCGAGCACTGATGAGAGTTTGTCGCCATACTCCGAATAGAACCCGCCTGCCGAGAAGTCGATGTTCGAGACAAGTCGTGAGTTGATAAAGCTGAGGCCTTCCTGTTGGCCCGAGCCGACTAAAAAGGGCTTGTATATCTCAATGCCGTTCACATAAATCAGATTTTCGTCGAAGTTCCCGCCACGCACATTATATTGGGAACTGAGTTCGTTTGTCGAACTCACGCCCGGAAGGGTCTTCACCATGTCTTCCACTCCCCCTGCTCCCGCCGAGGGCAATAGCACCGTCTCCCGCGCATCAAGCCTGGTCGTCGCCGACGACCTTATCGACTGGTCCTGCACCATCATCTCCGGAAGCATAGTCGAGCCAACCCTCATCTTCATGTCGCACCTGCGGCTCTCGCCAACCTTGAGCCTTACCTCCACCTTGTCCTCCTCGTATCCGACAAACGAAAACACCACACTAATCAAAGTGTCGGCTGGCAGCCTCAAACTGTAGTTGCCACGCTGGTCGGAGACAACACCGTAAGGAGTGCCCTGCACCGCCACGTTGACAAACTCAATGGCCCGCCCATCATCATCAGTGACCCTCCCATACAAAACGCCCTCCTTCTTTTGTCCAAAAACAAAAGCCGGAAGAAGAATTAATATGAAAAACAGCAACCTTCTCATCATGTTTCCGTCATTTCGAGCCTGTCATTCCCGTCATTTCGAGCCTGTCATTCCCGTCATTTCGAGCCTGTTATTCCCGTCATTTCGAGCCTGTCGAGAAATCTACAGCAACCGAGTGTTCCTGGACATTTGTTTGTCGTAGATTTATTCACCGGAGGTGAATGCTTTCGCTTCGCTCAGGTCTCCACTCCCTTCGGTCGGTCGAAATGACAACTATTGATAACGTTTGTTTTGAGTTTTTATTATAAAAAAAAGCCGCCTTGATGCAGACGGCTTCTTTTTAATAGTCATATCTTACCAGCGGTTGAGGTTACCATCTTTAGCTGCGTCAACCATTGCCTGATAAACGCCTTTCTTGTCGATGGTGCGCAGACCTGCCGCGGAAACCTTCAAAACCACCCATTTATCCCACTCCGGAACATAAAATCTCTTGATTTTCAAGTTAGGCTTGAATTTTCTCTTGGTCTTTCTGTTTGAATGTGAAACATTGTTTCCACTGATGACCTTCTTACCTGTAATCTGACAAACTCTTGACATTTTTCTATTTATTTTATTGTTCTTACCTCTTTTTACAAAACGGAGTGCAAAAATACAACTTTTTTTAATACGAAAAACTTTTTTTAAAAATTAATTATTTTTTGTCGCCCGATGGCAAGCAATCTCAAATAAAATTTCCGTGTTTTCCGCAATTGCTGCGTGAAAATTTGTATTTTTGCGAGTTGAAAATTTAAAAAAGATGAAGATTCCAATGGTTGACCTTGTAGGTCAATACAACAAAATCAAGACGGAAGTTGACGCTTCCATCCAGCAGGTTTTATCGACAGGCGGCTTTATCGGCGGCCCTTTCGTCCAGAAGTTCCAAGAAGATTTACAGAAGTATCTCGATGTCAAGCATGTTATTCCTTGCGCCAACGGCACCGATGCCTTACAGGTTGCCATGATGGGGCTTGGTCTTAAACCCGGCGACGAGGTCATCACCACATCGTTCACTTTCATCGCCACGGCGGAGGTAGTCGCGCTGCTACGTCTCACCCCGGTTTTGGTTGATGTCGATATGGAGACTTACTGCATTGACCCTGAAGCCGTTGAGCGAGCCATCACCCCTCGCACCAAGGCCATAGTGCCTGTGCATCTTTTTGGACAGTGCGCCAACATGGACGCAATCATGGATATAGCAAAACGACATAATCTGTATGTCGTTGAAGACAACGCCCAGGCTATCGGAGCCCACTACACATTCAATGACGGCACTGTGAAAAAGTCCGGAACCATAGGAAACATCGGCTGCACCTCGTTCTTCCCTTCAAAGAACCTTGGCTGCTATGGCGACGGTGGAGCCATCTTCACCGACGACGACGCTCTCGCCGATATGATGAGAGTGGTCGTCAATCATGGAATGAAGACTCGTTATTATCATGATTATGTAGGGGTTAACTCACGCCTCGATGCCATCCAAGCCGCAGTCCTCGGCATCAAGTTGAAGCATCTTGACGAATATATCAAGGCACGTCAGTATGCAGCCGCGTATTATGAGAAGGCTTTCGCCCAAACCGACAAGATTGTCACCCCGATGACAGCACCTTACACCGACCATGTCTATCATCAATATGTGGTGGTGCTCAAGGATTTAGACCGCGACAAACTCATGGAGCATCTGCAATCGAAAGGCATCGCCTGTGCCATTTACTACCCGGTGGCGCTTCACATGCAGAAAGCTTACGCCGACCCGCGCTACAAAAAAGGCGACTTCCCGGTATGCGAGTATCTCTGCGAGCACGTGATGGCTCTTCCTATCCACACCGAGTTCACCGATGAGCAACTGAACTATGTGACCGAGGCAGTGCTGGAGATGTGTTGAGATTATACGGTGCGATAAACGGCATAATAACAAAAACAGTTGGCATACAACTTCCTTTATGAAGTTTTGCCAACTGTTTTTGTTAAACCTTATTTATTACTCTTTAGATAAGATGTAATCAGAAGAACAAAATCCCGTTGTTGTCAACCTTGGCGCTCTCAAACAAAGCGTTGTATGCTCCGTTGACGATGCTGTTGGTGAACTGGGATTTCTTTTCACGTTGGAACGCGGCAAAATCTGTCGTGTTTGCAGGCGTGGTCTTGGTGACTTTCAAAATCGCGAATGCGTTGCCGCCTTCGATAGGCGCTGAATAAACGCCCTCCTTAATACCGAGTGCCGTGCCGCCGATTTTCTCCTCTACACCTAAACTGCCAAAACCACGACCGTCGTAGGAGATGTCGTCAACATTGATAAACTCGCCGCCGAGCTCGTCTATCATCTTCTGATAATCGTTGCCGTATGCCTTGACCTTTTCTGCAATCATCTTGCCTTTCTTCTCTTTCATGATCTGTGTTGCGCGAGTGTCAACAATATCTTCGTATGGTGCATAGCCTTCATGGACAATCTTTGTCAAAACCGCCACCACGTACATGTTCTCATAAGGGAACACTTTCGAGATGTCGCCCACTTTCACGTCATCGCTGAATGTCCAACGGACGAGGTCGCGTGCACTGCCGATGCCAGGGATGCTGCTTGTGGTCTTTCTAATCGACTGGTTAGTGCGCTTGTTGAGACCCAATGTCTCTATCGCATTGTCGAACTGCTCCGCAGTCTTGTTTTCTGTGACGAACTTGTTCATCTCCGCGAACACCTCTCTGTCAGTGTCGGTGCTGGCTGTAATTTCGCGTTTCACAATGGCGACCTGAGCCCACAATGTGTCGTTGCGTTTCTCCTTGCCAAGGATTCTCGCCGCGTTGTAAGAGCCTTCATATTCGTAAGGTCCATAAACGAAACCAACCTCGTTCTTCGCTATAACATCTTCAAGTTCAACGTCGAAATCGGTGACTTTCTTCCATGTGCCGTCAAACGGAGCGTCAGTATCCGAGTTGTAGTTGACAAAACTTGCCACATTATCGGTTTTCTCGAACTCGTCTGTGAGGTCCTCGATGAATTTCTTTGCCGCTTGCTTATCAGCCGCTGACGGCTTCACCTCGAAAATAACATAGTCGATGCCGCGCATTGCGTCTGTAGGGTATTTCTTCATGTTGTTCTTGTAGAACTCTTTCTTGTCGTTCTCTGTAACAACCACCGTCGAATCAGGGATAGAGACATAACGCACCGCGTACACATCAGCCGATCTCTTGAGATTCTTGTTGTCGTTGTAACGGTCAGCCAATTTCTTGGGCAAATAGAAACCATGCTTCAGAAGGCTTTGGTATTTCTCGCCCACTCTCTCTTCAATAATGAAGTTCTCGAAGTTGAGCCACATCTCCTGCGCCTCCGGTGTCATATCGCCGAAACTCGCGATTGTTTGAGCGACAGCTTCTTTGTTGAACTTGCCGTTGGCGTCGCTGAAGTTCTGGATTACATACTGGTTGGGATTTTCACCGAGGAAAAGGTCTGTCACCTCGTCTTTCGCAACTGTGAGACCGAGGGTCTTGTATTCTTTATTCATGATGATTTGTCTAATCATATCATCAAGAACTTGTCTGCGCAGACTGAATTCGTCATCTCGTGTGAGACCACCGCGCATGTTTTTCTGATAAGTGATAATCTGCTGGGCTCTGTTTTCAAAATCCTTGTATGTGATTTTTTCACCATTTACGACTGCCACATCATTGTTTCTGTTTCCGCTTGGTGTCTTCATCAAGTCGCCTAAAACAAACGCCAAAAGAGCCACACCTATGATAATCACTAAAATACCATAATGCTGTCTGATTTTTCCAATTGCTGCCATAGTTTTATTTTATTTACTTATTTTTTCATGTTGATTTTAAGCCTGCAAATTTACAAAAAATGTCAATACGATTAACATTTTTGTTAAAATAATGCTAAATCATTGATTGTTTTTGATTTCCACCTCTTCCAACTTGGTTTCTGATGCCTTGATAATCTTGAAAAGATAGTCTCCGATGGCGATTTCCTCGCCTGTTTGAGGAATACTTTCGTGATAATGAATGATATAACCCGCCAGGGTCTCATAGTCGTCTGACTCCGGGAAATTGTATTTGTAAGTCTTGTTAAGATAGTCTATTTCAAGTCTCGCGGAGAAAATCCTGTCATTTTCGTTGATGGTTTTTTCGATGTCGTCTTCTTCGTCATATTCGTCCTCAATCTCTCCGAAAATCTCCTCCACGAGGTCTTCCGTAGTGATGATGCCCGCCGTGCCTCCGAACTCGTCAACCACCACCGCGATGCTCTGGTGTTTCTTCGACAGCCTTTGCAGTAAATCTTGCGCCCCATAAGTCTCGGGGTAAAACTCAATCTGACGCACTTTTTTCTTGATACTGCCACCCACATGTAGCAAATCGTTGATGTGGATATATCCTACAATATTATCGATATTGTCTTCATATACAATGATTTTAGAGTGTTTTGTCTCTTCGAAAACGCTCTTCACCTCTTCCATGCTCTCGTTTATCTCCACCGCCTGAATCTCATTTCTCGGTCGCATACATTCACGAAGCTTGACTGTCTGAAAATCAATGGCGTTCTGAACAAGTTCTATGCCTTGCTGAATGTCGGCGTTTTCCTCGTCGGGATCAGCGTATTCTTTGAGATAATCGTTCAAATCGACAGTACTCAACTTGTAATCTTCGGGAGCGATTTTCATCCTAAAGATATATCTGATGATAAGCTCGGAAAGTCCTATATATATGAAAATCAACGGATAAAGGACGATATACAAAATCATCATCGGAAGAGCCATTGTCTTCATCAAACCATTCGGATTGATACGGCAGAGAGCCTTTGGAATAAATTCCGCCACTAAAAGCACAAGAAGCGTCGAAATGATACTTTGGCAAATCAAAATCGAGAACTCATTGGTGATTATGTCTGGCAATACTCTGATAATCAACGGTTCAAGCAATTTCGCCATTGCGATGCCATAAACCACATTGGCTATATTGTTGCCAAGCAGTATGCAGCCCATAAACTGCGACTGGTGTTTCACGAAATGGTTGATGAGCTTTGCCGAGAATCTTTTTTTCTTGAGGTCAAGCTCAAGCTTCAGTCTGTTAGAACTGATGAAAGAGATTTCGACACCTGAAAAAAGCGCCGATGCGACAAGTGATATTATGACAACAATCCAACTATTCATCTTCGTATAATTCCAGGGTTGCTCTGATACCGAAAATCTCGCGTCGAGAGAAGTTCTCGTTGGCAGTCAAACTGTCGCCGAAAATAATCCTGTCGGAGCTTGCGATTTTCACAAGACTGCTTGTATATATTTTCTTTTTCTTCTGGTTCCAGTATAGAGTTTCCGTTTCCAGAACTTCTTTTGTTTTCAAGTTTTTCACCACCACGTTGTGTTTGGCGACGATGAGTTCTTTTTTTTCGTAATTAACACCGTAATCGCCACGTATCATTGACGATGGAGCGGTGTCGCCCTCATACATGTAAGCGACAAACCCTTTGGGAAACTCAAGCATTGCACTGTCCGGGTCGTCGATTGTGCGCATGACTGGAGCGATGAGTTTCGCCACCATCATGCCCGAATCGCTTCTCTCGATAACAACATCGTAAGCCATCAAGCCGGAAATAGTGTCGTTATAGACAAACTGCTTTACCTTCTCCATCGAGTTTTCACAAGAAAACAACATCATAACAAGATGTGCTATGATGTTGATTTCCAGTAATATATGTATCAATCTTTTCAATGATTCGAAAATCTTGCCTTTGTTGTTTCGTTAATCCAGCAGCCCACTTGATATTCGTCGCCTTCAAACACATTGTAGAAGAACGCGTCTTCACTGGTCGGGAACATCTTCGAGTAGTCTCTAATCATCTCGTTGGCTTTCGCCGCCATAGAAGTATCGACGTCCTTGGCTTTTTGGAACTTGTCAACAGCCGCCCACAACACTGCTTTGGCATGCAATGGGTTCTCGTTGCAGGTCTTGCTGCTTGATGCATAGAGATAACCGATAATCATGTAGGGCTCTCCGTCTGTCTTGTCGAGTTCGATGGCTTTTTTCGCATAAACGCGACCTTGTTCGCCATTACCTTCCTTGAGCATGATTTGTGCGAGGTATTTATAAGCCTGCTGCGCCGACTTGGTATCCGATGATTTTGTGGCTTCCACGAGGTAACTCACGGCCTTGCTGTATTCCTGGTCGGCAAGGTATCTCTTGCCTATGAAGTAAGCCGACTCCGGCGATGGGTTGAGTTTATGCAACTTGATTGCCACTGCGAGGTAGAGGTCGGTCTTGTCGCAGTTTCTTGCAGAGAGAACCGTTGCTATCTTGTTGAGAAGCTCCACATTGTCGGGGTCCGCGTCGAACTTTTTCTGATAGATACGGACGAGGTCTTCGCAATTGGCGTATGGCTGAACACCGCCTTCGAGATTGCCTTTCGTTGCGGTGTAACTATTTAAAAGCTTCTCGTTACCTGCTTCGGTGTATTTCTTTATGTTGAAATCAACGATGTCCATAAGACGACTGTATTCATCGATAATCAGTGCTTCGTCGAGTTTTCCCGCCTTGACCATGTTGATAGTCGTTGAGAAATAGCCATCTATAAACGCATAGTTGCTGTTGTTTCCGTCAATTTCGATAGCGTCTTTCAGAGCGTTGTAAGCCTGTTCCATACGTGATGGGAAACCCATGAGGTCAAGACCCATACGTCCTTTGATGTTGCCCACCTGGTTGCCTGCTTTATTCTTTGGGAAATGCTCAACACGTGTCTCATAGACCATGACGAGAGTGTCAATGTATTTTTCTTTGAGAGTTTCGTCCTTGGCACCTCTGATGAGAGCGTTATTCACGATTTTTGTTCCGTCAATCAGCGTTCTCTCCTTGTAGCCTGGACAATTGATGAAAACTCTTCTCCATGCCGAAATCATTACCGGATTGGCACTTGATACTTTCCCGTCCCATTGTTTGAATGCCTCTCTATAGACAGAGATGTCGGCATCACATTTCGAGTTTTGTGAAAATGCAATTGATGACATGCATAAAATTGCTCCGAGGAATAAAATCTTTCTAAACTTCATTTTTTTAATATTTTACAATTACTTATATCTTCGCTTTGCAAACCATCGGTCGTGCAACGACAATCCCAATGAAATGTTGAAGTATGACTCTGCGACAAGACCGTGTTCCGTTGTTCCCATCTTGCCCAGCTCAAATGCCAAATTAATCATTGTCATGGCACGCGGGACTGGCAATCCCACACCAAACGACACACCATATTTATTAATGGACGTCCCGTAAATGTTGAAATACGTCTGCTCGTAACGGAATCCCGCTCGATATGTCAATTTGCGGAAATAGTTGGAGACACTGGTGCTATATGGCGTATAACAACCTCCGACCGCTATGTTCCATGAGTCTTGAAGCGAATCGTTCACATGGTTGACACGAAACGCCGACCAGTTATTCCAATTGAAGTCGATGCCAACGAGCCAGCGTTCGCCTTTTTGTAAAGCGACACCGGCACCTATGCCTTGTGGATATTTCACGGCTATGCTTTCATTTTTTTTATATAAGATGGTATCGACCGGCTTTTCAATAAACGAGCCGTAACCTTTGAACATGGTGCGTATGAAAGCGTCGCGGTGAGCTGTCATATTAGCCGGCAAGGAATATGTGACACCGAAAGCAAGTTGATAATCGTTTTTAAACTGATGCTTGAAGATAACACCTAAATCAAAGGTCAAGTCGGTGAACCTCAAGTTGTTAGTGCGCCGCTCGTTGTGGAAATAAACAAAATCGGGGAAATACAATGTTGTCTCATCTATGATATTTCCGAAGATGTAATTCATTTTGAAACCGAGAGACAGGCTTTTGCCGAGTTTGAAACCATTGGCCCAATATGCCTTGTTGAGACCTCCGGAACCTTTATAGTCAATGCTATAAGGATAATTATGGGCCCATGTGTAATCAGCCTTGGAAGTGTAGGCGCGGCTGCTGTATGGCGCTATTCCAAAACCCATTTTCAACCATTTCGTCACGCCGAAGCCTATGTCAAAGTAGTCGAAAGAGGCGTTGGAGCCTTTTTCTGTAACGTCGGTGGTTCTGTATGTCACGTATTTCATAAAGAATCCGGCGTCGAACAAAAACGTCAGAGAGTCGATTTCGGCATAGGATGCCGGGTTGGAATTATTAAGTAAGTATTTGTCGTTTAATGCGTTACAGATGCCGCCCATGCCTTGCACGATGGTGTTGTTCCTGCCATGGTTTATCGAACCAAGTCCGAATCTCGAATATGGAGAAGAGATGTCGGATTGAGCAAAAACAGCGCAAGTCGTCATGAAAATCACGACAACTGAAAATAGCAGTTTTTGTAACTTATTGATTGTCATTATATTCCAAAATCAATCTTAAGCCGTTAAACATAAAATTTGGACTTGCAAAAGTACAAAAATCTAACTTATTTTGCAAGAAAATATTGTCTCCTCCTGATATAAAAACATTTAATTCATTGAATTTCAATGAATAAAGATTGATAAATTCTTTTATTTCGTTTAAAATTCCGAGTTGCACCCCGCTCTGCAGACATTCAACTGTGTCGTTGCAAACGATTTTTGGTTCGTCGCACATAGTCTCGCAAATTGGCAACAGGGCGGTATGCTCGTGCATCGCTTTGAATCTCAATCTCATTCCGGGGCTTATAGGTCCCGCAAGATGTTTGTCGTCATCGGTGAGAATATCGTAGGTTATACATGTGCCCACGTCGATGACGAGATTGTTTTGGTGAGGTTTTTCGGCGAATGCGGCCGCCACCAACGCAAGACGGTCGGCTCCTATCCTCGATTGCTCTTTGTAAGTTAGGGTAAAAGGCAGTTTTGTCTTACTTGACAGCACTGTCATATCGACATTTTTTAATTGTGCAAGGCATTCGTCAACAAAGCCTCCTACCGATGAGATGATACCTTTATTAATATCAGGATGCTGTCGCAAAAGCATGGTCAAATCATCGTCAAGAGGATTGAAAACGTCGGTTTTCACGATGCTTTTGCCATGAAACAGTGCGTATTTAGCTTTTGTATTGCCGATATCTATGGTGAGAGTGTTCATTATGATGAGATTCAGGGTGCAAAGATAGTAAATTATCAGACAGATTTAACAGATATTATTCTTTTAAGGGGGTTAAGGCGTTAAGGGCATTAAGGGGGTTAAGGGCATTAAGGCGTTAAGGGCATTAAGGCGTTAAGGGCATTAAGGCGTTAAGGGCGTTAAGGGCATTAAGGGCGTTAAGGCGTTAAGGGCGTTAAGGGCGTTAAGGCGTTAAGGGCGTTAAGGGCGTTAAGGGCGTTAAGGCGTTAAGGGCGTTAAGGGCGTTAAGGGCATTAAGGGCATTAAGGGCGTTTAGGGCTACGGTTTAATCGGTCTGAAAATCGTCTTGTCAAAAAAAATTAAAAAAATGTTGGTGGTGTTAAAAAATGTTGTATTTTTGCAGCGCAAAACTGATGGGGTACCATAGCTCAGTTGGTAGAGCAACGGACTGAAAATCCGTGTGTCGCTGGTTCAACTCCCGCTGGTACCACGCAAAGAGATACAAACGTATCTCTTTTTTTTATGTTTAATGCCAAAACCCTTTGAAAATCAGTATTTTCCGCCCCTTTTGTTATAACTAAACAAAAACAATAAATATAGTTGTTTATAAAAATTTTGTCACCCTTTTTGACACCCCAAAATAAACAAGCAAAATTATAACAAATTTTATTTATTGCGTTGATAATCAATTAAACACACTACAAAATAATATTATCAATATCGAATAAATAAAAAATTGTGTCACCCCAAAATGAAAATTTTTAAAAAAATATACAAACGTATTATAAAAATGTATAATTTTGCAGACGCAATGACAATACAAATAAAATGGGAAAAATTATTTACACGTTAGTTTATAACAGAAAAGCAAAATTATTAAAAGACGGCACAGCCCCGATACATATCAGAGCGTATTTGAACGGCGAAAGAAAATATTTTGCAACCGAAATAAAATTGCATCCCGACCAGTGGGACACAAAAAAAATGCGTGTAAAATCAAACGTTGCGAATTACATTCAGATAAATAAGTATTTGCGTGACGAAATCGACAAACTTGAAAAAAAAGAGTTTGAAATATTAAACAACAAAGGCGATGTGACGTTAACTGATATTTGCAACGTTTCAAAATCCGAAAAAAACAAGTTTGATTTTTTGAAGTTTTATTTTGATTTTTACACGAAAAACAAAAAAATAGAACCTGCAACAAAAAAGGCATACGGCACAGTTTACAACCACTTGAACGAATGGCAAAAAGGACACATACCCTTTGAAAATATAACGTTTAAGTTTTTGAAAGAGTTTGAAAACTATTGTTTAAACAAGGGAATAAATCAAAACACAACAGGCAAATATTTAAAAACAATCAGGGCGATAGTGAACGCAGCAATAAATTACGGATATATGACGCTCGACAAATACCCATTTAGAGGATTTAGAATTAAAAGCGTAAACGGACATAGAGAATATTTGACACCGCAGGAAATTGAAAAGATTGAAAGCCTTGACGGACTGAACCCGACACACCAAAAAATTAAAGATATGTATTTGTTTGCTGTTTATACTGGTTTAAGGTTTTCGGACGTAATCCGAATAAATATAAAACACATACAAGATATTGACGGCAAAAAATATTTATCGTTGCCATATATGAAAAAGACTGGCGAACCTTTGCGAATACCAATATTTTTGCTATTTAATGGAAAAGCCGTTGAACTACTGGAAAAATACACCGATAAGGATTATTTTTTCGATGACTACACCGCCCAATATGTAAACAGAGAATTAAAGAAACTTGCAGAACTGGCAGGAATTGAAAAGCCTATTACATTTAAATCCGCAAGGCACACAACAGCAACATTTTTATTATACAAAGGCGTTTCGCTGTCTGTTATTCAAAAGATTTTAGGACACACGAAAATAAGCACGACACAGATTTACGCAAAAGTTATGGACTTGACAATAGAAAACGAACTTAAAAGCGTGTTTAATTAAAAAATACTATCATATAAAAATAATTTAATATCTTTGCAGTCGGAAATAATAAACATATAAATACATGGCACGAACTTACAAAATAAGTGTAGCATATTATTTAAATAAAAGATTTAAACCCATTATCGACACCAAAGGCGTTGAAAAGTACCCGCTTTATTATTATATTACAATACGCAGACGGACAATAAACAAGCCTTTTGATATTGGCAACGAAAAAGAAGAGCCACTTTATTTATCAGAAAAAGAATTTGACCGATTTAATAAAAGCGTATCAGCGCAAAACGCAAGCACGACAATAATAAAAATTTGCGAAATCTTTATTAAAGACCACGAAAACAACAATATAAACAAAACATTAAAACTCATTGCGAAACGTGGTTTTAATTCAAAGGACGAATTTACAAACGCCCTTAATAGTTACATTGCTTTTTACAGCCAACAAATAGCGGACTTGTTAGCCGAATACTCCAAACAAATAACATGTAATGAGTTAGCCGAAACACTAAAACGCAATTTAGAATTTTCAGCCGTGACCGACAACACGATTAAAACCATTGCAACAAACATACTGGAAACAATAAACGGAGAGCCAGCCCCCAACAATATAAAGGCAATAAGCCAAAACATTGACGGCACAGCACTGGCAATTTATTATTTTTCAGAGGTTTTGCAGATTTATGACGGAATAACACCGATGTTTTATTTATATGAATGGCAAAACCCCGAAGTAAAAACGGCAATAATCAATAAAATATTGACAGATAAAACGATAGAAAAACAAACACACGCAAAACAGCGTTTAAACTTGACACGCCCGAACATTGAAAAAATATTGTTGCCAGTACTGGACGAGATATTATCACCGCAATATCAATTAAACGAGCGTTTGAAACATTAGTTATATATATTTATAAAATAGTGTAAAGGCGTTTAAATACTTGAACGCCTTTAATTAACAGCAAAAAGTATAAAAATAAAATATAAATTTTAATACATTGTAAAAAAACTTTTGTATTTTTGCAAAAATTTTTCAAACACAATAACAATGAATAACGAAAAAGAAAACACCGAAAAAGTGGCGATTGCAGCGGTAGGATTGCCGTTGAGCCAGTGGAACGAGTTGATTAACAAAATCGACAAAATGGACGAAAAACTCGCAAAAATGACACAGGAAAAAGCGGACGAAGTTATTAACGTTGAGAAAGCAGCGGAAATTTTAAGATGCAGCCGATTGACGATTTATAATTTCATCAAACGTGGAAAACTGAAAGCGTTGAAAGTTGGCAAATTGTTTTACATTAAAAAAGGGGATGTCGAAGCGTTGATATAATATGCTTGATAAAATGACTTTTAAAGTAAATATCAGCCTTGACAATGCAGGGGAAAACCGCCTTATTAGATGCACGAAAGGGAATGACGTTTATTTTGTTTCACCAGATGAAAGCAATTTTACTGGTATTAAAATAAAATTAAACGGCAATAAACTGGCAGTAAAAGGCAGTTTGCATAAATATTATTCGTTGCTGACTACTGGAAAATTGGAAAATTGCGGACGCTTTACGATGTCGGAGGCTAAAACCGCAATAGCCTATTTATTTGGCAGGATTGGCGCAAACCTTGAAAACGCTGTTATTAACTCATACGAAATCGGTTTAAATCTGACAACGGCAGAACCGCCCCTCGACTATATTAACGCAATAGAACTGGCAGGACACGGAACAAAACGCCGACGCAAATTATATGAAGATGTGCGTTTTGAATTGAACCGACAAAAGACCTCGACACGCAAAAGGAACATAAAAGTAATTTTTAAGATTTACGACAAAGGTTTTGAAATGGCAGACCGAAAACGGCAGGACAAAACCGACACCCCGAAAATTTTAAGACTTGAAACGATGTACAAACGTGTCAATGATAATGCAGTTGATTTTTTTGAAGCGTCAAACCTGCAAAAAATAGCGAGCCAGTTTTTTGAGGACTGGCACGCAGCCGTATTTAAAACGGATAAGGCGGATTTTGTTGTAATTGCCCCACAAGGCACGAAAACCAGTATAATTGACAAGGCACGGCGTATAATGACACTTGGCAGGGATGAATTTTTAAAGGATGCGGAACGGAAACGCAGAGCCAACGAAATAACACCCAAACAATACAGAAACTTGAAAGTTTTTTTAAACAACTGGGACAATATAAAGAGCCGTTTTAGATTTGCACCGCCCCCACTGGAAACAGAATTTAAAAACAAGTTGCAAACGGAATATTTAAACGTAAAATATTGATAATCAATGAAAAAGCGAAAAATAAAAACAAGATGCCCGTTGGGGCACACTTTTAAAACATATACTATCATTGAAAATCAACGAGTTAGGCAAACCGATTATAACAAAATATAACTATGAGTATTAAAATTATAACAAACGTGGACGCTATATATACGCCCATACTCAACAGATAACTTGTCCTACACATTCTAACAGAATGATAGGAAACAAAACAACAAAGATTTTAAAAAATGGCGGAACGATACAAAAGCACAAAACAGCGAATTAAGGAAATACAAAAAATCGTGATGGAAAATTACGAAGTCGGAGACCAAAAAAAATGCTATAAGGCAATTTGGCGACGTATCATATACCCACGTTATAAAATTTGCTACGATACAATGTTAGATTATTTGGCGGTTAAAAAATCAGAACTGAATGAGTAAGCAAAAGAACACACGGAAACAAGGCAGGGAAATACTGGCACAAACCATTTACAACGAAACAAAGTTGTATTACGAAAACGGCAACCAGTCAAAATTATACGCAGCTGTTTGGCGTAAGGTTATAAAAAAGAAATACGGATTTTGTTACAAAACCTACCTGCAATATATAAAACTGGCTAAACGGATGAACGGCGAAAGCGTAATTTTGTATTCAAAAGATATAAACGACTGAACAAAAAAAGCCGAACCAGTCCAGTTGTACGGATTTAACGAAAATAAGGCAAAATACAAGCAAAATAAACCTTGATATAAAAAAACACCCTAAAAGATGAGAAAACACGGATTTAAGAGGGTGGTGACCCACAGCCGACACCACGAACCCACAAAAAACGCCTAAAAATGACCGATGCACCACAACGCACAAGGTTTTGTGACAAAAAAATTTTACTGGGGGGGATTGTAAGCGGATTTGCACAAAAACCCCCTTAACGCAACCCCTTAAAAAACCGCCTAAAAAGTTGAATTTGATTTGATTAAGATTGCATAAAATTTGGATAATAACAAAAACCCCCTTAACGATAAATTTTGAGATATGAAAAAAAGCACAACCACAACCCCGAAACAGACACGGCAACACTACACAGCCGACACAAAAGCAGAAGCGAGAGCCTTATATTTGAGAGGTTTACGAATTGAGGAAATTGGCAAATTTCTGAACATACCAAAAAAGACCCTCGAAAAATGGCAGACCGCCGACCGCTGGACGGACTACAAAACGGAAACAACTGAAAAGGAAAAAAGAGCCTACGAACTGCGCAAGGCAGGAAAAAGCGCAAACGAAATAGCGCACTTGTTTAACACACACAAACAAACTATTTACAAGTGGATAAGAAAATATAAAAATAGCAATGGAACGCACCAAAATTGACAAAATCGGACTTAAAACCGCTTTACGCTGTTATAACAGACTATCAGAAAAAGCGAAACCGCAAATAAATGATTTTTTGATAAAATCAGCAGTTGCGGAAATGGCACGCAAACGCCGATTTATTGAGCGTTGCAAAAGCAGGGATATAAAATTATTTGCCTACTGGCTTGGAAACACCGAAATAAACACACCGACACTGGCGGACACTGCAAAACATTTTAATTTGCCGTTGCCCTATGTTCAAAATATCATTGCGCAATATATAAACGCCTTGACCGCTGAAATATGCACCGACTTACAAAACGGCGATTTAAAATTATTGCCGTATTTGGAAACGAAAAAGCAGCGGAGAATTAAAGAAACGGCAATTTTACACCAGTATGGATTAAAACGCCCAACGCCTTTGAAATTGCCCCAGTCGGTTTTAAAAGGTTTTGAAAATGCAGGGATAACGCCCCCGAAATGTCCCAAACACAAAACAAAAACCAGTCGGACGGCAAAATTATATTACTGGCTCAATGAGTGTTTAAAAAGTGTTCAACAATGTATTTTCAACGCTCCACATATTGAACGCTCCACACTTGACAAGCTGGAAACAACGATAAAAAACGAAATGGATTTAACGAAATTGATTAAAAATGAATAATATCAACTTTAAAACGAACTGGAACAAGAAATTAAATTGCAAGTGTTTCACCTCAATACGCTTGCACAATCCGCAAAAATGTTTTATTAGTGAGGTTTTTGCGGTTATTCTAAATAATCGTGTAATCGGTTACGCCAAATTAAGGCAGGTTAAAACAATCGGAATAAATGAAATTACCGATTATATGGCAATGCTTGACACTGGCTACAATGCAGCGAAAACACGTGAAATTATTTATCAGATGTACAAACACAAGGCAATAAACTGGAAAACGCAAAAATTAGATTATTGTCTTTTTGAGTACGAAAACCCACAAACCGAAATAAATTTGTTTCTATGACAACGCAGGAAATAAAAAACGACCTCGCACAACTGGCAGACCTCGCACAACTGGCACGCAAAAACGATTTGCTTTTTTTCGGTTAGTTTAGGCGTTGCCCTCGACACGCTGAAAAAGTACGAACCGCAAACCGACCCAGTTTGTAATATGCTGTTTGTTGCACGCAAAACAATAGAACTGGCTTTAATCGGTTTTTTCCCACAATCCGCAGCACTTGAAAGCGTGAAAAAAATATTTAACGCCTGCACGGAATTAGTGAAAAAAACGTGTAAAAGTACTAAACGGAATTGAAACAACATTGATAGTCAATAATTTAGGCGGTAGGGGTGACAAAAAAGGTGACACACCGCCCGAAAAATCGGAAAAAATGAAAAAAATAACACCAGTTTTGAAAACGAAAATAAAAACGAAGCTGAAAATAAAACAAAGCAAATATTTTGTTTGTTGAACGCAGACCGACACAAACGGACAAACACCCCGAAAACGGCAAAATTAGCCGTTTTGGGACACGAACCCCCGAAAAGATGTATAATTTATCATCGGAACGGAGAAAAGGCGTAAAAACGTATTAAAATAGCGTCTGAAAAATATTGCAAAACGTTGATATTTTGCAAAAACCGACCGAAAAAGCAAAAAAATAACGTCTGCAAATAATTGAATATCAGCGCAAAACGAAAAAATAAGAGTAAAAAACGAAAAAAAATGTTTACACAAAAATTTTTTATGTACTTTTGTAGTGTCTAAATACAAAAAACAAAGCGACCGAAATATATTGTTTAATATATAGCGATGCGCACCCCCATTTAATAGCCGTAATAACTATTAAAAACCTTGTTTTTTGGGTTTAGACAGTGGGAAAGGCGCACCGCTTTTAATTTGCGCCCAAATGTCTAAATACAAAAAATATGTCACAATCAAAAAACACCCGACCGAACCAACCCGACAACTTGAACCTTGAACCGCTGGCGGAATTATTAACGCAGTGGATTAACCCCGAAAAACTCGCAGCGATAGTTGATGAAATTTTGTTTGACTATATCAAAGCGGTTATTTCTGGCTCGTCTGAAATAATCCCAAGCGAAATAGAAAACAATAATATTTATTGGGTACACGAATTGCGCAACGCTATTTGGCAGACCACACACCCCGAAAACGACTAAACCCCGAACCGATGAAACAGACAATCAACGGAAACAGCAACGCACAAATAAAGTGTATAAAATGCAACGTATTGAAACTTTACATAAATTTTGAACCTAATTAGAAGTCGAAAAAAAATATTATATTTTTTGCGTCCGTTACTCCTACACGGACGTTTTTATATTTGATTTTTTGCGTCCGTCACTCCAACACGGACGTTTTTTGTTTATTATTGCGGACGCTCCACGTGTCGGACTGGCAGCAATCAGAGGAGCGAAACCCGATGCCGTGAGTTTGCTCGATGCTGGACGCTCGACCGCTGGAATGCTGGCACGCCTTGACCAGTTCCACGCCTTGAAACCCTTGAAAAAGTGTTTAAACAGCGTTTAATAATATAAGGGTGAAAAAGTATAAAAATAATTTACTTTATTTTGTTGAGCGTATCAAAAAAAATCGTTTCTTTGCATCAAAATATATATAAATCAATGAGTTATAATTTTGGTACATTTTTGACACCCTTTTTAAAAAATCGTTTGCAAGGCGTTGAAAATCAGTATTTTACAAAATTATTTCTATTTCCGCTGGTACCACGGAGTAAAAAAAAGCCAACTTGTTAAAAATCAACGAGTTAGCTTTTTTTAATTTCGTATTTTTGTCCCCCGATTGTCCCCCAAATTCCAAAAGCTCAGAATTATTGTCCCCCTATAATGTACCCCAGAATTGAGAGCATGAGTTAATGTGAAAAATGAGTAGTTTTGCAGGGGATAAAAAACGTTAGGGAAAATGACGACAAAACGAAGGAAATTCACGAACAAATTCAAGGCGATGGTTGCCTTGGCCGCGATAAGGGAGCAAAAGACACTGGCCGAGCTGTCGAAGGAGTTCGAGGTAAGCCCCAACCAGATATCACAGTGGAA
>UQNO01000009.1 GCA_900542475.1 uncultured Bacteroidota bacterium
TCTCCTCGCGACCGCTTAAAAGTCTGCCGTAGAAATCAAAATGTGTATCTATAAAGTCGTCGCTGAGATAATTCGCGGCTCCGTTGATGACGTTCCATGCAAAATAGGCTTTTAAGACTTCAATGTTGGTGTCGCCAAGCACGGCATCGACCTCTTTGATATATTCAGGCTGTGCGATGTTGAAACTCTTCATACCGTCAATGACGCCTATCGTCTCGAAATAATTCCTCCAGTTGATATTTGGTGTCATCGACATCGCCTCCTCAACGGTAAAACGGTGGAATGTGGCTTGCGGATTGCGGTTTTCAAGTCGGGTGTTCTGCGATTTTGCAAGACGTGTTTCGAGGTCCATCACCATCTGGGCGAGTTCATTAGCCCCGATGCCCGTCATCTTGTCGAAGCCGGTCATGGCGAACTCTTTTGTCATAAGCTCCACGTATCCTTTGCGTATGTTGACGTTATTACCCTCGTCGGTGAGATAATAATCGCGGTCGCCGAGTCCTGTTCCCGACTGGTAAACCCAAGCAATGCACATGTTGGCATCGTCGGTGTCAGCCTCGCCGAAAGTTGCAAAGAACGCAAAACCCCCATGACGATGCATTTCAAGCAGTGCGTTTCCTACATCGTCCTTGGTCTTTATGTCTTTTATTGTCTCGAGATAAGGCATGATTGGCGCCGCTCCTTGCTCCTGCAAACGAATGCTGTCCATGCCGGTGTTGTAGAACATCGCTATCTTCTCGGCTATTGAGCCTTTAGGGTTTTCATTTCCACTTACGTTGTCGATGATGTCGCGTAAATCTTTCCGTGCGTTTTCCGCGAGCGCGTCGAAAGCGCCATAGCGTGAGTGCTCGGCGTCGAGAGGATTGTTTTTCATCCAACCGCCGCAGGCATATTGGTAAAAATCATCATGCAGCCGTGCAGTGGTGTCGAGGTTGTTTGTGTCAATGCCAGAGGTCGGAGCAGCCTTGTGCTGACAACCGGTAACGAGAATAGCCATAGTCGCAATTGTTAATAATGTCTTTTTCATTAAAGTGATTTTTTAAACAAGACGCAAAATTACGAAATAATTGGTTTTGTTTTTGAAGTTTGCGGATTTATTGCTACTTTTGCATTTTGATTCATCGTAGAACATTTTTTAGATGCCAGGATTAAATGGTTATTTGAGCATGTTTAAAAATGGTTTTTTGTCAAACAAAAAACTGTCGGGTCTTGTGTTTATTGATGTCGAGGTCGGATTGAACGACAAGAAAGCCCGTGATTTTGGAGCGGCAAAGGAATTTGACGCAGGGATTCATACTTCGTCAAAAAAGGAATTCAAACGTTATATTGCAGATTTTGAATATGTTTGCGGACATAACATCATTCATCATGATTTGAAGTTTTTGTCCGATATTGATGGCATCAATCAGAAAAAAGCCATCGACACGCTGTATCTCTCCCCGTTGTTTTTCCCGAAGAAACCGTATCATAAGTTGTTGAAAGACGACAAGCTGCAGTCTGATGAGTTTAATAATCCACTCAACGACTGTATTAAGGCTCGGGCTTTGTTTTACGATGAAATAAATGCCTTCAACGAACTTTCCGAAAACCAAAAAGCCATTTATTACGGGCTGCTTCATGAAGTGGCAGAGTTTAAACACTTTTTCAATTATTTGAATTTTAGTATTGAAACATTTGACTTTACATCAAAAATAGCAGTTGTTTTTGATAAAAAGATATGCAAAAACGCTCCTTTAGAGCGATTGGTGCAGATGTATCCTGTGGAATTGGCTTATGCGTTGGCTTTGATTTCAACGGACGACAACACTTCTGTCACGCCGCCATGGCTCGTCAGAAATTTTCCAGATATTGAAAATGTTTTGAAACTTCTTTGCAACACGCCCTGTCATGACGAGCAATGTGAATATTGTAGAAACAAACTTGATATTCACAAGGGTTTGAAAAACGTTTTTGGATATGATGAGTTTCGTGCATACGACGGTGAGCCATTGCAGGAGCAGGCTGTCCAGTCGGCAATTGACGGCGATTCGCTTTTGGCGATTTTTCCGACAGGTGGAGGCAAGTCGCTTGCTTTCCAGCTGCCGGCGATAATGTCTGGAAGGGCGGTGCATGGTCTTACTGTTGTTATTTCACCCTTGCAGTCGTTGATGAAAGACCAGGTTGACAATCTCGCGGAGCGGGGCATTGCAGAATCCGTGACTATCAATGGACTGCTTGACCCGATAAGCAGGGCGGATGCTTTTGAGCGTTTGACCAATGGCAGCGCTACTTTGCTGTATATTTCACCGGAAATGCTTCGGTCTAAAACAATTGAGAAAATTTTGCTTTCGCGAAATGTGGTGCGCTTTGTCATCGATGAAGCACACTGTTTCTCGGCATGGGGACAGGATTTCAGAGTCGATTATCTTCATATTGGTGACTTCATACGAAATCTTCAAGAGAAAAAACGAATGGCGACAGCGATTCCTGTTTCTTGTTTTACTGCAACTGCAAAACAGAAGGTCGTTTCTGACATTTGCGATTATTTTAAGCGCAAAATGAATGTCGATTTGAAATTATTCGCATCGTCGGCGGCAAGAAAAAACTTGCATTATTCAGTTATTTATGCGGAAACAGAAAATGACAAATATAATTTGTTGCGCAGCTTGGTGCTTGGAAATGATTGTCCGACAATAATTTACGTTTCACGTACCAGAAAAACAGAAGAACTTGCGCATAAGCTTTGTAGAGATGGGATTTCTGCATTGCCGTTTAATGGGAAAATGAATCCCAAAGACAAAATCGCCAATCAAAACGACTTTATAGCTAACAAAGTGAAGGCAATGGTGGCAACTTCGGCATTCGGAATGGGAGTTGACAAGAAAGATGTCGGTATGGTTGTTCATTACGACATCTCCGATTCTCTTGAAAACTATGTGCAGGAGGCTGGTCGTGCAGGCCGCGACCCAAATACCAATGCAAAATGCTACGTGCTTTATAGCGATAGCGACCTTGACAAACATTTTATTCTTCTGAACCAAACAAAGTTGAGCATCAGTGAAATACAACAAATTTGGAAAGCTGTTAAAGTCTTTACTCGTCAACGAAGACGCATTTGTTGCTCGGCATTGGAGCTTGCTCGGCAAGCAGGCTGGAATGAAGAAGTGACAGATGTTGAAACACGAGTTCGTACAGCCATTGCCGCTCTCGAAGAAGCAGGATATGTGAAACGTGGCAATAACGTGCCTCATGTTTTTGCGACCGGAATCATGGTGAAAAACACGGATGAGGCACGCCAGCGGATAACATCGTCAAAGTTATTTGCCAACGAAAATGAAAAACAAAATGCAATTCGAATAATAAAATCTTTGATTTCTAAAAAGCATATTACTGAAGCCGTTGACGATGAAGCCGAATCGAGAGTTGACTATATGGCTGACATGCTCGGAATGACAAAAGAATCTGTGATAAATACAGTGAATCTTTTGCGTCAGGAAGGCATTCTGACGGACTCGAACGATATGTCGGCTTACATCGAGCACTCCGAATTGAAGTCTAAACAGATTTATTACAAGTTTGCAAAATTGGAGCAGTTTTTATTGACTGTGATTGCAGAGGAAGATTCGCATTTTACTTATAAAATGTTAAATGAGAAGGCTTTGGATAACGACATTGATTCTACGATAAAAAATATTAAAACTATTTTATATTTTCTGTCGATAAAATCATATATCAAAAAGCGCGAAAACGCAGGAAATGGTGTTGTTAATGCTGTCTTGTGCCAGGATTTAGACAATATTTTGCATAAAAGCGGAAAAAGAATCGATATTTGCAGGTTTATTATTGAAAACATCTACAAAAACAACGTCAATAAAGAGAATGAAAGTGGTTTTATGGCAGTGCAATTTTCGATAACCAATTTGTATAAAGAACTTGTCGAGCATCAAAAAAATGATATGTTCGCAAAGAGTGAGAATTATCAAATAGGTGATGTCGAGGAAGCACTTCTTTATCTTTCAAAAATCGGGGCATTGAAACTCGAGGGCGGTTTTCTTGTGATTTACAATGCGATGGAATTGGATCGTCTCAAAGAGGCGAAATTTACTTATAACGCCAACGATTACAAGAAACTTGACGAATTTTACAAACAAAAGCAGCAACAAATTCACATAGTCGGTGAATATGCCAATATGATGGTGCGTGATTATGATGCAGCTCTGCAATATGTCCAGGATTATTTCCACCTGGATTATAAACTTTTCATTTTAAAATATTTTAAAGGCGAGCGTCTTACGGATATTAAGCGCAATATGACACCATGCAAATATAAAAAATTGTTTGGCGGGCTTTCAGAAAAACAACGTGAGATAATCAACGACAGCCGATCAAAATATATTGTTGTCGCAGCAGGGCCCGGCAGCGGAAAGACACGCGTTCTCGTTCACAAACTTGCGTCCTTGCTGCTGATGGAAGATGTGAAACACGAGCAACTGTTGATGCTGACGTTCTCAAGGGCGGCGGCTACGGAATTCAAACAGAGACTGTTGGAATTAATCGGCAATGCGGCATATTTCGTTGAAATCAAAACATTCCATTCATTCAGTTTCGACTTGTTGGGAAAAACAGGAAATCTTGAAGATTCAGATGATGTGGTGCAAAGGGCTGCAGAGTTGATTGAAAGAGGTGAAGCCGAGCAAGGACGTATAAACAAAGCGGTTTTAGTTATCGACGAGGCTCAAGATATGGATGAAAAAGAGTATTCCCTCGTCAGAGCATTGATGAAAAACAATGAGGAAATGCGTGTTGTGGCTGTCGGCGACGATGACCAGAATATTTTTGAATTTAGAGGCTCTGACAGCAAATACATGCAGTCGTTAATCACAGAAATGCACGCCGCAAAGTATGAAATGACCGAAAACTACCGCAGTGTGCATAATATCGTGAGTTTCGCCAATGATTTTGTCAGGAGAATAACTCGAAGAATGAAATCATCACCTTGTGTTTCCATGGTTTTGGAAAAAGGTCTTGTCCGGATAACAAAACATGAATCTGAAAACATGGAAATTCCATTGACAGAGCAGGTAGTTGACACATACCATAATGAGAAGGCTTGTGTGCTCACCAACACAAATGACGAGGCTGCGCGTGTCGTCGGACTTTTGATAAAAAAAGGAGTCAATGCCAAATTGATACAATCGACCAACGGCTTCCGCTTTGGTAACCTGGCTGAAATCAGATATTTTTTGAGAGTGATAGACGATGGGTTGAAATCACCGGTGATTAGCGAAGAGCACTGGCAGGAAGCAAAACGAAAAACCATCGAAAAATATCAAAACAGCTCTTGTATCAATTATATCAAAGAGTTTTTCACGTCGTTTGAGCGTGTGAACAAGGTGAAATATCTTGGCGACTTGGTGGATTTTGTCTTTGAATCGGAACTTGAGGATTTTTGTGGCGAAGGCGCGCAAACAGTGTTTGTTTCAACAATTCATAAATCAAAAGGCCGCGAGTTCGACACTGTTTATATGCTTCTTGATAATGTCAATGTAACCGCCGACGCCGATGTTAGAAAACTGTATGTGGGAATGACCAGGGCAAAAAAGAATCTGTATATTCATTGCAACACTGATGTTTTTGCCAATGTTGACAAGAGAACGGTCGATTTCAGGTTGGATAAGGCGAAGTATCCGGTTGCAGACGAAATAACACTGCAATTATCACATAAGGACGTGTTTCTCGGTTTTTTTAAAGATAAAAAAACATTGGTGCTAAAGCAACAGGCAGGCATGTCGTTGATATATAACAATGGATATTTGAGGCTTCAATCAGGTGACGATGTCGCATATCTTTCAAAGCAGAAACGTTTTGAATTGAAGGAATGGGCAAGGAAAGGCTATCAAGTGCAATCGGCGAAAATCAACTACATTTTGGCATGGAAAGGCAAAGACGATGAGGAAGAAACAGCGGTTTTATTACCCGAACTTGTTTTAAAGAAAGATAATATTATATCGTAAATTTAAATCTTATGACATGACAACGGCGTCATCGTCAGCAATCCGTCGGCTCGTTATCTTGTGTTTGTGGAAGCCGTCATGGAACAGCTTGTCAAGTTTTTGAAAAAAATGCTTGGTTTTTCAGGAAAAAACACTGTCACGTCGAAAACAGGTTTAATCCATCGCCTGTTTATTGCCTGTTTTAGTTTGATATTTGGCTTGTTTTTCACTTGCATAATGCAATAAACGCTCTTCTGGATCCCAATTATCAAAATCAATTTCCATATTACGTTGATTATGAGGGTTATCCAAGTATTTTTTAATTGCAGATGCCACAAACTTTGCTAAATTGACAGGCACGGCATTGCCAATCATCTGTTCCAGTTCGGTCTTGTTGCCGGAAAACTTGAAATCTCGTGGAAAAGTTTGAATGTAACTGCGTTCCAATGTTGTCAACGGACGAATTCCTTCTTTGGATTTTACGGGGTCATTCGGATGGATTTGATATCCATCTGGCATGGGTCTGTTAACGCCACGTATTGTAGGACTTGGTTCGTCTATGCTAAATATTCCCCTTCTGGCATAACTTCTTGGATGGCGATAATAGTATTCTATGCCTAAAGTGTTGCCAAAATAGTCTCTCATCGTCATTGGATTATGGGAAAGACCCGATGCAATATATGGTTCCATGAATCCGTCCATTTCGTTTTGTTTTCCAATAAGAAAAAAGCGTTTGCGTTTTTGAGGCACACCACAGTAGCTTGCATCAAGAATATGTTGTGACAACCCATATCCGGCGTTTTTGAACACCTCTTTGGCTTCAATTAGTTTTTGAGTTTGGGTTATTCTTTCAACATTTTCCATTACGAACCACTTGGATTTTATTTTGCTTATTATGTGGGCATAATGGACGGTTAAGTCACCCCTGCCTCCACTCTCATTGCGTTTTCCGGCTGGTGAGAAATCCTGACAAGGAGGTCCCCCTATGATCATGTCAGGTTTCAAATCAGCTATATATGCGGAACACTCTGCCACATTGCTTAAGTCTAACTTTTCAACTTTATGGCTGAAATTGTTTTTGTACACATTCAGAGCCGAATTCCAATTGTCAAATGCTGCTATGACATCAAAGCCGGCCTTTTCAAAGCCAAGACTTAATCCCCCGCAACCGCAAAATAAATCAACAACTCTCATTTTAATCAAATATTTCAGGACTATTTACCAATACAGCGTCGAATCTTCTTTCAGGGCTCAACAACTCTTGCCCGCCGCCAAGGATAATATTTTTAATCTCGAATTTTGAAATTCTTGGTTTTACAACCTCCTCGCATTTCAAAAACTCATGTGCTTTAGACCCCGGCAAGGCAAAGGCTTTGTCATTGGCAAGATTATATGACTGAAGCCGTATAATCCGTTTATAGTCGAAAGTGTCGTATGTCACATAATCAAGCAACATCTTGTATATCCAAATGATAGTTCTATGAAAACGGTTTATTTTTTTTATATCTTGGTCGTCTTCAGTACAACACATCTGAATTATTGATAAATTAGACCAAACAAACACATCAAGGCAATCCTCTCTCAAACGCATTTTATTACCTTCGGTTTTCCAAATTGGTTGTATTATCAATGGTTTTTGTTTATCAACCATGTCTGTTGAGATTGCAAGTACAGATGCCAGGATTTTATCATACACGGGAAGAACCTCGTTGATTTCCTCCCAATGGTTTATTTGGGGTACTTTGCGAAGCATTGACCGTAATTTTTCTTTCTTTTCCAAAGTATTGTAGTTGGCACAAATACTGCAGGCAAGGAAACATATTGTTGGAGGTCGCATAACTATTTCAGCACCCCATAAAGATTCATCCAAAGATTTTGTGGTGTTGTCAGGCAAGGCTGTTAGTTTCACCTCTAAACCGGATAAAACCTCATTCGTTTTGTGATTTATCATTACCAGGTCGATTTTTTCACGTTCGCCTTGATAATAAATCTCGTAAGGAGCAAATCCGGCTTCGTAATTGTAATATGCGTTGTCGCTTAAAGGATCAATTCCTAATAGTTCTTGGCTTTCTATTGTGTCGTGGTATATTTCGTTGTTTTTTGTCGTTTTTATGTATATCGGTTTTAAACCTTTTGAATACATATATGCGACTATGGAAGCAGGAAAAGAACTGTTAAATTGGTTTTTCCCCCAACATTCTGGTTTTGTATAATCTCTACTTGAATGCTTTTGACCAAAAAGTCCTGGTTTTGTATTCTTTTCTGCCATAATAATCCCTCCAATTAAACTAACGTCACACAAAAATAATTTAGCAAAAATAAACAAATTTTGCGAACGAGTATATTTATTTCAGAAAAAAATGCGACATCGTCGAGATAAATTTCATGTTTCCCGATGAAATGGGCAAACCACATCAAGTCTTTGTCGTTTCAAACAACGAATTGCAGATGGATGAAGGATTTATTTATCTTGATATGATTTCTTCAAAACCCCGGAGAGTGTAGATGACAACGGCGTCATCGTCAGCAATCCGTCGGCTCGTTATCTTGTGTTTGTGGAAGCCGTCATGGAACAGCTTGTCAAGTTTTTGAAAAAATGCTTGGTTTTTCATAAAAATGTTTTTTATTTTTGCAAGTCGTTTTCAGTGTAAAAACTAAACATTTATAAATGGACAGGTCGCAAAGTCTTATAATGTTGATTTTCATAATGTTGGGCTCGCTTGGGCTTCTGATTTTCGGTATGAAGTCGATGAGCGAGGCCCTTCAGAAGCTTGCGGGTCCGCAGCTTCGTCATATCCTTGGCAAGATGACGACAAACCGTTTCACGGGCATGCTGACGGGTGTCCTTGTCACTGCCGCGGTGCAGAGTTCCACCGCCACCACGGTGATGACGGTCTCGTTTGTCAATGCTTCTTTGCTGACATTGGGGCAGGCCATCTCGGTGGTTATGGGCGCCAACATCGGCACTACACTCACCGCGTGGATTATGTCGGCGGGATTCTCGTTTAACGTTACCGATATGGTGTGGCCTGTATTCATCATAGGAATTATTCTTATCTACAGAAAACGCCGCTCCACCGTCGGAGAGTTCCTTTTCGGTCTCGCTTTCATGTTCCTTGGTCTCGGCACTTTGCGTGCGACGGGCGTGCAGATGAACCTCGGCGAGAACGAGGCGGTGCTCGGATTTTTCTCCTCGTTCGACCCCGACAGCATCTGGACGACATTGCTTTTCCTGCTTATCGGCAGCGTCCTCACCATGTGCGTGCAGTCGTCGGCGGCAGTGATGGCCATCACCATGATATTATGCTCCAGCGGCGCGCTCCCGATATACCAGGGCATCGCGCTGGTGATGGGCGAAAACATCGGAACGACAGTGACATCGAACCTGGCAGCGCTGACAGCATCGACACAAGCGCGCCGCGCCGCCTTCGCCCACATGTTTTTTAACGTGTTCGGAGTGCTGTGGATGCTCTTCTTCCTGCATCCGTTTATCAATATGGTATGCTATGTGGTTGACTATGAACAAGGAATGTCCGACCCCGCTAAACTGAGCGTGGTGCTGGCGATGTTCCATACATGTTTCAATATCGCCAACACCGCTATCCTTATCGGATTCATTCCGCAAATCGAGAAAATAGTATGCTGGGCGATAAAAGACAAACCGGAGATGGAAAAGGAAGGTGTAAGACTGCAATATATCGACAACGGAATAGTGCAGACGCCTGAAATAGCAGTGCTCCAGGCAGAGAAAGAAACAGCGTCATTCGGCGTTTATGTGCAGGAAATGTTCGCCAAGGTGCGAAACCTTCTCGATGAGAAAAACGACGGTAAATTTGCCGAGCAGTTCGCAGTCATTGAAAACAAGGAGCAAATTTCCGACCAGATCGAGATAGAGATAGCAAAATATATTGAACAAGTGAGCTATGACCATCTCAGCGATGACACTAAAGTGAAGATTCGCCAGATGATGCGCGAGATTAGCGAGATAGAAAGCGTCGGCGATTCATGTTATAACATCGCAAGGACGCTGCGTCGCAAGATGGAGTTGGGAGAAAAATTCACACAATGGCAGAACCAGGCTCTGCGTGAGATGATGAAGCTGTGTGACGACGCACTTTCTCTTATGAATGCCATCATGACAGGACACCGTTCGGAATACGATGTCAACGAGTCGTACCGTGTCGAAAACGAGATGAATGTGCTGCGTCAAATGCTGAAAAACGAGAATATACGCAATGTCAACGAGATGAAATACAACTACACTGTGGGAACCATGTTCTCCGACCTGGTCACCGACTGCGAGAAACTCGGCGACTATGTCGTCAACGTCGTTGAGGCGAGAATCGGGAAATGATAAGTCAAGGCTGCCGCACAATGCGCCCGGGCGTTTTCTAATCGTGGAATCAAAGCGAGAAAATATATTTTTTGAGAAAAACGTAGATTTTTTTTGGAAAAGAAAATCAGCGTCGAGGATATTAAAAAAAAATGTCCGAAGAATTTTGCCAATCAAAAAATAAATCGTACATTTGCAAACCTTTTCGAGATTACTAAACTAAATAATAAAATTATGGAATTACCATTTGCAGAAGCGTGGAAAATCAAGATGGTCGAACCCATTAAAAAATCCACTCGTGAACAACGTGAAGAATGGCTCAATGAAGCCCATCAGAATGTGTTTATGCTGAAGAGCGACTATGTCTATATCGACCTCCTCACCGACTCGGGAACAGGTGCGATGAGTGACCGCCAATGGGCCGCTATGATGCAAGGTGACGAGAGCTACGGCGGCGCGCGCTCATTCTTCCACATGAAGGATACCATTAACGAAATCACTGGTTTTGAATATGTTATCCCCACACACCAGGGTCGTGCAGCCGAAAACGTGCTGTTCTCATATCTCGTAAAACCAGGTCATGTCATCCCGGGCAACGCTCACTTCGACACAACAAAAGGTCATATCGAGAGCCGCAAGGCATTCGCTATCGATGTCACGGTCGATGAGGCTTACGACACCCAGCTCGAAGTCCCTTTCAAAGGTAACGTCAGCCTTGAGAAATTAGAGAAGATACTCAAGGAAAACAAAGGCAACGTGCCGTTTATGGTGCTCACAGTGACTAACAACACTGTTGGTGGTCAGCCGGTGAGCATGCGGAACATTCGCGAGACCTGCGAGCTCTGCCATAAATACGGCGTGCCGGTCAACCTCGACAGCGCCCGTTTCATCGAGAACGCCTATTTTATCAAGACACGTGAAAAAGGCTATGAAAACAAGACCCTTCGCGAAATATGCAAGGAGATGTTCAGCTATGCCGACAGCATGACAATGTCGGCAAAGAAAGACGGTCTTGTCAATATGGGCGGTTTTATCGCAACAAACAAGAAAGACTGGTACGAAGGCGCCAAGTTGTTCTGCATTCCGTTTGAGGGCTTCCTCACATACGGTGGCATGAATGGCCGCGACATGGACGCCCTCGCAGTCGGTTTGAAAGAAAACATCGAATTCGATATGGTAGAGACTCGTATCAAACAGGTGCAATATCTCGCTCAAAAACTCGATGAGTACGGCATTCCTTACCAGCGTCCTGCCGGTGGTCACGCCATCTTCGTCGATGCCGACAAGGTGTTGACAAATATCCCTAAAGAAGAGTTCCCCGCCCAGACACTGACATGTGAGCTTTATCTCGAAGCGGGTATTCGCGCCTGCGAAATCGGTTATGTTCTCGCTGACCGCGACCCCGTCACACATCAGAACCGTTTCGGTGGCAACGACTTCGTGCGTCTCTGCATACCACGCCGTGTTTACACAAACAACCACATGGACGTCATAGCGGCGGCATTGAAGAACGTGTACGACCGCCGCGACACTATCAAACGCGGTCTTGAAATCACGTGGGAAGCCGAACTGATGAGACATTTTACTTGCCAGTTTAAACGCTTGAAATAGTTGTAGGAATTGAGAGTGGGGCCGTTAGCGACTCCACTCTTCTCTCCATACTTCAAATAAAGAAAAATGAATTATGTTTTCATCATAGCCCTGACATTCTGTGTC
The DNA here is from genome assembly GCA_900542475.1 of uncultured Bacteroidota bacterium. Taxonomy (GTDB): domain Bacteria; phylum Bacteroidota; class Bacteroidia; order Bacteroidales; family F082; genus Limimorpha. Next base: position 12,022 of record UQNO01000009.1, read on the forward strand.
TGCACAGCCTCCACCGCTTTCAATATCGGGAATGAAAATGGCTGGTGGCGCAATCTCTGTTTTGTCGGCGCCCTGGCGGCGGGGCAGGGACTGATGTACTGGCTTGGCGCACTGCTCGGTGGCACGTTCATGTATAAATTTGAAGGTATTGCAAAAATCATCGTCGTCATATTCTGTTTCATGATAACATTCAGAATGGTGACCGACACACTGAAAATCAAAAACGGGAAGAACCTTTTCCTGATAGATAAACCAAAACAACTGATAATCCTTGCTGTCGCCCTGGGCATCAATGCCTTGATAGCAGGCCTGATGGCAAACGAGCCGTTCCTGCCGTTGTTCGGAAAATCGACACCGTTATTGCTAATAGGAGTCTCCCTCGCTTGGGGACTTGTCGGAATAGGAACCAAATTCTCACAGATGAAACTGTTGATTAACAGCTTGTTGAATCTTGTCGCGGCATTGGCGATATTGGCAACAGGATTTGTTGCAATAATCTGAAGACGATTCCACTTGATGTCAATATTCCATTTTAATAGATTTTCAACGATGTAAGTGGCGGTATGCAAATATTCTAATTCGGATTTAATGGCATGTTGATTTTTTTTAATCTCCACCTTGAAAAAATTCATGTATCTTTGTAATCTAAAACAATGTGATTAAGATTTTTTTAAACGTCTGAAAATGAAAAAGTTATATCTTGTTTTAACTCTGATAATCGCGGCTGCCACGCTCAATGCGCAGCCTCAAGGATATTACGACGGCACTGAAGGTCTCACGGGCAACGCCTTAAAGACTAAACTGCACGGCATCATTAAGAACGACAAACATGTGTCTTACAGTGGCTTGTGGAACGCTTATGAGCAGACCGACAAGAAACCGAATGGCAAAGTCTGGGATATCTATTCCGACATTCCTAACGGAACACCGCCGTATCAGTTTACTTTCGTGATAAACCAGTGCGGCAACTACAGCGGCGAGGGCGACTGCTACAACCGCGAGCATCTCTGGGCACAGTCGTGGACCAACAACGACGGCACCGAAAAAACCGACCTGCATCATGTGTATCCTACTGATGGATATGTCAACAACCGACGCTCAAACTATGCTTTCGGCGAGGTGGGAAATGCCTCCTGGACCTCGCAGAATGGCAGTAAACTCGGGAAAAACACCGTCAGCGGTTTTACCGGCACCGTGTTCGAGCCGATTGACGAGTATAAAGGCGACATCGCTCGCGCCCTGATGTATGTCAGCGTGCGCTATTATACCGAAGACGGCAAATGGAATAATTCCGATATGACAAATAAATCGATAATCAAAGACTGGGCTATTGCAATGCTCCTACGCTGGCACGAGGAAGATCCTGTCGATGATAAGGAAATCAACAGAAATAATGCCGTTTACAATATCCAACATAATAGGAACCCGTTTGTCGATTACCCGGAATTTGCCAATATGATATGGGATTCGCATTGGAGCGTCGATGAAATGCAACAGACCGTCTTGGTCAACGTATGGCCGAATCCAGCCACCTCGACAGTAAATATCAAAGGTGAGAATATTGATGCCGTTTATATGTATAACGCTGTAGGTCAATTGGTTCTGTATCTTGATGTTGATAAAGACGAGCAGTCTGTAGTCGATGTGAGCGGATTCAACAGCGGCATCTATTTCATGAATGTCATCTCCGGAAACGGAGGGTCTGTGCTGAAAAAAATAATGGTGCGATGATTTCGATTCAAAATCTGAGCATACATTTCACAGGTCAAGACCTCTTTTCCGACATCAATTTCATGATTCGGGAGAAGGACCGTATAGGTCTTGTGGGCAAAAACGGCGCCGGAAAGACGACTCTCATCCGTATCATCGCCGGCATTGAACAGCCATCGCACGGCAACGTCGTGATGTCTGACGACATTACAATAGGCTACCTCCCTCAAGAGAAAAACATACATTCCACCAAGACAGTCCTTGAAGAGACGATGACGGCTTTCGAGGAGTTTCATCAAATTGAGAGAAAACTGTCGCAACTGCAGGACGAGCTGTCGCAACGTGCTGATTATGAAAGCGACAGCTATCAAAAGCTCTGTGAGAAGATGAGTGCTCTCAATGAGCGGCTGACACTCCTCGGCGGTCATTCCGCGGAGGGTGAGGCTGAACGAATCCTTGTGGGGCTCGGCTTCGACCACGAGGACATGACGCGCGCGATGAACGAGTTCAGCAACGGCTGGCAGATGCGCGTGGAGCTCGCAAAAATATTGTTGCGAAAACCTCGACTGCTGCTTCTCGACGAGCCTACCAACCATCTTGATATCGAGTCAATACAATGGCTTGAAAGCTATCTGAAAAGCTACTACGGTGCCATCTTCATGGTGTCGCACGACCGCGCCTTCCTCGACCATATCACTATACGAACCATCGAGATTTCGGGCGGAAAGATTTACGACTACAAATGCGCCTACTCCGAGTTCGTGGAGCGTCGTGAGGAGCGTATCGACATGCAGAAAGCCGCCTACGACAACCAACAACGCGAAATCAAGGAGATAGAGGCGTTCATCGAGCGGTTCCGCTATAAAGCCACCAAGGCCAAGCAAGTGCAGTCGCGAGTAAAACAACTCGAAAAAATGGACGTGGTGGAAATCGACGACCGCGACAAGTCGGTGATGCACTTCAAGTTCCCGCCGGCGCCACACTCCGGCAAGGTGACAATAGAACTGAACCATGTGTCGAAGTCTTACGGCGAGAAAAATATTCTCAACAACATAAATCTTCTCATACCAAGAGGCGAGAAAATAGCTTTCGTGGGCCGTAACGGCGAAGGAAAATCCACCTTGGCGAAAATCATCTCGGGAGTGCTCGACTACACCGGAGAAGTAAAACTCGGTCATGAGGTGAAAATCGGCTATTACGCTCAAAATCAACAGGATATGCTCGATGCGGAAAAAACAGTGTTCGAAACATTAGATGATGTGGCAACCGGCGAGATGCGAGTCAAGGTGAAATCGCTGCTCGGTGCCTTCCTGTTCAGCGGCGAGACAATCGACAAAAAAGTCAAGGTGCTGTCAGGTGGTGAGAAAGCACGCCTCTCATTGGCAAAAATGCTGCTCTTCCCGACAAATCTACTTGTCCTCGACGAGCCGACAAACCACCTCGATATGCTTTCTAAAGATATCTTGAAATCGGCGCTTATTCAGTTCGACGGCACCCTCATCGTCGTCTCGCACGACCGTGATTTCTTGCAGGGTCTAACGACAAAAGTTTACGAGTTTAAAAAGCCTCATATCAAGGAATATATAGGCGACATCTACGATTTCTTGGAAGAAAAACGTCTCAAGGAACTTGATGACTTGAACCGTCAGCGGAAATCTCAACAGCAACAAGCACCTGCCGCTTCTCAAAATAAAATCGATTACGAGGCTAAAAAAATTGAAGAGCGTGAAAAACGACGTGTCGAAAAGGAAATAAAGAAACTGGAAGAGCAAATCAACGCCATTGAAAAGGAGCTCGCCATGTTGGACCGTATAATGGCTGACCCCTCATCGCATCCGGAAGTGGAAGTGAATGACAATTTCTATTGGTCGTACGGAAAGAAAAAAGAGGAACTGCAATATCTAATCGATAAGTGGGGAGAGATTGCGATGTGAAAAATGACATTTTGAGACGAAATCTTTGGCAGACAAGAAGCAAAAGCTTTGATAATTTGACAAAACATTCGTTTCGGAGGATTGAAAATCCATTGAAACAATAGAAAAACGTGTTTTTATCAAAGTTGTTATATTTTGTTGATATACAGTATTTTAGATAATGTTTCGTCAACTATTTTTGTCTGTCATACCTTGGTTTCTCATCTTGTTTTCCACCGGTATCGCATAAATCCCCAATAAAATCTCGGTGAAACGCTTCTCTGCTTCACTCCCGAGCTCCTCGTAAAGTTTCGAGAAAATTTTGTCGCAATAGGCTTTGAAAACTTCTTCTTCTTCTTTGGTATAGTGCTTTTTAAACGTGGAAGTTCCTGATAGCCAGTCGTTTGCGATGAAGTTATTGGAATATAACTGATAATGTTTGTAAATCCTTTTGTCAATCATATCAGCCACAGCCGGCACAATCTCGTGCTTGTCGGCTCCCTCAAAGGGTTTTAAGTCGTCGTAAGTGATTGTGGGACAAATCACTATGCTCATAACGCCTTTTTTCTTCGTAAGACCCGAAACGATGCTGTCCATGTCTTCCATCGGTTTCTTCACATAAACGCCGTCGCGTTCCTTCAGATAGCTTTCCCTCGCTTTCATCATGGCACACGGCTCGTATTCATACGATGTCGCAATAGGGGTGATGTTCAACTCCGCAAGGTTTGGCACGAGGTTTTTCTTGTCTCCCGACATCGAGAACATATTGATGAGACCGTTGTCGGTCTTGTCGTTGCCATCTTTGGTTCTGCCGTTGCGTTGCGCAATCCACACGGATTTGTTTCCTCTAATGAGAAATCTGATGTAATCGGAAAGATGTTGTGAGTTTTGAGCCAACTCCCTGATATTCTGCGATCTCTCGACCTTGAACATCTTGTTGCTCTTCCCGAAAACGTCAATGGTTTTATTCAGGATAAGATTGCTTCCGTAAGCGATGTTGCATGTTTTCAAATTGTTTTCCAACATATACATCTGTAAGATGAACGCGTCGAGGGTTATGTCGCGGTGATTGCCGGTGAACAGATGTGCCTTGTTCTTGTCGATGCTGTCGAAACCAAAGGTTTCGACGCGTTTCATGGTTGTCGATACTATCAACTTTACGAAACGTGTCATCATAATGCGCTGAAACTCATCGGTGGTCTTGATGCTTCTCAACAAATCCTTAATCTCGTCGTCAGACTTGTTCGGAAGCACCAATTTGGCCAATGATAGCGATGTCTCGTCATTGATGAAGTATTCCATGGCTGACGGAATCTCATCGTCTTTATATGACCTAATATCTTCGAATTGCTCTGTTGTCATCTTAAATCATCATTCTACAATCATAAACGGCATAAGTGCTTGAATACCGTTTATTCTCGATATTCTCTCCGCGGATTCGATATAATTGTAATAAATTCCAAATTTTTTCTTTAATGTTGACTTTGTGTATGGTTCAGGCATACTGCCTTTCATAATCATATCCATCAAATCGGTTTGTTTCGGATAATCTTTGATGGAATAGTCGGTAAGATGCGCTTGTTTAGCCGCATATTCTATGGCTTTGTCGAGTCCGCCGAGTTCATCTACGAGTCCGAGCTCCACGGCGTCGGCTCCTGCCCACACCCTGCCTTGTCCTATTGAGTCAACATAACTCTGACGCAGTCCGCGGGTGCGTGCCACCAATGCAGTGAAGTCGTCGTATGTGTTGCCGACATATTTCTGCAGCATGGCTTTCTGATATTTGGTCAACGGTTCGTTGATTCTTCCGAAGTCGGCGTTCTCATTGGTCTTGACCACGTCGAAAGTCAGTCCTAATGTCTCGTTCAGGAATTTTTTAGCGTTAGGGAAAACTCCGAAAACCCCGATAGAACCCGTCAATGTTGTTGGGTCGGCGAAGATATAGTCGCTTCCCGCCGATATCATGTATCCGCCTGAAGCCGCATAGTTGCCCATGGAGACGATGAATGGTTTCTCGGCTTTTGCAAGCTCCACTTCTCTTCTGATGACATCTGATGCCAATGCGCTGCCGCCGGGTGAGTTCACGCGCATCACTATGGCTTTCACTTTCTTGTTTTCGCGGGCCTCGCGGATGGCCTTGGACAATGTTATCGAGCCGATTGTCTCATCGTCACCGTCGCCGTCGATGATTTCCCCGTTGGCATATATTAAGGCTATCTTGTCGGCTTTGGCCTTGGCTTCCGGTCTCACACTCGCATATTGCGCGTTGTTTAAAATGTTGATTTTCTTGGATTTGTCTATCCCTGCAAGTCCCTTGATCCTGGCGATAATCTCGTCTCGGTAAACGAGACCGTCAACGAAGCCTTCCTCAAGAGCCACTTCGGCATCGAAAGTCAGAGCCAAATCGTCGGCTAACGTGTTGATTCTATCTATGCTGATGCCTCTCGTGGCGTTGATGTCGCTGACGACTTTAAACCAGACGGTGTTGAGAAGCTTGCTCATCTGTTCGCGGTTTGCCTCGCTCATCTTGTCAAGAAAATAAGGCTCAACGGCACTCTTGAATTTGTTGTTCGGTCCTCTGACAATCTGTATCTCTATGTCAAGTTTGTCGAGAAGATTCTTGTAAAACATAACCTGCGCCGACATTCCGTGTATGTCGAGCATGCCTTCCGGGTTGAGATAAATCTCGTCGCCAGCTGTCGCAAGATAATAGGCGTTCTGCCCTAAAACATCAGAATATGTGATGACGAATTTACCTGATTCCCTGAAACTAAAGAGATGATTTCGTATCTCTTCGATGTTTGCCATGGAGGTCCCGATTGTTGACAATTCCATGAATATCCCGCTGATGTTAGGGTCGTTTTTTGCCGCGTCGATGTTGGCGATAATGTCGTTCATGCCCGACAAATCGGCGTTGATGTCGTTGCGTAAACCCATCAAGAGACCTATGATGTCGTCTTTTGTCGTCCTTTCTGGAATGACATAGTCGAGGTTCATGTAAAGCACTGTTTTCGGCTTTGCGCTAACAGTGTCGCTTGTGCTTGAACCAATAGTCCATATCAATAGTATCAGCGCTATTGTCAGCATCAATGCCGATCCGAGGCATGATGCGAACATAAATTTAAAGAACTGCTTCATTGTTTAAAAATTTTTTCAAAGATACAATTTCTTTCATTATATTTGCATGTTGTAAGGCAAAAAAATTTTTCATGGCTTCTGAATTGGTATTCATTTTGTTAGGTTCGAATCTTGGTGACCGGGAATCTCTTATGAATCAGGCAAGGATAATGATAGGAGAGAGGTGTGGCGAGATTGTAGCCAGGTCGCGTCTTTACGAGTCGGAACCCTGGGGTTTTGAGTCGGAGCAATGGTTTTTGAATCAGATTGTGGAGGTTGTCACGTCGTTGTCGCCTGACGAACTGATGCTGTCGTTGCTTGCCATTGAGAAGACGCTTGGTCGTGACCGCAGCGTGCCGCATGAGGGTTATGTATCGCGCCCGATGGACCTCGATATTCTTTACTATGGCGACAAAGTGATTGACACACAATTAGTCGCGGCACCGCACCCGCGCCTCCACCAACGTCGTTTTACCCTGCTGCCGCTCTGTGATATAGCCCTTGACTTTGTGCATCCGATCTTGAGAAAATCAAACCGGCAGCTTCTCGATGAATGTCATGACACCGGTGTCGTAAGAGTTTTTAATGCGTGGACAAATGTAAATCAGTCATAAATAAGATATATGAGATATAATTACGTGGCAATAGAAGGCACGATGGGTGCAGGCAAGACAACATTGTCAACGATGATTTCGCGCGATTTCAACGGAAAACTCTTCCTCGAAGAGTTTGAACCCGACAAGAATCCGTTTCTGGCGAAGTTTTACGAAAACCCCGACAAATACGCCTTTCAAGTGGAGATGACATTTCTCGCCTTGCGTTTTCAACAACAGAAAGACAAACTCGGAAATCTTGACCTTTTCCACGATTTCATCATATCTGATTACTATGTGGCAAAATCGCTCATCTTCTCGCGGGAGAACCTGCAACCAGATGAATATGAACTGTTTTCGAGGTTCTTCAATATCATTTTCTCAAATATCCCCAAACCGGAACTGATGGTGTACCTGTATCTCGATGTGGAGCATCTGCAATATAATATTCGCAAGCGTGGAAGAGACTATGAGCAGAATATCGACGACTCGTATCTTGAGCATCTTCAGCAGGGTTATTTCGATTTTATCAAGCAGCAGAACGACATGCGTATCTTGATTTTGGATACTAATAACATTGACTTTGTCGCTAACAGGAGAGATTATGAGAGGATGGTGGAAGCTATCAACCAGCCTTACGACATAGGAATCCACAGGTTGGTTATGTGATTGACGACAAAAAAGGTCTCCTAAACAGGAGACCTTTTTTGTCGTTTTTACCTGAAACTCGGATTACTTGTTGATGTAAACCTGTGTTTTTCTGAGTTTTTTCAAAATATTGTTCAGTTCAGGATACTTGGCTTTCATCTGGTTCAAAGCTGCTGTCTGATCATCGGCGTTTTTGATGTTCTTGGCAATCTCGGCTTTGTTTGCGATGTTTGACTCTTCAAGGGCTTGGAAGAAACCGTCCCAGTCTGAACCCATGCCTTTTGCGTCGAATCTGATGTCTTCGGCTTTGTCACCAAGTTCTCTCTTGATGTAGTTGGTTGTGGCTTTTGCGCGGTTTTCTGAAAGTTTCTCGTTCTGTGCGTCGTTGCCCTCTGGTGAAGCATAGCCGATGGCTTTGATTGTGTGGATCCCTCTGCCGTTTTCAATCTCTTCGCCGATTCCTCTCACCTGGTCTCTGTTGGCTTTTGTGTCTTCAACTTCTGCCTGGCCAACTTTGAATGTGAGGTGAATGTCTTTTTCCTCATAGTATTTCTCGAGTGTCTTGGCGTCGTCAGCTTGTTCCTGTGCCGGAGCTGCTGCCTGTGCTGTTGGCTGATAGTCTTTCAATGCTTCTTCGACAGCGTCTTTCACTGCTTGTTGGATGGCTTCTTTACATGCTTCGCAATCCGGAGCTTTCTCTTCTGCTGAAGCGATTGTTGGAGCGACTGCCGCGGCAGGAGCCGGGGCGGCTTTTCTGAATTTGTATCTGAAACCAACCGCACCTGTCGAATACCAGTCATAGTGGTCGCCGCCTGCATAGGCCTCAAGACGGTCAGTGTCTGTGTAAGTTGTCATGATGTCAAGGAAAAGAGCGCAGTTTCTGTTGAGGTTGAACTCAAACTCAACACCGAAAGGAACTTCCCAAACAATTTTTCTGCCACCGATGCCGTTGCCCTTCAACTCTTTCGGTGAATCGTCATAACCAACTTTAATAGTATTGCCGTTCTGGTTGATTCTTGCCTGGAACATCATCTGTCCGAAACCGACGTGTGGCTTCAATCCGAACACTCTGTCAGGTTTATAACCCCAGATAAGGCTTACGAGGTCTGCCGACACATTCAAGTCATAAGCGAAGAAACTCGCATTTTCAACTGTGAAGACGTTGTCTAATTTGCCTTTCAAAGTTCCGGCTGAAATTCTACCGTAGGCTGAAAAATGGTTTGCGAAAACATAACCGCCGTGGATGCCCATCTCCGGTCTCACGTTTTTGAGATATTCATTCGGCTTGTTGTCACCATAAAGGAGTGTCGCACCCTCGTCAAAGCCGACATACCAATAATTGTTATTACTTGCTTTAGTCTGGTTTTCTTCCGTACTCTGTCCGAAGAAAGCCAAAGGCATAATTGCTAATGCAATGAATAGTAATGATTTGAATGTAAATTTACTCATAATTGTTAATTTTTTTATAATTAAAAAATGTCCCTGTATTTCACGATTGCAAAGATAGGTAAAAAATCCAATAGTATTACAAGAAAAACAAAAAAATGTCAAAAAGATAAATATTTAGACAAAAAACATTTATAATCAATCTGTTATAATCAAATTTTTTAAATCTTCAAACAGATGGTACATTACAATTCCTCCCGATACCGATACATTTAAAGAATGTTTCGTGCCTTTTTGCGGTATTTCCACTGCTTGTTCGCAGTATTTCAGTATCTCGTCGTCAACGCCGTCAACCTCGTTGCCAAACACATAGGCCGACTTTTCAGGAGTCTTGAAGTCGTTCAGCATGATGCTGTTCTCGACTTGTTCTACGGCGAAGATTCTATAACCCGATGACTTCAGTTGCCGGCAGGCCTCCTCCGTTGTGTCGAAATACTTCCATTCGACACTCTCGTCGGCGCCAAGGGCTGTTTTGTGAATTTCGCGGTGCGGCGGACAAGCTGTTATCCCGCAAAGGTATATCGACTCAATGCGGAAAGCGTCGGCGGTGCGGAAAAAAGAGCCGACATTCTCCATAGAGCGCACGTTGTCAAGCACTATTATAACAGGTATCTTGTCGATATCATGATACTCGGCGATGTTCAGCCTGTTCAACTCTGGCGTCGTCAATTTTCGCATAAAGTGATTTTTTTTGCAAAAATAGTTATTTTTTTTTGATGAAGTTTCAAGAAAAAATCGTAATTTTGTACATTATTAGCATCTTGAACTAACAACGAGTATTTTTAAATTTTTGTAATTATGGCTAATCCTAACGACACCCCATTAATGAGGCAGTACTATGCTTTCAAGGCGAAATATCCTGAAGCGATGTTGTTGTTTCGTGTCGGCGACTTTTATGAGACTTATGGTGAAGATGCGAAGAAGTCGTCGGAGATATTGGGCATAGTTCTTACAAGACGTTCCAACGGAACCTCTGTGGGTTCGGAGATGGCGGGCTTTCCACATCATGCACTCGACACCTATCTGCCGAAACTGGTCAGGGCAGGGCTGAAGGTGGCTGTGTGTGAGCAACTTGAAGATCCGAAGTCGGCCAAAGGCTTGGTGAAAAGAGGCGTTGTGGAGCTGGTGACACCGGGTGTTACATATAACGACAATGTGCTCGTTCAAAAAGAGAACAACTTTCTCGCCTCGGTGCATCTTGAGAAAAACGAGAGCGGCATAGCGTTTCTTGATGTCTCGACGGGAGAGTTTTATCTGACGCAGGGCAATAACGAGTATGTCGATAAGCTGATGCAGAGCTTCAACCCCTCGGAAGTGCTTTGCCAACGTAACAAACGCCGCGACTTTATCGAGGCTTTCGGCGATAAATATTTCCTGTCGGTGTTCGATGACTGGGTGTTTACCGACGATTATGCCAATGATATGCTTATGCGTCATTTCAACACCACCTCCTTGAAAGGTTTCGGTGTCGATGACTTCCCGAAGGGCATAGTGGCGGCAGGTGCGGCAATCCATTATCTTCATGAGACGCAGCATGATAAGATAGATTATATCACCTCGCTCTCGCGAATCGACCAGGGACAGTTTGTGTGGCTCGATAAGTTCACGATTCGTAACCTTGAGCTTCTCAACACTCCGAACCCTAATGCAAAAACCCTTATCGACATCATCGACAAGACCGTCTCGCCCATGGGGTCGCGGCTTCTGCGCCGCTGGATTTCGCTGCCGCTCAAAAACAAAGAACAAATCCATGCTCGATACGAGGTCGTGGATTATTTTTATAAAAACAAAGATGTTGTCGCTAAATTTCAAGATGCGATACGTCAAGTGGGTGATTTGGAGCGACTTATCTCCAAAGTGTCGCTCGCTCGGGTAAACCCTCGCGAGCTCCTGCAAGTAGCATGCGCTCTCGAGCAAATCACAACGCTACGCGAACTGTGCGAAAAAAGCGATAATGCGGCCGTGAAAGCCTTCGCCGAACAGCTGAATCCATGTGATTCAATACGAAATAGAATCAAGAAAGAGATTCGCCCCGATGCCCCCGCGACGACATCTAAAGGCAATTTCATCGCCGACGGAGTCGATGCCGAACTCGATGACTTGAGAAACCTCTCTCGTTCCGGAAAGGATTACCTTATTAATATACAACACCGCGAGATGGCGACAACGGGCATCTCTTCGCTGAAAGTGGGATTCAACAACGTGTTTGGCTATTATCTTGAGGTTACTAACACCCACAAAGACAAGGTGCCTGCCGAATGGATTCGTAAGCAAACACTGGCAAATGCCGAACGCTATGTCACGGAGGAGTTGAAAGAATATGAACAGAAAATTCTCGGTGCTGAAGAAAAAATACAAATTATAGAAGACCGTATGTATGCTGAATTGGTGAGTGCTACGGCGGAATTTGTCGCGCCAATACAACTCGACGCCGCATTGGTGGCGAAAATCGACTGCCTCGTCAACTTCGGCTTCATCGCCTTGAATAACAACTATGTCATGCCAACGGTTGACGACTCGTATGTCATTGATATCAAAGAAGGCCGGCATCCTGTCATCGAGCGGATAATGCCGGTGGGCGAGGAGTATATCTCCAATGATGTGTATCTTGATCGCGAGAAACAACAAATCATAATAATTACCGGTCCTAATATGTCGGGTAAATCGGCGTTGTTGAGACAGACCGCGCTCATCGTTTTGCTGGCGCAGATAGGTTCTTTTGTCCCGGCAACCGAAGCCCGTATCGGCTTGGTTGACAAGATATTCACGCGTGTCGGCGCAAGCGACAACATATCGTCGGGAGAGTCCACTTTCATGGTGGAGATGAATGAAACGGCATCGATTTTGAACAATGTGTCGAACAGAAGTCTCATCTTGCTTGATGAAATCGGGCGAGGCACCAGCACTTACGACGGTATCAGCATCGCATGGGCTATAACTGAATATCTGCACGAGCATCCTACAATGCGTGCCAAAGTGATGTTCGCCACTCATTATCACGAACTTAACGAGATGGAAGTGTCGTTCAAAAGGATTAAGAATTATCACGTCGCCGTTAAGGAGGTGGGTAATAAAGTCGTCTTTTTGAGGAAACTAAAGAGAGGTGGCAGCGCACATAGCTTCGGCATCCATGTGGCGGCAATGGCAGGAATGCCTCGTAAAGTCGTTGACAGAGCGGACGCTCTGTTGTCGATGCTCGAGAAATCACACTCGCATGAAAATCTCGACGAAGCTGTCAGGGAAAACAAGCAAATCGACAGTATGCAACTCAGCTTCATACAACTCGACGACCCCTTGTTGTTGCAGATTAAAGACGATATTTTAAATATCAATATCGACACATTGACACCGGTTGAAGCACTGATGAAACTTAACGAGATTAAAAAGATGTTAAAAAATTATTGATTATCAAAGGATTGGATTATAGATAAAAAATTTAAAAAAAAACGTTGACGGTATTTAAAAAAGTTGTACTTTTGCACCGTTGTTTCAAAGCGGATTTCTTGGAGCAGCGAGGGCAGAATCAAGTTTGTTTGTTTTGCCGAGTCGTGACAAGAAGCCGCAAAATTTTGGAACAAAATTTTGCGGAAATAGCTCAGTTGGTAGAGCACGACCTTGCCAAGGTCGGGGTCGCGAGTTCGAGTCTCGTTTTCCGCTCATGGTTCTTTAAAATATGAATCGCATAGTTCCCAGGCGGACTTCTTGGAGCAGCGAGGGCAGAATCAAGCTTGTTTGTTTTGCCGAGTCGTGACAAGAAGCCGCAAAATGAAAGCCGGTTGCGGACTTCTTGGAGCAGCGAGGGCAGAATCAAAACTTGTTTGTTTTGCCGAGTCGTGACAAGAAGCCGCAAAATGAAAGCCGGTTGCGGACTTCTTGGAGCAGCGAGGGCAGAATCAAAACTTGTTTGTTTTGCCGAGTCGTGACAAGAAGCCGCAAAATTTTGGAACAAAATTTTGCGGAAATAGCTCAGTTGGTAGAGCACGACCTTGCCAAGGTCGGGGTCGCGAGTTCGAGTCTCGTTTTCCGCTCCAAGATATAAGTGCCTGAGTGGCGGAATCGGTAGACGCGCCGGACTTAAAATCCTGTGTCCATTGTGGACGTGCCGGTTCGACCCCGGCCTCAGGTACGAGAAGATACAAAGACTTAAAATATTGGCAATCAATGTTTTAAGTCTTTCTTTGTTAAATAACATAAAAAAACAAAAAAAACATTATGAAAAAAAATATCTTCGTCGAAATTAAAAACTATGCGATAATCACCGTGTGCTTGTTCGTCATAGCACTCGGCTGGACGGCATTCCTTATCCCTAACAACATGCTTGGCGGCGGTGTCAACGGTATCGCAACTATCGTTTACTGGGTCACAGGACTCTCCACTGGTTATACTATCTTCGCCCTGAACGCCTTGCTCATAATATTCTCTTTGAAAATTTTAGGGTGGAGATTCGGGATAAAAACGATATATTGCATCGTTGTGATGGCGTTGTTCTTCTCTTTGCTGCAGAATGTGTTCGGCGACGTGCCTGTGATTTCCGACATGTTCCTTGCGGCTATCATCGGGGGAGGCATAGGCGGTTTCGCTAACGGAATGATTTTCCTCTCCGGCGGCAGCACGGGCGGTGTGGATATAATTACAATGGTGGTGAACAAATACCGTAACATTTCGCTCGGACGGTTTACCTTGGCGATGAATCTCGTCATCATCGGGAGTTTGTTCTTCGTGTTTCAGGATTTAGGGATACTTCAGCGTGTCGAGTTGATAATATATTCTCTGGTCGGTAATTTCGTGAGCAGTTACTGCATGGACCTCGCTTTCACGGGAAGCAAACAATCGGTGCAGATGTTCATCTTCTCGTCGAAGCCAGAGGTTATAGCAAATAGAATAGGCAACGAGATTCGTCGTGGTGTCACGGTGATTCGCGGTACCGGCTGGTACACAAAACAGGATAGCGACATTTTGATGGCTGTGGTGCGAAAGACGGAGTGCCAGCCTGTTATCAGAATAGTGAAACAAGAAGACCCCAAGGCTTTTGTGTCTGTGAATACTGTGATGGGTGTTTATGGCAAAGGGTTCGAGGTTATGAAGAAATAAAAAAAAGGCTGCCGTCAGGCAGCCTTTTTTTTATTTACTTGATTCCAAGTTTTTTCTTGATTGACTTTGGAAGAGCGTCTTTGTGAACGACGTAGTTCAAGGTCTTGTAGCGCACGAATGCTTCCGAGGCATACCATATTCCGTCGTAGTTGCCTGCATCGCCCCATGAGTTTTTCACCATGAAGTAAACGTTGCCAATCTGGTCTTTGGCCTTGCCGTAGATTACCATGCCGTGGTCGTCAGTTGTCTCGTAGTTGTTATAAGCGTCGATACGATCCTGGTCGTTGACCCAGCGTTGTGGCGTGGGTTTGTTCATGGCTTCTTTTTGGCGGTCGGCTGCGCTGAGTCCGTTCCAATGCGCGTAGTCGGTGCCTGATTTGTCCGCTGCCTGGTTTTTGAGGTCCGGGAGGACGCAAACGCCTGCCATCTTGCCTCTGAGCCAGCCTTGCTCGCTGACATCGGAACCCCAAGCTATTGGGTAGCCGTTGTCGATGGCGTTGTTCATCACCTCCATGAACTCATCGACAGGGAGGTTGTAGGCTTTGCCCCAGCGCCAGTTGTCCTGAACCTCGATGACGAATTGCTCATACCATGGCTGATGTGCGAATGAAGCGATGTTGACATAGTCGTCCATGTTCAAGCCTGTTGACTTTGCGAACTCCATCGGAGTGTATTCTTTGCCGTTGTAGAAGAATGTCTCCGGACATTTCCCGATGTAAGCGTCGAGGATTCCGTTGAAAGCGTTCTTCCAGAGCGGAATGTGGTTGTCGTCTGTTCCAAGCTGGAGTTTTTTGGTTTTGACAACGCCTTCGAGGAATCTGCCGCTGACGTTTGATAATTCCGAGAAGTCGCTGAGGTCGTCGCCATGCATCTGACCTGCTTTCATCTCTGAATCAGGAACGAGACCGTAGTGTTTGATGGCATAGATGACATCGCCGAATGAGCCGCCTTCTGAATATGACACGTCGCCATGTGTGCGGACATGACGGTCGGCGCGGTCCTGGTAGGTCTTGTACACGATGTACATCTCGGAGAAATCGTACTCCGGCTTGCCCATGCGGAGCAATTCAGCCTCGAAGAAACCGAGTGTCGAGTAGCACCAGCATGTGCCTGCTCTGTTCTGATCTCTCACAGGTGTGATGGGTAATTCCTTGATGACCTCAAATCTGTAACCGTCATCTTCTTTTTCTTCTGCTTCTTGTGCGAATGCCGGCATGCTCAAAAACAGAGCGGCTGCCATTAAAAAATGTCTGAATTTCATTGTGTTTTTATTATTTAATGATACAATAATTGATGCAGTGTTAAGACGCGGTTAATCGCGTCTGTGCTCATATTAGTTGATGTTACTTAATATTGAGATTGTTTCTCATTTCGTTTGACAAACCAGCCTTGTTGACAGTGAAGAACACTGTGTGCAGTTTCACGAACTCTTCGGAACAGTACCAATAACCTTTGTGAGGTCCTGCTTCTCCCCAGGAGTTCTTCACCTTATAATATTTGTTGCCGTTTTGGTCGTGCGCGATGCCGACGAGCAGCATGCTGTGGTCGTCGCCGGTGCTCCAGTCGTTGTAGGCGCGCTGGTGCATCTCACCGGTCACTGTCTTTTCAGGCAAGATATATTCAAATGAATATTGTTTCTCCAGAATCTCCTTGTCGGTCATCTTCTTGAACGCCTTGGGGTCGCTTTCGCGGATTTTGTTGACATCGTCTTCGGGTACTATAGCGAGGCCGTGTTTGCGCGAGAAGCCTTTGTCGCTGACATCTTGCGCCCAACCGACGGTGTACCCGTTGTTCAAGGCGTTGTCAACTTCTTCCATCATCTCGTCGAAACCCATGTTATAGGTCATGGTATATGTCCAGTTGTCGGGAATGAGAAGAAGGAATGGCTTGTACATCTCCTTGTCCATGAACGAAGAGAACTGCACGTAATCGTCGATGTCGAGTTTGTATTTGTCGGCGAACGACTTGGGGGTGTATGTCGTGCCTTGATACTCGAAACATTCCGGCACCTCGCCGAGGTAAGCGTCGAGTATGCCTTTCATGACTTTTGGATATGTCTCGTAGAGAATGCGGCCGTTGCTTTTCTGTGTAACCATTTGGGCGTAGTTCTCGATGACTTTCTGAATTTCCGAATGATTGTGTTTGTCGTCGCCGATGACGAGACCGCTGTAAGCCTCGTTGGTAATCATGCCAGTCTCGTCGATGGCGTAGAGAACGTCGAACACCTCGCCTCCGCAGCTGAGGTCGGCGCCTCCGTGCAACTGTACGAAGCGGTCGAATTTCTTGTTGTAGGCCCAACGTACAGAAAACATCTCCGAAAGGTTGAGCTCCTCGCCGTATTTCCTCAAAATTTCGGCCTCGACGAAACCTGTGCCGGCGAAGCACCAACAAGTTCCTGACATCGCCTGATTTTTCACCACGGTGTGAGGCACCTCCACATCATCTGTGAACTGATAGACCTTTTTCTCGTCTTTCTGTGCAAAGGCGGAAATCGTGAAAAGCATTGCAACTGCTAATGAAAAAATGTATTTTAAGTTTTTCATGATATTGATTGTTAGTGATTTTTTTTCAAGGTCACAAAAATAGTGAATTAATGCAAATGTTATGATAAAAGAGGAATTTTTTTATGTTTTTTTAGAAATAGTAAAATATTTTACTATATTTGCGCTTTAAAAAATAAACACATAATATGACTTTTATTCCGACGAAATATCAGGTGAAATGCGTTGCTGACGGACGTATTTGTGAAGATTCGGGCTGGATGCTCGATTTCCCTAACAGCGAGAATCCGAGTCTCATCCGTGCGGTTTACGAGAAGAAACAGCTCGAAGTGAAAGAGGAGAATGGCGGTTTATACCGTTTTGCCGACTGGCTTCCTATCAAGAATTTATTGAAAGGGGTCTCATGTCCTGTTACTTATAAGAGTGATAAACTTGCCAAGAGGTTGGGACTTGACAATTTATATATTACATTCAACGGATATTATCCTGAGATTGGTGTTCGTATGCGCACCTGCTCCTTCAAGGAGACCGAGGCTTATTCGGTGTGCGCTCGTCTCGGTTCCGAGCTTCGCGACAAGGTGATGGTCGTTTCTTCGGCTGGTAACACCGCTCGCGCCTTCGCACAGGTGTGTTCAGACAACAATATCAAGCTTTTGCTGACAGTTCCGGAGGACAATATTGACGCCTTGTGGTTCGAGAAGCCGCTCAACCCTTGCGTGAAGCTGCTTTGCACCGAACATGGAAGCGACTATTTCGACGCTATCAATCTTGGCAATATCGTGTGCGAGATGGACGGATATTTCGCCGAGGGCGGTGCCAAGAATATCGCTCGTCGTGACGGCATGAGCACCACCATGATGTCGGCGGTGACATTTATCGGACGCATTCCGGATTATTATTTCCAGGCTGTTGGAAGTGGCACAGGCGCTATCGCGGCATGGGAAGCCAACCTGCGTTTTATCGAGGACGGTCGTTTCGGCAAGAACAAGGCAAAGATATATGTGTCGCAGAACAAGCCATTCACACCTATGTATGATGCGTGGAAGGCGCACTCGAGGGCTTTGCTGCCTTACGATGCGGCGCAGGCGCGCAAAGATGCCGCCGAAATTTGCGCCAAGGTGTTGTCAAACAGAAAACCGCCGTACTCGCTGGCGGGAGGCTTGTATGACGCCATGGTCGATACCGACGGCGATTTCTTTGTCGTGACAAACGAAGAGGCTCAAAAAGCCTGCGACATGTTCAAGGAACTCGAAGGCATCGACATCTACCACGCTGCCGGAGTGGCAACGGCTTCGCTTGTGCAAGCTATTGAGAATAAGCAGGTTAAAGCCGACGATGTCATCATGCTTAACATCACTGGAGGCGGCGAGGCTTTGTTTAAAAAACATAATGATGTGTGGTTTCTGAAACCGGATAAGGTCTTTGGCGTCAACGCCTCGAAAGAAGAAATCAAGGAATTTGTGAAAAATATGTAACCTCATTTCGGGCGAAACGAAGTGAAGTCGAGAAATCCCCTGCAAAAGAGTCGTTGCTCACTTGCAGGGGATTTCTTCATTCCGCTCCGCTTTGGTCGAAACGACGGGCGGAAGTGTTATCTTTTTACGACTTTGTTAACCGTGGCATTGCCGTTGTTGTCAACGACTTTCACCATGTAAACGCCTGTCTTGAGTCCGCTCATGTCGATGTTTACATCGCTTGATGAAACTTTGACATCGATTACCTTCTGACCGCAGATGTTGTAAACTTCAACTGCGTTGATTCCTTCGCCGTCAACGGTGATGTTGCCGTCGGTCGGGTTAGGATAGATATTGTAGCTGTTGGCTGCGTTTTCCGCAACGTTATCGTTGCTGTTGAATATTTCGCCTTTGGCAATCTTCACGGAAGTTTTGTCTTCTGCATACAAGGCTTGAATTTCAACGACATAGAATTCTCCAGGCGTATATTCAACGATGCAACTTGTTTCTGTTGTGTTTTCAGCCACTAACTCGTTGTTGACCCACACACTGTATCCGGCTGGGGTGCTCCCCTCGTGAGCTTCCCAGGAAACGACTTTGCGGTATGCGTCATCTTGGTTTTCAATAGTGACATTGGCAACTGGATAAGGGTGCTCGTCGGTGTATTCGTACATGAAATGGCTGTTGATGATTTCTTTTGTGCCGACATTTTGAATCCATGCAGCCACTTCAAGGTCGCTCATCTCTTCAACGTGTGTTGATGTCATATCGTATGTGTATTCAAAATGCTGACATTCTCCTGCAGGGATATTGAGTTCGTCTCCTGCCGGATCTGTCAAGAATTTCATGAATACATGGTGGAACGAGGTCTCGCCGTTTCCGCCGACATTGTTGTGGGTTTCTTTCTCGTTGACTGTGACAAACGCTTTTTCAACGTTCAAATTATAATATGCCATGAAGTCAACCTTGACGGTGATGTTGTTGCCGTCAACATTGAATGTGCCTCTAATGTCGCCGAAAGCAGGTGTGTTATACGCATTGTCTAAAACTGCCTGATTCACCTGTTTTTGTTGTCCTTCAAGAAATACCATAGGAACAGCGTTTACACCATAGTAGAGTCTTCTGACACCGCCTTCGTTGGTGTAATACGGATCGCCGTTGCCTGGCCAGTTCATCTGATATTTTGTGTAAGTGAATTTGCCGGGGTTGTTGTTGGTGAGACTCTGCATCTGGTTGTTCACGCTGACACAAGGGCCGCAAGTGGAACTTGAGAAGTGCTCTATCATGGGGATTCTCTGAATGTTTCCAAGAGCCACGTTGAGATTCTTCGTCAAGGTGTTGTTGTCAGGGTCGTTATCGTTAGCACCGTTAACTTCCATGATGGAAGTTTGTAGCTCGTATGAGCCGGGAAGCAATGTCACGGGCGTTGCAAATGTAAATTGAGCAGATTCTAAAGTGGCTAATGTTGTCTCAAAAGTCTCTTCAACAGGTTCTTCGTTGTCAATCTGATAACTCATCTTGAAACTGTTAATGGGTTCAACGCCTTTGTTCAGAACAGTGAAAGAAATATCGGTGGCGCCTGCGTTAATGGTGTTGTCGCCGTCAATGCTGTTCAAGGACAAGTCGAGGTTCTCCAATGTGAAAATCACGATGTCGTCAAAATACCAATTGTTGATGTTGTAACTGTATCCTGTGTAGAAAATACAGAATCTGACTTGGCTTTGTCCCATGTCGGGCGTTGTTATTTCCTGCATGATGTCGTGCTGGCCGCTACTGTAATAATTTTGCTGCCAACCCACGTTCCATGTCGCTCCATTGTCGGACGTCGTGGCGACGCCGAGTACATGACCACCTGAATAATTATCGAGGCAATGCTTAAAGCTGAATACCACACTTGTAGCACCTGTCAGGTCAACAGCAGGTGTGACCATACGTGAAGTGCCGTTGAAGCTCGGGTTGTAGGAGAGTTTAAGCTCGTTGGCTGTTCCGCCGGCTTTCTGGGTGTCTGAAATCGACCAGGATTGTGAGCCCAAGTCCATGACCTGCCATCCTGTTGGCAATGATGTGCCGTCGAAATGCTCTTCGAGCAGCGTCATTCTTGTCTGTGCAAATACTGAAACTGACATCAGTATAACCGCGATGAATAGTGAAGTTTTTTTCATATACTATGAGATTTGATGTTGAAAATATGTTTGCACTGCAAAGATAATAATAAAAAATAAAAGGGTAATTATTTTTTTTACCCTTTTATGATTTTTTTAAAGTGCCGTCCGGTTATTTTTCGATAAACGCCAAAATATCACCTTTCTTCACTATTTTACCTTGTTCGGCAATCACCTCCACGAGTTTTCCGCTCCAGTTGGCGACGACCGCCTCTGGTGCGTAAGGTGTCTGCACATAGCAGAAGACGTCGCCTTCCTTATATTTTGTGCCTGTTGCAGGCGATATTGACTTCTCGTAGGCGTCGAGCTCCCAGATGACGCGTCCGCTCACCGGCGAAGTGATGGTTTCAGCATTAGGGTGACGCATTTTGCGAAGGTCGTCGAGGTTCACCGTCATGCCGCTCTTCTCTGCCTTGGCTTGCATCTTGGCGTCAAGTTCCTGGTTGAAACGGCGTTTTGCCTCACCCGACTTGTATTCGCGATATTGTTTCTCGTGCATCGCGAACTCGAACAGCTCTTCGTCGTCCTGACCGCGGTCCCAGCCTTCTTTTTCCATCATTTCGATGAAATGAGGCAATGCGTCGGGATAGTTGTCCTGTGGGTTGCCTGTGAAGAACTCCAATCCTTTCTTCTTGGCAAGTTCCACGATTTCAGGCGCCAATGTACCCGGGAGTTTTCCCGCTTTGCCGAGAATCATGTCCCACGCTGCATGGTCTATTGACGACTCGTAACGAGGCTCGCCCTTGCTCAATGCGAAGAGATTCATCAATGCGATGTTCTTGGTGTATTGGCTGAACGGCGTCACCAATGGTGGATTGCCGAGTTTAGGCCAGATATTCTGCACTTCTTGGAATAACTCGACGAGCATTTCGTCTTCGTTAAGTTCCTGAAGTCCTTGATTCTTGCGATTCATGTTGATGGCTGCGTGTACCGGTTTCAGGTCGGCCATAAGTGAACCCATCATGCCGCCGGGCAGACCGCAATCTAACAGCAATGAGTTGATGTAACGGTTGCGCGGGTCAATCCAATAGCCGAGAAAGTCGTCGATGAAACTCTGTGTCATGCTGCGGGCGGCCATGTAGGTCTTCATGTCGATGTCCTTGACAAGGAAGCCGGCGTCTTTCAGCATGGCTTGTACGCTGATTACGTCAGGGTGTACGGTGCCCCATGAGAGCGGTTCCATCGCCACATCGATGTAGTCGCAGCCGGCTTTACACACCTCGAGGACTGACGCCATGGAGAGACCCGGAGTGGTATGACCGTGGTACTGCACTTTGATGTCAGGATGTTGAGTCTTGATATGATTCACGATTTTGCCTAACGACACCGGGCGACCGACACCGGCCATGTCTTTCAAGGCGATTTCTTTCGCGCCGGCGGCGATGAGCTCGTCGGCTATCTGCATATAATATTCGGCGGTGTGTACCTGTGAATAAGTGATACTCATCGCAGCCTGTGATACCATGCCGGCTTCGTTGGCCCATTGAATCGAAGGAATGATGTTGCGCACATCGTTCAATCCGCAGAAGATACGGGTGATATCGACACCCTGGGCTTTCTTGACTTTATACATCAGTTGGCGCACATCGGCCGGTACAGGGTTCATTCTCAATGCGTTAAGAGCGCGGTCGAGCATGTGGCACTCAATGCCGCCTTTATGTAATGCCGCTGTAAAAGCACGTACTGACGGGTTTGGATTTTCGCCGTAAAGCAGATTGACCTGCTCCGCGGCGCCGCCGTTGGTCTCGACACGGTCGAAACAACCCATGTCGATGATTAGTGGAGCGATTTTTTCCAATTGGTCTTTGCGAGGCACATATTTGCCGGAGCTTTGCCACATGTCACGGTAAACGAGACTAAATTTTACTTCCTTTTTCATGTCCGTTTTTTGTTATGGTTTTAATCTTTGTTTTTATCAAAATTTTAAAATGCAAAGTTACATATTTATTTTGATTTTTTATTATTTTTGCAAAAAATAAAATTAATAGTGAGGCAGTTGATAAAAACCAAGTGTGACGCGTATTTCGATGAGGTTGTGGCTATCCGCCGGCAACTTCATCAACACCCGGAATTGAGTTTCTGCGAGAAAGAGACTTCCGCTCTTGTCAAAAAATGTCTTGCCTCGAAAAATATCGATTTTCAAGATAATATCGCTGGATACGGCATTGTGGCAACGATACGAGGCACTTCGTCCTTTCGACAGAATGACTCGTCTTTTCGACAGAATGACTCGTCCTCGTCCTTTCGACAGAATGATTCATTCTCGTCCTTTCGACCGGATATTTCGTTCTCGTCATTTCGACCGGAGCGAAGCGGAGTGGAGAAATCTCATTCAACCCCGGAAAATATCTCCACTTCGCCGAAAATGACTGGAAAGGTTGTTGCGTTGCGTGCCGATATGGACGCCCTTCCAATCCACGAGCAGACGGAACTTCCTTATCGCTCTGTCAATGACGGTGTCATGCACGCCTGCGGTCACGACGCACATACCGCGATGCTGCTTGGCACTGCTTTTATTCTCAATGATTTGCGAAATGAGTTTGCAGGTGCTGTGAAGCTTGTTTTTCAACCTGGAGAAGAGAGGCTTCCCGGAGGGGCGGCTCTGATGATTAAAGAAGGTGTTCTCGATGATGTGGATATGATTGTCGCACAACATGTGTACCCTGGCTTGCCTTGCGGCGAAGTAGGGTTCCATGCAGGTTCGTATATGGCATCGTCAGATGAGGTGAATATCACCGTAAAGGGCAGGGGAGGACATGCCGCGAAACCGGCTGAACGCGACAACGCTCTTCTCGCCGCCTCGACGATAGTGTCGAGATTATCGGAACTGTATCCGGAAACCGATAAGTCAAATTGCCTGTTGACATTCGGAAGTCTTATGGCCGAAGGCACATATAACGTTGTCCCCTCGGAAGTCGTTTTGAAAGGTACTATGCGCACCTTCGATGAAAACAAACGTAAAGACTTGAAAGATAATGTTTTAAAGTTGTCATGTGAGCTTGCGAAAGAGTTTGGATGCACTGCGGAAATTTTCATTGAATCAGGCTATCCCTCATTGAAAAACGATGTCGAACTGACTGAAAAATGCACCGCCATAGCGAAAGATGTTTTGGGTGAAAACAAGGTGAAGGAGCTGCCGCGGCTGATGACATCTGAAGATTTTGCATGGTACTCTCAGGAGATACCGGCATGTTTTTATCGCATAGGCACTTCCAATACATCGAAAGGCATTGATTCCAAACAACATACATCTACGTTTGATATTGACGAAAATGCGATGAAAATCGGAATGGGACTGATGGTTTTTATAACACAAGGGTTGTTAAAGTGTTAAAAAACGGACAACAATGGATTTATTAAAATGGTTGCCGATTACGAAGAAGGAGTCCGACCTTCGAGGGTGGGACGAGCTTGACGTTGTCATTGTCAGCGGTGATGCCTACGTTGACCATCCGGCGTTCGGGGCGGCGGTGATAGGTCGCGTGCTGGAACACGAGGGCTACAAGGTGGCTATTATCCCGCAACCTAACTGGCGTGACGACCTCCGCGATTTTCGGAAGTTCGGACGGCCACGGCTGTTTTTCGGAATCTCGGCAGGCTGCATGGACTCGATGGTGAACCACTATACCGCCAACAAACGCCTGCGCTCCAACGACGCATACACCCCGGGCGGCGAGGCTGGGTTCCGTCCGGATTATGCCACGGTGGTGTATTCCAAGATTCTGAAACAACTCTATCCCGACGTGCCGGTGGTAATCGGAGGCATCGAGGCTTCATTGCGCAGAGTGACACATTACGACTACTGGTCGGATTCTCTGAAACCGAGCATTCTCGTTGATTCTCACGCTGATATGGGCATTTACGGCATGGGCGAGACGGGGATTGTCGAAATAGCAAAGGCTCTCGAAACAGGCAGGAAAATAGATGAAATCACCGATATTCCGCAGACGTTTTTCTTGAAAAAGAAATCGCACCGCCTTGAATCGCAATGGCAAGATATAAGACTCGTGTCGCATGAAGTTTGCTTGAAAGACAAAAAACTTTATGCCTCGAATTTCAGGCATGTGGAGGAGGAGTCAAATAAAAAACATGCTGCCAGATTGTTGCAAGATGTCGGCAATCTTACCCTTTATATCAATCCTCCTTATCCGACATACACCACTGAACAGATTGATGCCGCCTTCGACCTCCCGTACACTCGCATGCCGCACCCCAAATACGCCAAACGCGGTCCGATTCCGGCCTATGAGATGATTCGACATTCAGTGAATATCCATCGCGGCTGTTTCGGCGGCTGCGCTTTCTGCACAATCTCGGCACATCAAGGGAAATTCGTGGCTTCGAGAAGCAAAGAGTCTATCTTGCGTGAGATAGAACAAGTGACGCAAATGCCTGACTTTAAAGGATATATCAGCGATTTGGGCGGTCCGTCGGCTAATATGTATCGTATGCGCGGCAAAGATGAGTCGCTGTGCGAGAAATGCTCCCGCCCGACTTGCATCCAGCCTAATATCTGTAAAAACCTCAATACCGACCATCATCCGCTCATCGAACTTTACAAGGAGGTTGACAAAAATCCTGATATTAAAAAGGTGACCATCGGCTCGGGCATACGTTACGACTTGTTCTTGACCAACGACGACCCCGATGGAAAGCTCGGCTACGACGAGTATTTCGAGCAGCTGACGCGCCGCCACGTGAGCGGTCGTCTCAAAGTGGCTCCCGAACACGTGAGCGACAACGTGCTGAAACTCATGCGAAAACCACCGTTTTCGTTGTTCGGCAAGTTAAAAAAACGCTTCGACTATCTGAATGAAAAATATCATCTCAACCAACAACTGATACCTTATTTTATATCAAGTCATCCGGCTTGTACTTTGATGGATATGGCGGAACTTGCCGTGAAAACCAAGGAGTTGGGCTATCACCTGGAGCAGGTGCAGGACTTTACGCCGACACCGATGACGTTGGCGACCGAAATCTATTATTCAGGCTACGACCCATATACCTTGAATCCTCTCTTTGTGGCGAAAAACAAGGAAGATAAACTGTCGCAACAACGCTTTTTCTTCTGGTATAAAAATGAAAACCGCCAATGGGTGAAGCAAACGCTCGGGAAAATGAGGAAAACCGAGTGGATAAACCGTCTTTACGGTCGCAACTAAATCCAGCCTTTGATTTTGTAGTAAAACAGCGCGAAATATTCGCGGCAAGTGTCGATTTCGAGCTTCAGATAATTCCAGAATGTGTAACGAAGCATGGTGTTTTCGACATGGGGTATCGATTCCTTGCCTTCAAGTTTTTGGTTTTGCAACGATAAACAGAAATCGACGTGGCTTTCGCGGGCGGCTACGCCGCAAACTTCTTTAAAACCTACTTTGTTGAAACATTTAATAGTTCTTTTCAGATGTTCAGGCGAGGTCACCACCACGATGTTTGTGGCGAGCAGCTCGGGAAAATATTCCGCCAATCCTAAAACCTGCGAGCGAGTGTTAGTGCCAATCCCCCAATTATAATGCATATAAAAAGGAGCCGATGTGATACCCAAAAGTAGAAACAAGACGAAAACGACACCCGAAATGCTGAAAAACCAAAGTGTTATCTTTTTTATCATATTGTAAAAGTACAATTTTTTTGAAAAACAATTGAGAAAACATTAAAAATCCGTATTTTTGTGCTATGGAATTGTCGCATGACGTTATATTGAAAAAAATGTTGCGCTACTGCACCTATCAAGAGAGGTGCATGCAGGAGGCAAGGACAAAACTCGCAATCTTTGATATCCCTTCTTCCGACAAAGAAAAAATCATGGAGCTCCTCGTTGAAGACGGCTTTCTCGATGATGAGCGATATGCCTCCACTTTCGTTAGAAGCAAGATGCATCTGAAAAAATGGGGCGTGAATAAAATTCGTATGTCGTTGAAAATGAAAAAAATTGATGATAAAATCATCGAAAAAGCCATTTCGGAGATAGACCCTGAAGTTTATCGCAAAGATTTGATAAAAGTTTTGAAAGCCAAGAAAATCAACGAGACCGACCCTTACAAACGCAAGGCGAAATTAGCGCAATACGCCATTCAGAAAGGCTACGAGCCTGGGCTGGTGTGGGATGTTATCCGTCATTTCGACCGAGACGAAGCGTAGTGGAGACCCGAGCTTGCGAAAGCATTCACCTCCGGTGAATAAATCTCTTCCAATAAAATTTAGATTAATAAAATTGATTTTATGCCTTGACGGGCGGTTTTTAATGATACTTTTCCATCAAGGGAAAAGAATAAAAAATCGCTTGTTAGGGCAAAAATAATGTTAAAATTCCATTCTTTTGGAAAAGAGTTGCAGTCGGCTACGGTGTGATGAAAAAATTATTATTTTTGCAAAAATTTCACACCCTATATTAATATGGTCACTTTAGACAGCATAAAAGATTTAAGTAAGAGGATTGATGCCTTGAGGAGGTATCTTTGACATCGATGTCAAGTTATTGAAAATTCAAGAATTAGAAGAGAAAACAAAGGTTGACGGTTTTTGGGACGACCCCAGGAGCGGCAAGGTCGTCATGCGCCAGATTCGCGATGTTAAAAGTTGGGTGACGGCCTACGACGAGATAGTGAGTGCCAACGACGACCTTGGGGTGCTATACGATTTCGCCAAGGACGGCGAGGCGACGGAAGAGGAGGTTGACAAACAATACTCTGATGTCATCAAACTCGTGGAAGACCTTGAGTTCCGCAATATGCTTCATGAGGAGGCCGACTCCATGAGTTGCGTGCTGAAAATCAACGCGGGAGCGGGCGGCACCGAGTCGCAGGACTGGGCGGAGATGCTTATGCGTATGTATATGCGCTACGCCGAAGCCCATAACTATAAAATAAGAATCAGCAATATTCTTGAAGGCGATGACGCCGGCATCAAGTCGGTGACGATGGAGATTGACGGCGACTATGCCTACGGTTACCTCAAGGGCGAGAACGGCGTGCACCGTTTGGTGCGCGTGTCGCCATTCAACGCCCAGGGCAAACGAATGACCTCGTTTACCTCTGTGTTCGTGTCACCGCTTATCGACGACACTATTGAAATCGTCATCGACCCGTCGCGGCTGACCTGGGACACCTTCCGCAGCGGCGGCGCAGGCGGCCAGAACGTGAACAAGGTGGAGTCGGGCGTGAGACTTCGTTATCAATACAAAGACCCTTACGACGGTCACGAGGAGGAGATTTTGATTGAAAACACCGAGACGCGCGACCAGCCGAAAAACAAGGAAAACGCCCTCCGACTCCTGAAATCACAACTGTACGACAAGGAGCTGCAACACCGCATGGAGGAAAAAAACAAAATCGAGGCGTCAAAGAAAAAGATTGAATGGGGCTCCCAGATACGCTCCTACGTGTTCGACGACCGCCGCGTGAAAGACCATCGCACCAACCACCAGACAAGCAACGTGCAGGCAGTGATGGACGGCAAAATCGACGAGTTCATCAAGGCATATTTGATGGAGTTCGGACAGAAATAAAAAATCGAGATATGATAACGTTTTTTGTTGCTTTAGCCATCTTGATTCTCGGCTATCTGATTTACGGAAAGTTCATGGAGAAGCTGTTCGGCGCGTCTCATCATCGCCGACTTCATGCACTACGACCAGAAACCTGTCAAGAACAGACTCATCATCGCTCTCCCGATGTTTGCAGTGACAGCCGTAATATTGGTTTACAGTCTCACCGACGCGAAAGGCTTCGACCTCATCTGGCGTTATTTCGCTTGGGCCAATCAAGTGCTTGCAATGGTAACTCTTTGGGCTATAACGGTTTATCTTGCCAAAGAAAAGAAACATTATATCTTCAGTCTCATTCCAGCGATGTTCATGACGATGGTCACGATGACGTATATTTTTGAATTTCCTGCCGGAAAATACATCGAAGGCGTGGGTTTCTCCTCAACGGTTGCCCCGATAATCGCAGGTTGCATCACGATATTGTTCACGATATTGTTCTTTAATTTCAGTGGGAAAAACAATAACGCCTTGAAAAACTGATGAATACAGCTACCAGAGAGTTCATCGAGTCGCATCTGAATGACGACGTGCGCAATTTGGCGTTGCAGAAGTTTCCTGACGATGTTGATAAGATGCTGGCTCTCAATCAGATAGAGGCACGACGGCTTTTATCAAAAAAGGTGCCTTCGTGGGCATCGAATCCCAATTTGCTGTTTCCCAAACATCTACCCATCGAGCAGTGTTCATCCGAGCTTACCGCGGAATATAAAGCCTCGATAATCGAAGGCGGCGATACCTTTGTCGATTTGACAGGAGGTCTCGGTGTCGATTCATATTTCCTTTCGGAGAAATTTAAAACATCGTATTACGTTGAAAATCAGAGGGAATTGTGTAATCTGGCGGAGCATAATTTTGAAATTTTAGGACGAAATATCACGGTTGTAAATTCTGATGCGGAATCATTTTTATCTCATTGGAATCTGGACAAGGCATGCCTTGTCTCAACTGAATGTAAAGATTTGACTTCCCGTAGAGACAACGCACGCATTGTCCTATATTTGGATCCCGCAAGACGGGATATTTACAACCGAAAAATGGTTTCGTTGCACGATTGTTCCCCGGATGTTGTCGAACTACAGCGAAATCTGAATGAAAATCATGTTGAGACGCGATTCAGCGCATCTCAAAAATTGGTTAAACAAATATTAATAAAGGTTTCCCCAATGCTGGATATTTCTTTGATTACCAATGAATTGCAAAATATCAAGGAAATACATATAGTTGCAGTGAAAAACGAGTGCAAAGAGATTTTGATAAAAATTGAACCCGGGTTTGACGGGGAAATTAAATATTTTTGTGTTGATTTAAGACCTGACGGCGCCGTCATTTCGACCGGAGCGAAGCGGAGCGGAGAAATCGCTTTCGTGTTCTCTGAAACATCTGAAAGTTCCGCGATACCAGAGTTTGCGCCAACAATAAGACACTATCTCTACGAACCCAATGCCGCCATCATGAAATCCGGCGCGTTCAAACTGATTTCGCAGCGTTTCGGAATCGAAAAACTGCATGTCAACAGCCATTTATACACATCTGACAACCTGGTTCCCGATTTTCCAGGCCGCATTTTCGAGATTGCAGGTTTCGCGCCTTTCAACAAAAAAGTTAAGAAAGAATTGCTTCAAACTGTCAACGCCGCCGCTGTCTCTGTCAGAAATTTTCCTTTGAGCGCCAACGAGTTGAGAAAGAATCTGGATCTTAAGGAAAGTGATGAGACTTTCATTTTCGGCACAACGATGATGAAAGAGAAAAAAGTGCTGGTTTTATGCAAGAAATTATAAAATCATCAAAAAAATTCAAAAAAATCGCTCTCTTTATTTAAAAAATGCTTAACTTTGCTTGTCGATTTTTTTCAATATGAAAATTAAAACATTGATAGTTATGGCATTAGCATTTAGTGCAAACTTGGCTGGCTGCCAAGCCACTCAAGAACAAGACTTCACTGCCAAAGAAATTTACTTTGCGGGCGGCTGTTTTTGGGGGACGGAACATTTCATGCAGCAAATCGATGGCGTTTTGACTACACAAGTGGGCTACGCCAACGGCAACAAAACCAACCCGACGTATGAGGAAGTTTGCACGGGAACGACCGATTTCGCCGAAACTGTAAAAGTCATCTACAATCCAGAAAAAGCCGACTTGCCTTTCCTTATCGACTTGTATTTTAAAACCATAGACCCGACCAGCCTAAATCGTCAAGGTTTTGATGTGGGGACACAATATCGCACGGGCATTTATTACGTGGAATACGCCGACAAGGAGGTGATTGAGCGCACCGTCGGCCGATTGGCTGCCAACTATGACGCGCCTTTGCAAGTGGAAATCAGACCTTTGGAGAATTTCTATCCTGCCGAGGGCTATCATCAAAAATATTTGGACAAACATCCTGGAGGCTATTGCCACATCCATCCCGATTTGTTTGAAATCGCCCGAAAAGCCCGCATGAAACGAACCGCCTACACCAAACCCGCCCCGGAACAATTACGCGAAAAACTCACTCCCATACAGTATGCCGTAACGCAAGAAAACGCCACTGAACCACCTTTCCGGAATGACTATTTTGATGAAGACAGAAAAGGCATTTATGTGGACATCACCACAGGAGAGCCACTGTTTGTCTCGACAGATAAGTTCGATTCTGGTTGCGGCTGGCCTGCATTCTCCAAGCCTGTTGACATCAACAACATAGTGGAAAAAACCGATCTCTCGCATGGCATGGTGCGTACTGAAGTCCGCAGCAAAACGGGCGACGCGCATCTCGGCCACGTGTTCGATGACGGTCCGAAAGACAAAGGCGGACTGCGTTATTGCATCAATAGCGCCGCACTGCGCTTCATCCCCAAGGAGCAGATGGAGGCGGAAGGCTACGGAGAATATCTGGAGTTGGTGAAATGAGGAGAAACCGCGATAAAATTATCAAGGTGCAATCATGGTGCAGCCTATCAATACTATGAAGATGAACGCCAATCCGTTTCTGTACGAAATATCTATTATGTTGGCTGTGAAGAAATTGGTCGCCCAACTGGTTGAAGAAAAACATATAGAACATGGATTGACGGAAGGTTTTGGGCGGGTGTTCATCACTCCGCCATGCTGACAGGCAATCCGTATTTCAAGATTTATCCTTATGAAAAGGAAGAGGAGATTTATGCGGTGATTGATGAAATTTTGAAATAATTATAACACCGCCGCGACCTTCCTCACACCTTTCAAAACGTTCAAGAACGACTTGTCGTTTCTGGTGGTCTGCATGTTGTATTTCATCTGCAGGTACATAAGCGAGTCGGCAGGAACGTCGAGAGCTGCCTCAAACATAAGGGCGGTTTTTGCTGTCAGAGAGCGGCGACCGTTCAGGATTTCGTTGACTACCGAATATGTAAGCCCCATGCTGTCAGCCAGTTGCCTCTGACTGATGCCGCGCGATTCGATTTCGTCTTTCAACACCTCACCGGGATGTGTGGGATATGCCCCGTAACCTAAGTTGCCCATATAATTTTTATAGCCATTATAGTGCTTCTCTTGTGATATCACATTAATCAAATAATGATTATGGATTATTTATTTTCATTATACCATAAAAGACTAAATAATTTGGCAAGTTGTCTAATTTTAGATATATGTTTTCTGGTATTTCTGAGTTTTTACGTAAATCATAATTAAAAAAGACATTTGCAGTATATGTACCAACTCCTTCAATTCGCTCTCCGCCTTGATACATTCTTATTTTAGTGCTTTCATCCATGACCTTTTCAACTTTATTGACAATGGTTAGAGTATAATTCATGATACTGGGGACGGATATTAACAAATATTCTTGTTCATTAATAATTGTTGATGCAATAGCACATCTAATGTCAGCATCAGAAACAATCGGCTTATTTGACTCTGTTTCTAATATGTCTAATTTGTGTGAAACATATTCTTCTTCAATAACATATTCTTCTTCAATATTTTGTGCGGAAGTATTTATTATTAATAACAAGAATAAAAATAATAAAATGGTTTTTTTCATGATTATTCATTTTTAGGATCATTTGACATATATATCATACATTGGTCGTATTCATCATAAGAGATAACAAACATGTTTCTAGCATACCAATCTTGGTTTTCACTATACAAATATATTAATTTGCCTCTTTGTCCGTGTTTGTCAACAAAATCATATTGTGTTATTGTTTTAAAACCTTCGTGTGTAACTTGTTTGTTATAAACATAAAAGGTGTTCATATTTCCCCATATAAAGCGATCATTGTATGATTGTACGGTTATGTAATTCTGCCTCATGGGATTGTCGGTAGAAGTTTCATTATCTGATGGGCAAGGCATAGAGGCAAAAACTTCATAAACAACGCCTTTACCCTCTTGTGCTGATACATTATATGCAGATAAGATAATAGCCAAAGTAAAGATCGCTTTTTTTAAATTAATCATCTTATAATTCCCTAATTTGTGTCGGGCACAACTTTTATGCTATATAGTAGTACAAATATCAAATTATAACAATAAAAACATTTTAACCATTTATGACTACCAAGTCCATATATTCGTGTTTGGATTATTGCTTTTTTGCTGTGTTTGAGTGTTTCCCCAAATATCAGTTTTTCCTGTGGTAGATGTGCCAGTAGTGTTGCCGTATTGGTTTTTGTGTGTGGTGGTTGTATTGCCCCAATAATTGGTTTTTCCAGTTGTCGATGTGCCAGTAGTGTTTCCATATTGATCTTTATGTGTCGTAGTAGTGTTCCCCCAATAGTCGGTTTTTCCAGTTGTCGATGTACCGGTGGTGTCTCCATATTGATCTTTATGTGTCGTAGTAGTGTTCCCCCAATAGTCGGTTTTTCCAGTTGTAGATGTGCCAATGACATTCCCGTATTGATCTTTGTGTGTTGTAGTAGTATTTCCCCAATAGTCGGTTTTTCCTGTAGTTGATGTGCCTGTAGTGTTACCGTATTGATCCTTGTGTGTGGTAGTCGTATTGCCCCAGTAATCGGTTTTCCCGGTAGTTGATGTTCCTACATTGTACTGAGCGAATGAGCAAAAACTTGTCATCAACAGAAGAAATAAAAATAGATTTTTCATTTGTTTTTCCCTAATCCGTGTCGGGCGCAACTTTTATGCCCTCCCAGCACCAAAAAGGACTAATTATACATAAAAGAAGCGTGGCACTGTACACCAATCTTTGAATGAAGGTCGTAGGAAACCTAAAGTTGAAGAAAGGAATAAGCCCACGCTATACAGCGTGAACAATCATACTAATCTTGCAACTTTAAATGAAAATTTCCTACGTTCTCATTCACAAGAAAAGCATAACGCTTCGTTAATTTCAATAAATCATCGGTTTAATTACTTAAACCAGTGGCAAAGATAGATAATTTTTGGAAATAAACCACAAAAAACATGAAATTTTATCAAGAACACCCGCAATAATGTTTTAATCATCGATTTTTCAGCCTTCAGCTTTCAAAGAAAGATGGCAGCTGGAAAATGATGCTCAAAACCAATATCAATAAAGCAGTCCGAAAAGCCATAGCGGGATGCGGTTGCCATAGCCGATTTCGGTGTCGTCAACGGCAAGGAAACTGTCAGGGACATCGGCAATCTGCTCAAAACTCTTGTTCTTGCCGCCAATCTCAAAAAGGTATTTGCCATCAATGAGGAAATCGCCTTTTGAAGGATATTTGACTTCGTGTGCGGTTTGCAGCTGGCTCAGGAAAAAGGTCTCGCGTTCGTTTCCCTTGTCAACTTTTGGACACAAGACATGCATCAAATTGGTGTTTCCAATGAAAATCTTGTCGGGTTTGAAAAGATACTTGTAGTTTTTCGTTTTTGAAGTCAGCAAAGCTAATATTTGCGCTTTGTCTAAGGAATACAGCATCCGCAAACCCAGTTCGTTGTTGGTGGACAGCTGCCTCCAAAGCTCCGACATGTTCGGCTCGAACGGGACATTCTCGCTGATAATCATCAACAACCGCTTTGCCTTCTGAATTGTTTCAAACGAGACATTCTCAACAGCAGGCAAATCCGTGTCAATTACAACAGAAACGGTCTCGCGCAAGCGGATGGGGAAATCTTCGATTGACTCTTTGCAAAAAGGATAAAAGCCGTGAACAAGATAATTCTCAAACAAAGGAGCAACTTTGATGTTTTTAACAATTCGCATAGCATGGCTGACATGGTTTTGCAGCAAATCATCAAGTCCTATCGGGCCGATACCTATCGCCTCCTCGAAAGCCAAAAACTCACGGAACGACATGCCCACCATAGTATATAACGTCTGACGGCGCGACAAATCAACTTTCGCATTGTCCATAACAAGCAAAGAACTGCTTGTATAAACGACGCTCATGTCGGGATAGTTGTCGTAAATGTTTTTCAAATTCGCCGACCAGTTCTCATAACGATGCACTTCGTCAAGATATAGCCGCATGATGCCGTGCCGATAAGCCCAGTCAATCAAATCCATCAATGAATGTGACGAGAACCACAAGTCGTCCAATGAAGCATAAAGCGTTTTGTCGATATTGTCGTAATTCTCCAAAATATGCTGAAGCAACATCGTGGTCTTGCCCACGCCTCTTGGCCCTTTGATGCCAATCAGACGCGCATTCCAGTTGATCCGATTGTAAAGATAACGTTTGAAACGCAAGTCAATCTTGGCGATTTTGCGATGATAATTGTCCAATAAAGGCTGAAGTTCCGCTATTTCCATAATCATTTTATTATTACAAATTCCATCTGCAAATATACAAATTATATTTTAAACTGCAAAATATTTTAAAAATTTATATTTTAAACTGCAAATACTAAAGCAATATGCTAAAAATACATTTCTCAACCAACACAATTTGCCTAAAAGCGTTGCCTACAACCAGCATTTCTTATAAAAAAGTGTTGCCTGTAAAAAGTATTTTTTTTATGTAAAACTAAACAAACTCGTATTGAAGAATGGCGATGTTGAGTGCTTCCTCAAGTTTGCATATCGTCTCGAGTGACAGGTTTTCCTCGCCTTTCAGGAGACGTGACACATATTGCGGCGAGCATCCCATCCGCTCGGCAAATTCCTGCCTTGAAAGGTTTTCGTGTTTCATCGCAAGAGCCGCTTTGATGGCGATTTTCCGTGAATACTTGAGCCATCCTGCCGATTTGGCAGTCTGATAAACCGCTTCTTGTTCGCGCCACATCGAAGGGCTCTCGGATTCGTAACGGCTCAAACGTGCTATTGCTTCGTCTTTTGTCATAGTCCTGCCTCTTTTTGATAATCTGAAAAACTGTCTTCGTCGAAAACCCCCTCCCGAATGAGGAAATTTCTGACTTTTTCCATCTTTTCGAGTTCTATCAGGGTGTGCTCCCGCTCCTGCATCGTTCGGGTCGGTTTTATTGCACCTCCTGTAATGATATAAATGCCGACATTGAGTTTTATCGCATACAATCGCAGCCAGCTTTTCCGATGCGGCCGACCTTTTTCTTTGCCCAGTATCATCTCGCTCGTCCGATTGTTGTCGAGCGGACGGAAAAACCTGTCGAGATCGGCATCCGGCGAAATGTCCATGATGATGCATGCCATATCGTCTCTATCCTCCATTGTCTGGTAGATCGCATCTTCGATATTTGTTATTTTGAAATATGACAGCAAATCATTCAAATTCTGAATGAAAAAATCCGCCAGCCATTCTGCATCACCCCATTGTGACAGCACTTTCTGCAAAGCATTGTCTTTGTCCTTGTCATATTTCACCGCCCACAAATGCCCGTCTTCTATAATCCTGTCAAATGTCATATTTAAAAGTTTTACTCTGCAAAAATAATGAAAATTTCAATATGCGCAACTTATAAGTTTAATTTTTTTTATTTCTCCACTTCAGTCGAAATGATGTTATTGATAAAAAACTTCAAACTTCAAACTTTTTTGTATCTTTGCAATTTCAAATATCTTACAAAAATGGCACAGAAACCCTCAATTCCTAAGGGCACGCGCGACTTCCTTCCAGATGTCATGATGCGTCGCAATTATATATTCGACACGATAAAAACCGTGTTCAAACGCTTTGGTTTCCAGCCGATAGAGACCCCGTCGATGGAAAATCTCTCCACTCTGCTCGGCAAATACGGCGACGAGGGCGACAAGCTCTTGTTCCGTATCCTCAACTCCGGCGACTTCATGTCGGGCGTGGAGCAGAATGGCGAACCGCTTGATTCCCAGAAGATTTCAGGCAAGATTTGCGAGAAAGGCCTCCGCTACGACCTTACAGTGCCGTTTGCGCGTTTCGTCACAATGTATCGCGACCAGCTCTCATTTCCGTTCAAACGCTACCAGATGCAGCCGGTGTGGCGAGCCGACCGCCCTCAAAAAGGACGTTACCGCGAGTTCTATCAGTGCGATGTCGATATCATCGGCAGCGACTCGCTTCTCAACGAGGCCGAATTAGTGCAAATCGTCGATGAGGTTTTTAACAACCTCGGTATCGACGTGGTGATGAAAATCAACAACCGCAAGGTGCTTGCCGGAATAGCCGAATACATCGGAAAACCTGACGCTCTCGTAGATATCACAGTGGCAATCGACAAACTCGATAAAATCGGAGTCGATGCAGTGAACGCCGAACTTGCCGAGAAAGGCCTTGATAATGAGGCTATTGCAAAATTGCAGCCCGTTCTCTTCATGAAAGGCGCCGCTTACGAGAAATTCACTCAATTGAAATCGCTGATGAGTGGCATTGAAGTCGGGACGAGAGGTGTCGAAGAACTTGAGACGTTGTTTAACTATTTAGACACCATGGGGTTGCGTATAGAGTGCGAACTCGATTTGACACTTGCCCGCGGCTTGAACTATTATACCGGAGCCATCTTCGAGGTCAAGGCGAAAGACGTGGCGATGGGCAGCATCTCGGGCGGCGGACGTTACGACAACCTCACCGGAATCTTCGGCCTGCCCAACGTCTCGGGCGTTGGCATAAGCTTCGGCGCAGACAGAATCTACGACGTGTTGAACGAACTGAACCTCTTCCCGGAGAGAAACGCCGAGAACACAGAGGTCATCTTCCTGAACTTCGGCGAAAAAGAAGAGCTTTATTGCCTCCCATATCTGCAACGGCTTCGCCGTCAAGGCGTTAATGCCGAGATTTATCCCGACGCGGCAAAGATTCAGAAACAGATGAAATATGCCGACCAACGTAATATCCCTGTGGTGGTGATGGCAGGCGAGACAGAGGTCAACGACAAGACTTTCACCGTGAAATGGATGAAAGAAGGCCGTCAGGAAGTGATAGAGGCGGATAGTTTATTGGAAATAATCAAAAAATAATCATAAAATGAAGACACATTATATTTCAACAGAAACACTCACTTTTGAGGAAGTAAACCGAATCATCAACGAACATTATCAACTTGCCCTTTCGGAAGATGCGAAGCAGCGCATTCAGAAATGCCGCGACTATCTCGACAAGAAGATGGAGACGCAGAAGACTCCGATTTACGGTGTCACAACGGGCTTCGGCTCGCTCTGCAACGTCAACATCTCGAAGGAAGACCTCAGCGCTCTTCAGAAAAACTTGGTGATGTCGCATGCCTGCGGCACTGGCGACCTTGTCCCGGAAGAAATCATTCGTATCATGCTTCTATTGAAGATTCAAAACATGTCATACGGCAATTCGGGTGTGCAACTCGTTACGGTTCAGCGACTTATCGATTTCTTCAACAACGACGTGCTTCCTGTCGTCTATGACGAGGGTTCGCTCGGCGCTTCCGGCGACCTTGCGCCTCTCGCCAACCTCATGCTGCCGTTGCTCGGTCTCGGCGAGGTTCATTACAAGGGCGAAATCCGTCCTGCGGCGGAGGTTTGCAAGATTTTCGGCTGGGAGCCCATCACACTTCAGTCGAAGGAAGGTCTGGCGTTGCTCAACGGCACACAGTTCATGTGCTCATACGGCACCTACGTGTTGCTCAAGGCATTCCGTCTGCAGTATCTCGCTGATATGATTGGCGCCGTCTCGTTAGATGCTTTCGACGGTCGCATCGAGCCTTTCTTCGACCAGATTCATCAGATTCGTCATCACCGCGGACAGATTGTCACCGCCGGGCGTTTCCGCAACTTCTTGAAAGGCAGCGAGATGATAGCGCGCGAGAAGCAGCATGTGCAGGACCCGTATTCGTTCCGTTGCATACCGCAGGTGCACGGCGCCTCGAAAGACGCCATCGTCTATGTGTCGCAGATTCTCGGTGAGGAAATCAACGCTGTGACCGACAACCCGACGGTGTTCCCTGACGAGGACATGGTCATCTCGGCAGGTAACTTCCACGGACAGCCGTTGGCGTTGAGTCTCGATTTCCTGGCCATCGCCATGGCGGAGCTCGGCAACATCTCGGAGCGCAGGACATATCAGCTCATCGCCGGGAAACGCGGCCTGCCGTCGTTCCTCGTCGCCGAGCCTGGTCTGAACTCCGGCTTCATGATTCCCCAGTATGCGGCGGCGGCTATCGTGAGCCAGAACAAACAGCTTTGCACGCCGGCGTCTGTTGACAGCATAGAGTCGTCGCAGGGTCAGGAAGACCACGTGAGCATGGGAGCCAACGCAGCGACAAAGGCATTGCGCGTCGCCAACAATCTTGAGCGTATCCTCGCCATAGAGCTCTTCAACGCGGCGCAGGCCCTCGATTTCCGCAAGCCTGTCAAGTCATCGCCATTCATCGAGAATTTCGTCGCCGAATATCGCAAAACAGTCGAGTTTGTGAAAATCGACAAGGTGATGTACACCGAAATCGCCAAATCAGTGAAGTTCTTGCAGGATTACGACTTGGGCGAGAAGATTTTCGAGAAATAAAAACAAGAAATCAATGGATAGATAAAGTCTTTTCCCTTATCTTTGCACTTTAAAACTTAATTAAAAATGGAAGATTACTTCAATGCCGAACAAACCAGTCAAAACTTTGAAGACCCCGCTCCACAGCGTCCGACAGCCCTTACCATAGCCTGCGTGTTCTCGTTCATCAACGCCGGATGGCAGATTCTGATGAATATCATCTCGTTTTTGTTTTACAACGTGATGCAAAACCTCGGTCAAGATGAGGATTATCTCGAAATGATGGAGAAGTTTGTGCCAGACATCGACGAGTTCGGGGCTGTCATGCAACAGCAGCTTTCAATAAGTCGTGTCAGCTATCTACTCTTCGCCCTGCTGTTCGCCGGCTCTTTTATCGGTGTTTGTTATATGTGGAAATTGCAGAAAAAAGGCTTCCATATCTATACAATATCGCAGATTTTGATACTCATCGCCACTACGCTGCTTATCGCGAACGTCATTGGTGTATCGATACTCGGTTCGGCGATATCCACTTTCGTCTGGATAGGAATTTATTTTATTTTTTATAATAAAAAAATGCAATAAATGACAGAAGAGCAGGTCATAAAAGAGAGACAGAGTATTTTCAAGGAACGCAAGCATATCACGCTGGGTGTCAAGCTCGTGTGTTCGTTCGCGATTACTTATTACATACTTTTCTTGTCTTTCATGACCTATATCCTTGTCAAATACAACATCGTTTTTGGAGAAGGTTATATCGACAAAAACCTGAAAGAGGTTGTCGCGTCGCACCATTTCACCTTGTTCATCGTCGAATGGGTGTTGCTCGCCGCTATTGTCACAAGCCTGTTCCTTATATATTTCAAGAAACGTTTCGGCAAGTTTCTTTTCATGACATTAACCATCTTGCTCGTTGTGTGTCAATTTTATACGACATATCCTCCAGCGTATGAGGTATATGTCCTGGAGCTTCTCATAGTGCTGATAATCGCGCCATTGAGGGTAATCTCCAAGTTTACCGAAAAGATTCAGATTGAGAAAAAGAAAAAGAAGAACAACCCTTTTAAAGAAGAGAAATGAACCACATCACATTGTCGGGCGAACTCGGTAGCGGGAAAAGCACCGTCGCCAATTATCTGATAAGCAAAATGCCTTTTAAAATCGTGTCGGCTGGATTGTTGTTCAGGCAATTAGCCGCCAAGCACGGCATGTCGGCGAAGGAGTTCAATGAGTTTATCGAGAGCGACCCGAGGTACGACCATTATGTTGACGACACCATGGCGGAGCTTGGTCGTACCGGGGAGAAAATCATCTTCGACTCACGCATGGCATGGCACTTTGTGCCCTCCTCGTTCAAGATTTATCTTTATGTCGATGTGGACACTGCGACGGAGCGGATTTTCAACGATGTGGGGCGGGTGAGCGAGACGTATTCCGACAAGGCGACGGCGCGTCAGGAGATAATCGACCGCCGCAAAAGCGAACTGCTCAGGTATCGGAACTTCTATCATTGCAACCTTGACGATTATAGCAACTACGACCTTGTCGTGGACACCAGCCACGCCACAAGAGAAGAAGTTAACGAATTGGTTTACAACAGTTTCAAGGCGTTTGACGAAAATCGTAAATATACGAAAATATGGCTTTCCCCAAAGTCATTAATAATAAAAGGTGACGTGGAATGCGATGGCGATGAACAGGTCGTCGTCAACAAAAAAGACGGTCGATTTGTTGTGGAGAAGGGAACTTTTAGAGTGAAAGATGCCATCGAAAAAGGCAAAAGCCTTGTGGCTGTTGACATTGTGAAATGTTGATATTTTTGTTGATAAAAACCCGAAAAAAAGCATCCTAATCATTGAAGTTTTATATAAATTTGCAATGATAAAGTTGGTGAAATCATGAAAAAAATCAACGATGCCCCCCTGTTGATAGTCATGGATTTTACTAAAAAACGAGCAATAACATATAAAACAAACAAGTAGTATGGAGTTTAACCAGGTCTTTATTATCAAGAGAAATGGCAAGCGCGAGCCTTTCTCCGTTGACAAGATTAAAAATGCAATTCAGAAAGCCTTCCTCAGCGTCGGTAGCTTTGCTCCGCAGGAGGTTCTCACCAACATCATGAGCCGTGTAGGCATCCACGACGGGGTTTCTGTCGAAGAGATTCAGAACCAAGTGGAAAACGCTCTCATGGCGGAACGTTATTACAACGTCGCCAAGTCGTACATTCTTTATCGTCAGCGTCATTACGAGGACCGGGAGGTGAAGGACAAGCTTGACTTTCTCATCAACTACTGCAACGCACAGAATGCGGCGGAAGGAAGTAAATACGATGCCAACGCCAACGTGGAGAAGAAAAACATCGCCACCCTCATCGGCGAGCTCCCCAAGTCAAACTTCATACGCCTCAACCGTCGTATGCTCTGCGACAGAATCAAAGACATGTACGGCAAAGAAGTTGCCGACAAATACATAGAGTTGCTGAACCATCATTTCATATATAAAAATGACGAGACAAGCATTGCGAACTATTGCGCCTCCATCACCATGTATCCTTGGCTGCTCGATGGCACCAAGTCTATCGGCGGCAACGCCACACGCCCCACAAACCTCAAGTCGTTCTGTGGCGGATTCATCAACATGGTGTTCATGGTGTCGAGCATGTTGAGCGGTGCCTGCGCAACCCCGGAGTTCTTGATGTATCTCAACTATTTCATCGGAATGGAATATGGAAAAGACTATTATACCCGCGCCAATGAAGTCGTCGATCTCTCGACACGCAAACGCACCCTCGACAAGGTCGTCACCGACTGCTTCGAACAAATAGTCTATTCAATAAATCAACCTACCGGGGCGCGTAACTATCAGTCGGTGTTCTGGAATATCTCATACTACGACAAATACTACTTCAAGAGCATCTTCGGCAACTTCTACTTCCCCGACGGAAGTCAGCCTGACTGGGACTCGCTTAACTGGCTCCAGAAACGCTTCATGAAATGGTTCAACGCCGAGCGTCTCAAGACCGTTTTGACTTTCCCGGTCGAGACCATGGCTCTCCTTTCTGAAAACGGCGACATCGCCGACAAGGAATACGCCGACTTCACCGCCGAGATGTACGCCGAAGGTCACTCGTTCTTCACATACGTCAGCGATAACGCCGACTCGTTGAGCTCATGCTGCCGTCTCCGTAACGAAATCAAAGATAACGAGTTCAGCTATACCCTCGGCGCCGGTGGCGTGTCAACGGGCTCTAAAAGCGTGCTCACCATCAACATGAACCGTTGCATACAGTATGAAGAGCAGAACCACATGCCATTCCTCAGCTTCGTGGAAGAGGTAATCGACCTCATGCACAAAGTGCAGATGGCATACGATACCAACCTCCGCTATCTCGGCGAAAAAGGTATGCTCCCGCTGTTCGACGCAGGTTACATCGCAATCGACCGCCAGTATCTCACAATAGGTGTCAACGGTATTGTCGAAGCAGCGGAGTTTAAAGGTATAGAAATTAGCGATAACCCTGAATATCAACATTTTGTGGAACAGATATTAAGTCTTGTCGAAACTTATAACAAAAAATACAAACAGCCGGGCCTCATGTTCAACTGCGAGATGATTCCTGCGGAAAACGTGGGCGTGAAACATGCTAAATGGGATAAGGAAGACGGCTACAAGGTTCCGCGCGACTGTTATAACAGCTACTTCTATGTCGTTGAAAACCCCAATACTAACGTTCTCGATAAGTTTAAACTGCACGGCGAGCGTTATATCAAGCACCTCACAGGCGGCTCGGCACTGCACTGCAACCTTGAGGAACATCTCACACAAGAGCAATACCGCCAACTTTTGAGAGTGGCGTCGAAAGAAGGCTGTAATTACTTCACTTTTAATATCCCTAACACAGTGTGCAACAAATGCGGACATATCGACAAGCGTTTTATCAAGAAATGTCCGAAGTGTGGCAGCGAACATCTCGACTACCTCACGCGTGTTATCGGTTATATGAAACGCGTAAGCAACTTCTCGGCGGCGCGTCAGGTGGAGGCGGGCAAACGTTTCTACGCTAAATTTTAGCATCAAGTGAAATGCTGAAATATTACAACTACGACATCGTTTTTCAGGAAGTTCCTGATGAAGTGAGTTTGGCGATAAATATCACTAACTGCCCGAATCGCTGCCCCGACTGTCATAGCCGGCATCTGTGGGAGAATGTTGGCGAGGAGCTCACGGAAAACGAGTTGAACAGACTCGTTCAGAGATACCAAGGCGACATCACCTGTGTGTGCATCATGGGTGGTGACGCCTCGAAATACGAGGTCGAACAGATGGCGCATTATATCAAAAGAAATCTTGGTCTTAAAGTCGCCTGGTATTCCGGAAGAAACGACCAGCCGGCAAATATCAACGACTTCGATTATGTTAAATTCGGCTCCTACATCGCAGAGAGGGGCGGGCTGAAGTCGCCCGACACCAACCAGCGTTTCTACAAAATAGTAGATGGCGAGCTCATTGACATCACTCATCGTTTCAGAAAATGAATAATCATATCGACATAGAGAGGGTATTGGCATCTAAAGGCATCAAGACGCGTTCTTGGGTCATACGTCTGCTGAATCGTCTTCTGCATGTCGATGAAATAAATGAATGCCTTGATTTATATGGTGATAGGGAAGGGGTCGAGTTTGCCCGGGCTATCATGAATCACCTCGATATCACTGTGGATTTGCGCAATGCGGAGCGAATCCCGAAAAAAGGGAATCCTATCATTGTCGCCAATCACCCTCTCGGTGGCCCCGATGGCATGGCTCTCATCGCCGCCGTGGGCTCGGTGCGCAACGACATCCTCTTCCCGGTCAACGATTTCCTGATGTATGTCGAACAACTCAAACCAGTGTTTGTGCCTATCGACAAGGTGCAGGGCAACCGTAGCACATCTAAAGGTATCACCGCGGCGTTTGCGGACCAGAATATTCTGCTGTACTTCCCGGCGGGTCTGTGCTCGCGGCGCATCAAAGGGGAAATCATCGACCTCGAATGGAAATCGACAGTGGTGAAGAAAGCCATACAATATCACCGCGACATCATTCAGGTGCATATCGAGGCGCGTAACCGCCGCCGTTTCTACACCATAGCTAATTGGCGCAAACGTCTCGGCATCAAGTTTAACTTCGAGATGGCACTGCTTCCAGGCGAGATGTTCGCACAAAGAGGCAAGACATTCCGTATGACCGTGGGCGAGCCTATCCCTTGGCAGACACTCGACGACGGCACTCCAGCCATCGAATGGGCGCAACGTCTGCATGACCAGATATATAACATAAAACAAACTAAAAAACAATGAGCATCATGGATCTGTCGTATATTAGCCCCCCGGTATCCCGCGAACTTATCAAAAAAGAATTGGAAAGAAAACATTTCCTGCGTCATACCAACCATGGTGGCAAGGAAATCTATGTCACTACCGCGTCATTGTCGCCGAACATCATGCAAGAGATAGGACGTCTGCGTGAACTGTCGTTCGCGACGGAAGGCGGCGGCACAGGCAAGCCTTTCGACATCGACGAGTTCGACATGCTGCCGGAACCATATTGCTTCAAACAACTCTTCGTGTGGGACCCGGAAAACGAGGAGATTGTGGGCGGCTATCGCTTCATCCACGGCAGCAACATGTTCCGCTCTGTTGACGGCTCCATTTATACCCCTACAGCCGAACTGTTTCACTTTACCGATAATTTCATAGAGAATTATCTGCCCTATACTCTTGAGTTGGGACGTTCTTTCGTTCAGCCTGCATATCAGCCGGGCACCGACATCCGCAAAGGAATGTATTCTTTGGATAACCTCTGGGACGGTCTTGCCACACTGGCGATGGAGATGCGCAACACGAAATATTACTTCGGCAAAATAACCATGTATCCTCACATGAACCGTCAGGCAAAAGATATGATTCTGTATTTCTATCAGAAACATTTTCCCGATAAGGACGGCTTGGTCTATCCAAACGAGC
This sequence comes from uncultured Bacteroidota bacterium, assembly GCA_900542475.1. Classification (GTDB taxonomy): domain Bacteria; phylum Bacteroidota; class Bacteroidia; order Bacteroidales; family F082; genus Limimorpha. The sequence continues at coordinate 57,006 of UQNO01000009.1, forward strand.
CTATGAAGATAACGACCGACTATAATAAGCTTCACGAGATTTTCAGTGGCAAAAACTACAAGGAAGACTACCAGATTCTGCAACGCTCGGTGCGTGAACTCGGCTCGTATGTGCCTCCGCTCGTGAATGCGTATATGAGCCTCTCGTCCACAATGCTCTCATTCGGCACAGCATATAACCACGCTTTCGGTGAAACCGACGAAACAGGCATACTTGTGGCAGTGAACGACATATATCCGGAAAAAAGCGAAAGACATCTTAAATCGTATATAACACGTAACCCGTTGTTTATGAGACGTAAACTGTTTAGGATAACCCGACCGACAGGACCACTTAATAAAATACTCCATAAAAAAAACGACAACAATCAAATAGAGACACTGTTATAGTGTCTCTATTTGTCTCTAAACTAAAAATATGGCCTGTTTTTGTCATTCATTCTGATTGCAAAAATATATCGAATCCCCAACATGGCACCTCGCCATAATTGATGATTTTATAAAATCATGATACCTAATAATGGCTATCTTGCTCGACGGTGTCTTTTCGACCGACTGCAAGGAACGGAGAAATCTTAGACGTTTGTATCGGAAAAATCACTAATTTTGCGGAAAAATAATCACTACAATGAAAAAAGTCTTTTCGGAAAATATGAAAATGGCCGACCTCGTCCTCGGCAATCCGAATCTCCTGCTGATGTTTCCGCGCTTCGGCATGAATCTGGGATTCGGCGACTACAGTGTCGCGGAAGTGTGCGAGATGAATCATGTCCCTGCACGCTTCTTCCTTATGGTGTGCAACATTTATTGCAACGACGATTTCTCGCCCTCTGCCGACGACATAGCCTCTGTTGACCTTAAAACATTGATCGGCTACCTGTCGGAGTCGCATAAATATTATCTCAACGAGCGCCTGCCACATATCGAGGAACATCTTAACCGTATCATTGATGCCTGTGTGCCGAAATATGGCAATATGTTGCGCCGTTTCTTCGATGAATATAAAAATGAAGTGGTGGCCCATTTCATCTATGAGGAAAAAAATGTGTTTCCGTATCTTCAACAGATTGCGAATCAGAATGTCAAGACTGATTACAAAATAAATGTCGTCCACGAAAACCACACTAATATCGAAGATAAACTCTCGGATTTGATGAATATCCTTGTGAAATACCTCCCGGCAGACGTGTTTCCCAAGGAACGTATCGAAATAGCATTGGATATCAATGATATTTCTGCTGATTTGATGAATCACGCTCTCATTGAGGAACGCGTTTTAATTCCTTTTGTCGAATCGTTAGAATCTTGAACCAATGAAATCCGACAACAAAATAATCATTGTGGAGCCGTCGCCTATTGTCAGCGCCGGTCTCGCTTCGTATTTCGACGACACCAAGCAGATTTCCGTCGTCTCGCAGCTCGACAGCCTCGACAGGCTTGAGGAAAAACTCGCTGCATATAATCCTGAAATGTTGATAATCAACCCATTGCTTGTGTCATTCGCTGCCAACGAAATGTTCCGGAAAGTGCTTCGCGACTTCCCGAATGTGATTGCCGTGGCCTTGGTGACATCGTATATTGATAAAACCGTCCTGGACTATTTTGGAGATGTCATCGAGATGAACGATACCAAGCAAAAGGTTGTGTCTAAAATTTTCAACCTGTTGAACGATAATAATTTAGTTCAAGAAAAAACCGAAAGTGTAGAACTTTCCAATCGTGAAACAGATGTTTTAGTAGCCCTTGTCAAAGGCATGACTAACAAAGAGATAAGCGATAAACTATTTATCTCTGTGCATACCGTTATCACTCACAGGAAAAACATCATCCGAAAAACCGGCATCAAATCCGTTTCGGGTTTGACGGTTTACGCCTTGCTGAACAATCTGGTTGATGAAAGCGAAATTTATAAATAGTCTTTAGTCGTTAGTAATCAATGTTAATAAAAAAATAATGATCAGCGATTAAAAATCAGGTAACTATATACATTGTTACATAAAATAATTTTGTCATGTGTGAAATTATTCGTGTCTCCGCATTTGTAAACAGATACGAATATGGACGTAACTGACTTCAAGTCAGTTGTCGAACTTTTAGATACCTTCAAAGATGAGCAAAGTTGCATCGAACATCTTGAATGCTTGCCTTGGGATGGGAATGTTGTAAGCCCTTTCGCCCCAACATCTGTTGTCTATAAGTGCAAGAACAATCGCTATCGCTGTAAGAACACGGGAAAGTATTTTAATGTCAAAACCAACACTCTTTTTATCCCAAATCGGCGATTTGGTATAAATTACGGATTGCATACTCTTTACAATCCGACAACAAAGATACGACGTTTCCCCGACAACGAAAAAGTTTTTTCAATATACAATAAACAAGTATATAATACGTTGTTAATTATAGATTGAAAAATAAAGTGTAAACCAATATATAGTTTCCTTAACATAATTCATTAACAATTAAAATTTCAACAAAATGAAAAAGCAAATGAAATTCCTTGTTGCAGTGGCAACAGTGCTCATCGCAGCAGCAGGAATTGTAATATTACAATCGTGTAAGAAAGAACAGAATAAATCACTGAATTGTCATACAGTTCAAAACGAAATAGAGCATACTGATTCAACACAGAACATTCTGTTTTACAATAGTATAAATAGTAGCACCGACAAAGAAAGTTTTTTTGCAAAAATCTTAAAGATGAGATTATATAGAAAATCACGACATTGTAAGGACGGATTCGGTATATGTGAAATTTATATATTTGGACAACAAGTGTATAAGGGCATACCGGATACATTGCAACCATCACGAGAGATTTATTACGAGATATCCAGTCAAAATCCAGCCGACACCATTTTCCTGCTACTCGCCACTGATGTCTCCAACATTGATTATCGTGATCTTGATTTGTATGTGGATGAAGATATTTATGGATATGGCGATGATTTCACGACACAAGTAATGGTGCCACATGGTGTATATCATTATGACCAAGCTCGTGGAGAGTATGGAGGATATGCTGTAAACTACACCATTAATGAAATTCAAAAATAATGATGTCGTCCCGTCTGCAGTTTATATGTGCCATTTTTATGGCAATGATAGGTCTCCCGTCGTGCTCAATCGAAGGATATACAAACGATTACAACAAACTCTCTTCATCAGACAAAGCTTTGGTGCACCAACTCGTAAATTTTGACTCATTATATGCAGGAGAGGTTTATGTCATAAACCCGATATTGTTGAAAAATGAATTGTCGCGTTATCCAAAATCACTCGTAAGTCTATATAATGTCGGCTGTTCATCCTCTTCTTGCAAAGTCATTCCTTCAATGTCGGATATGGCAAAATTTGCAGAAGACCATGACTGTCAATTGTTTCTTGTTATGACAGACTATAATCCAATTCGTTACTGTACGGACAGAAACATTTCATTCCCTATATATGTTATTGATGACAGCTATTATGATGAAAAAAGACGATATAAATACGAAAGGTATTTTTTAAACGATTTAATTGGTTATCCAACGTGTACAAAATATGAAAATATTCCTGAAGAATACCAATTAGCATTGTTATTTGTTTTTGAATATGATAGTTTAATTGGCATTATGGATGATTTGTCTGAAGATAGTTTTAAAAACTTGATTTCGATTAAAAAATAATTACAATTATTGCTGTCCGGTAAAACTTTTTCAAATAAAACAAATTAGGGCTGACACTTCTCACGAGGTATCAACCCTTTTGGTTATCTTTGTTTTTGCAAAAATAAAACATAACCATGAGCAAAGATAGTC
>UQNO01000010.1 GCA_900542475.1 uncultured Bacteroidota bacterium
GACGGGTTGAATGCTGTCATTTCGAGCTTGTCACTTCGTCATTTCGAGCTTGTCGAGAAATCTCCTGCAACCGGGTGCTCCTGGACTTTCGTTAGTCGTAGATTTATTCACCAGAGGTGAATGCTTTCGCTTCGCTCAGGTCTCCACTTCGCTTCACTCCGCTTCGCTTCGGTCGAAATGACGTTATGCCTCATATCCAAAATGCCTCAGCTCCTCCTCGTTATCTCTCCAGTCTTTATCGACTTTCACTCTCAATTCCAGGAAAATCTTCTTTCCGGTGAACTCCTCTATATCGGCGCGCGACTGTATTCCCACTTTCTTGATGGCGCTGCCGCCTTTACCTATTAATATGGCCTTCTGCGATTCGCGTGAAACGAAAATCGTAGCCTTGATATTGATGAGCTTCTGACTTTCCTCGTAAGAGTCCACCACCACCTCGACGCTGTATGGGATTTCCTGCTGATAATTCAACAAAATCTTCTCGCGTATTATCTCCGTCACGAAGAAACGCATCGAGCGGTCGGTGAGCTCGTCTTTCGGGAAGTAGGGCGGACATACCGGCAGTTTCTCGATGATGCTCTCAAACACATACCGCACATTGGCCTGATGCATGGCCGAAACAGGGAACACCGTGGCTGCTGGAAGTGCGTTGCTCCAAAATTCCACGGCTCTTTCCACTTCTTCCTGGCTTGAAAGGTCTATTTTATTCAATAAAACGAATACCGGAACCTCCATTTTCTTGACGCGTTCAACCGTTTCCTCATCGACTTTCTTGTCGGTGATATCGACGACATACAGTATCAAATCGGCGTCGATGAACGCCACGTTGATATACTGATTCATGATTTCGTGCATCTTGTAGGCGGGGTTTTTGATGATTCCCGGCGTGTCGGAGAAGACGATTTGGAAGTCGTCGCCGTTCACAATGCCCAAAATGCGGTGTCTTGTCGTCTGCGCCTTCGATGTGATGATGCTGATTCTTTCGCCCACCAAGTCGTTCATAATCGTTGATTTACCGACATTTGGCTTGCCTATGATATTGACATAACCTGCTCTGTGATCCATATTTTTAAAATATTTCAAAAATTTTTCAAAAAACACTTGACACGAGAGTAAAAATGTTGTAATTTTGCACTCTCAAATCATGATGCGGGGTGGAGCAGTCCGGTAGCTCGTTGGGCTCATAACCCAAAGGTCGGTGGTTCAAATCCGCCCCCCGCTACTGAAGGAGGTCAAAAAGACCTCCTTTTTTATTTTATCTTTTTCTCGGCAGCCATCAGAACCTCTTTGGTGTTGTTGTCGCTGATGAATGCCACGATGTAAAACTCGTCGGCGTTGTATTCGTCGCTCACCGTGAATTTCATGTTTGTGATGAAGTTCTCTCCGGCGGAAATTTCACTGCTTTTCAATGTCCTTCCCCATGTCTTTTTGTCGGCGGTGCCTCTGAACACATGGCGGTGCATGTAATCTGTGTCAATACCTGTCGGAGTCACCTGCTTGCCGAGAATGTTGTCTTCCATCATACAGACAGTGAGACGTACGTCGTCGCTCGCCACTGCTTGCAAAAACTTGGAATGAACGCTGAGCTTCAGCATACGTGTAGTGTCGTCAAACTCTGTCTTCACGATAAGTCTGACAGGAGCGTTGGCATTAATAATATCGGAGACTGACGTTGCCCATGTCGAGGGGTCCTGCACTCCTCTTGCGCGGTTCACCAGGCCTTTGGGATATGCTCCGATGTTGAAAAACGTGTTCCACTCATGGCCGTCGTCGGTTCTGAAATCCGGAAAGCCGCCGACAGGGTTCTGCAATCCTGTTTTCGGATGCACGCCCAAAACAATGAGATGTCCTTCGTGCTCCCCTTGCAACTCGAGTGCCAAAGCACCAGCTGCCGGACAGTTGTTGCATTTCACGCCAGTGTAGTCTTCAAGTAAAACCACGATTTTTCCGTCGAAATTGATGGTGTCGGCCGCTTCTAAAGCTATTGTGTCGCTTTGAGCCACAACAGGCTCGATGATGTAAGGGCCTTTCAGTTTGTCGCACGACATCATTCCGAAAATGACTGCCGCTGTTAGTGTCAATAAGGATAGCTTTTTCATTTTTTTTAATATTTTTTATTTTTTAATATTTTTCTATCTCGTCATTTCGAGTTTATAATTCCGTCATTTCGAGCTTGTCGAGAAATCTCCTGCAATCGAGTGTCCATGGACACTTGTCAGTCGTAGTTTTCTCCACTTCGCTTCACTTCGTTCCGCTCCGGTCGAAATGACGGTTGTTTGTTGTCATTTCGAGCATGTAACTCCGTCATTTCGAGCTTGTCGAGAAATCTCCTGCAACCGGGTGTCCATGGACATTTGTCAGTCGTAGTTTTCTCCACTTCGCTTCACTCCGTTCCGCTCCGGTCGAAATGACGGGTTGAATGCTGTCATTTCGCGCTTGTAACTCCGTCATTTCGAGCTTGTCGAGAAATCTCCTGCAACCGAGTGTCCATGGACATTTGTCAGTCGTAGATTTCTCCACTTCGCTTCACTTCGTTCCGCTTCGGTCGAAATGACGGGTTGTTTGTTGTCATTTCGAGCATGTAATTCCGTCATTTCGAGCTTGTCGAGAAATCTCCGACAATCGGGCGTCCATGGACACTTGTCAGTCGTAGTTTTCTCCACTTCGCTCCTCTTCGTTCCGCTTCGGTCGAAATGACGGGTTGAATGCTGTCATTTCGAGCTTGTCACTCCGTCATTTCGAGCTTGTCGAGAAATCTCCTGCAACCGGGTGTCCATGGACATTTGTCAGTCGTAGATTTCTCCACTTCGCTTCACTTCGTTCCGCTTCGGTCGAAATGACGGGTTGTTTGTTGTCATTTCGAGCATGTAATTCCGTCATTTCGAGCTTGTCGAGAAATCTCCGACAATCGGGCGTCCATGGACACTTGTCAGTCGTAGTTTTCTCCACTTCGCTTCACTTCGTTCCGCTCCGGTCGAAATGACGGGTTGTTTGTTGTCATTTCGAGCTTGTCACTTCGTCATTTCGAGCTTGTCGAGAAATCTCCTGCAACCGATTGCCCCTGGACACTTGTCAGTCGTAGATTTATTCACCAGAGGTAAATGCTTTCGCTTCGCTCAGGTCTCCACTTCGCTTCGCTCCGGTCGAAATGACATGGTGTTAATGTTTAGAATGACGTTGTTACAGTTATTGACATTCCGCTCGATGCCGGAACTGTGCGGCAAACGCCACCCACGCAAACCAAGCCTTCGCTCTGACGGCCTCCGCTGATGGCGATGCGCGTCTGGTCTTTGATGTAGCCGAATGAGCCGGTTACATAATGGTCGCGGTTGTCGGCGATAGGATTGCCGTAGTTGTATTTGTCAGCTACCGACACAAACCACTTCGGTGCGATGGTGTATTCCAAAAGGAAAGCGAACCAATTGCCGCGTTTGTTGTAGTATGCCTCGTGTCCTGCCTCGATTTCATGGTTTTGTCCGATGTTGTCCCATAAATGCTGTAATTCCAAACGCACGCTGTTCTTCCTGTTGATTTTGTAAATAACCTCGCCGAATGCGATATTTGCCTCAACAGCTTCCGCACCGGGGTGATTTTCGATGGTTTCCATGTCGTAATATAGGTTGATGTACATCAAGGCGAGATGCCATTTGGCATTAATCTTCTTCTCGATTTCAAAATTCAAGTCGCGATAGAACATTCGGTCGCCGATGGCGAAGAAGTCGGATTTGTAACCCTTTGTGCCTGGCATGTTGAGTGTGTTCATGTCGTCAACAGTGATGGAGTCGCGCTTGATGTCGTTCACCTGGCTGTAGTTGAAAGCGAGTTTGGTGCCGTATTTCCCGCCAAGGAGAGTCTTTTTAGGAATGGTGTAGTTGACCTGGAACTGTATTCCCATCTCGCCAAGAGGCTGTGTTGCATACGAGAACATAGACGGCAGACTGTGGGTGTGGGTGTAATTAATAGGAGGGATGAAACCGAGGTCGAGGTCGTTCTGTGTGGCGAGTCTCTTCGACTTGAAACTCATGTTATCGACGCGCTTCACCTGTAGCACCATGCCCAATCCTTTCTGTGAATAGGACAACGATGCCAACAATTCCTGACCTTCGCGATAGATGAAGTTGTTGAATGTCGATGGGTCGTTGATTTTGCGAGCGTACTCGGCGGATAAACCGAAACGATCATATCCGAGATTGAGTCTTCCTGCGTAAGCAGCGACATTCTGTGGCATTATCAAATCGTTTTCTCCTACTGTCTGTTTGGTATCGGCTTCGTATTTGCTGATGAAACTGACTCCTACTGTGGCACGCAGCTTACTGCTATTCAACGAACCGATGCTGTTGTTGAGATCCCACTCGCCATCAATGCCTCGTACGAGGCCGCGTCGTTCGGCCGTCAGCGTGTCGCCGTAGCCTGCCCAGTAAAAACGCTGTTTGCCGTAGATGCCTTTGATAGTAATGCCGTTACAAGGACGGAACACGGCGCGTATGCCTCGCAAAGAGTTGTCGAAACCCAGCGTCCATTCTTCGTATGTCCTGAACACCAAGCCGTTGCCGAACTGATCGTAGATGTCGCCCACGGTCACACCGATGGTGCCGTTGTCGTAACTTGCAAAGAAATTGGCGATGCCCATGCCTTTGACCCTGCTGTCGAAACCCGACATCGGGGTGGTCTGGTAAGCCTCGAAACGCATGCCGGCTGTAAAGTCGCCAAGTTGATATTGCAACTTGCCGAAGCCGTAGGCGCCGAAACTCTCGCCGTTGATGTCCTCCTCGCTGATACCAATGCCCTTGTCCTCCCAATAGTAGTTGCCGTCAATCTGAAAACTCCCGCTGACCTTCGATTTGTCAAAGAGTCCCTGACCGCACATGGCTGTAACTATGAGAACGAAAACTGTTGATAATGATAGTTTTTTCATGTTTTTAACATTTATTAATTTATAGATTGCTTTTCTCCAGTCATTTCGAGCTTGTAACTCCGTCCTTTCGAGCTTGTCGAGAAATCTCCTGCAACCGGGTGTCCATGGACATTTGTCTGTCGTAGTTTTCTCCACTTCGCTTCACTTCGTTCCGCTTCGGTCGAAATGACGAGTTGAATGCTGTCATTTCGAGCTCATGATTCCGTCATTTCGAGCTCATGATTCCGTCATTTCGAGTTTGTCACTTCGTCATTTCGAGCTTGTCGAGAAATCTCCGACAACCGGGTGTCCATGGACATTTGTCAGTCGTAGATTTATTCACCAAAGGTGAATGCTTTCGCTTCGCTCAGGTCTCCACTCCGCTTCGCTTCGGTCGAAATGACGGGTTGAATACTGTCATTTCGAGCGTATGATTTCGTCATTTCGAGCCTGTCGAGAAATCTCCTGCAACCGGGTGTCCATGGACACTTGTCAGTCGTAGATTTCTCCACTTCGCTCCACTTCGTTCCGCTCCGGTCGAAATGACGGGTTGAATGCTGTCATTTCGAACGTATGATTCCGTCATTTCGAGCTTGTCGAGAAATCTTCGACAACCGGGTGTCCATGGACATTTGTCAGTCGTAGATTTCTCCACTTCGCTCCACTTCGTTCCGCTTCGGTCGAAATGACGGGTTGAATTCTGTCATTTCGCGCTCATGATTCTGTCATTTCGAGTTTGTCACTTCGTCATTTCGCGCTTGTCGAGAAATCTCCGACAACCGGGTGTCCATGGACATTTGTCAGTCGTAGATTTCTCCACTTCGCTCCACTTCGGTCGAAATGACGTGTTTTCGTTAGTCGTAGATTTCTCCACTTCGCTTCACTTCGTTCCGCTTCGGTCGAAATGACGGGTTGAATTCTGTCATTTCGCGCTCATGATTCTGTCATTTCGAGCTTGTCGAGAAATCTCCGACAATCGGGTGTCCATGGACATTTGTCAGTCGTAGATTTCTCCACTTCGCTTCACTTCGCTTCGCTCAGGTCGAAATGACGTGTTTTCGTTAGTCGTAGATTTATTCACCAGAGGTGAATGCTTTCGCTTCGGTCAGGTCTTCGCTTCGCTTCACTTCGTTTCGCTCCGGTCGAAATGACGAGAAAAGTCCATTCTAATTTCTTGCTTCTAACTTCTAACTTCTAAAATCTTATTTCGCTATTTTCAATATTTCCTGATAAAGGTCCTCTTCGCCTCCATCTAAATATCCTGTGTGCTGCCACACTATCTTGCCGTCGCCGTCAAAAAGGAAAGAGTGAGGAGGGTTGCTGACGTTCATTGCGCGTTTCAACTCGCTGTTCACGTCGAGCAGAATCTCGAAAGGCCAGCCCTTGCCGTCAACGAAAGGCTTGATTTTCGCGGTTGAACGTGCATCGTCGATAGAAACAGCATAAATGATCACGCCGGTCTCTTCAACCCAGTCATCGTAAACGTCAGCCAAAGCGTTGTGCTCCTTCACGCACGGACCACACCAGGTGGCCCAGAAAGTCATGACAAAAGGCTTGCCGTCGTTGTTCAACTCGGCGATGTTGACAGATTGACCGTCAAGGTCTTTCAATGTGATATTCGGCAAATCTGAATTCTGGGCTGCCAGCCCGAAAAACATCAAGCCGAAAAATAAGAAAGCGAATAATTTTTTCATGATATGAATTTTAAAGTTAAACAATATAAGTTTCTAAAATCTTACAATATTCTAAAGCTTTGATTTCCACTTTTTTAATGATATTAGGAATCAAGATGCACTCGCCGACATCGACAACTTCTTCGCCCCTGTCATACTTCAGTGAAAAAGTGCCTCCTACACTCGTCAGTATGACGAACGAGTCGAGTTCTCCATAATCTTTCGCCAACGCCATTCCCTTTTCCAAGTTGATGAAATTGGTAGTGAAGTAAGGACATTCCACCATTTTGACGGTGGCGTCTTTTTTGTCTCTTTGATATTCGGTGCGATAATTGTCCTCGTGTTTGTAGTTCAAGGTGAACAATGCTTGCGGTATGTGCAGTTCGCGGTACATGCCGTGTTGGTCGAGACGGTCCCAGTCGTAAACGCGGTAGGTGGTGTCGCAGGTTTGCTGAATCTCCGCAACCATGCAGCCCGGACCTAATGCGTGGATTCGCCTTGCCGGGATAAAAAACACATCGCCGTCGCCAACTTTCTCATAGTTAAGCACTTCCGAAATTTTCTTCTCGTAAATTTTCTTCTCGACCTCTGCCTTTGTCACCTCGCGCTTGAAGCCGGAGACGAGCTCCGCGTCTTTGTCGGCGTGCATCACGTACCACATCTCGGTCTTGCCGTTCTCAATCCCGATTTCCCTTGCTATCTCGTCATCAGGATGCACCTGCACGGAGAGCCATGTCAAAGGGTCGATAATCTTTATCAGAAGAGGGAAAGTCTCGCCGTATTTGTCGAAAACATTGTCGCCGACGAGGTCGCCCATGAAAGTTTCAACGAGGTCGTTGAGCTCGTCGCCGCTGAAATTGCCGTTGCAGACCACGCTGTTCCTGCCTTCCACACCCGACAGCAGCCACATCTCGCCGCAGTTTATCAACTTGCCGAAGTCTTTGTGCAGCAATGTCTTAACGTTCTGACCTCCCCATATTTTCTCCACATAAATGGGCTGAAACTTCAATGGATATAACACGTTCATGTTTTTGTCAAATATCAGAATATTCCAATCTGCAAAAATACAAAAAAGTTTGGAGTTGAGAGTTTGGAGTGTGAAGTTTTTTTATTTTTGCATTTCGATTCATGTCATTTCGACTGAAGCGAAGCGGAATGGAGAAATCTTATAAATGAATATTATGAAAACAATCATAGAACTTCGACATTTATTGCATGAAAATGCCGAGCTTTCCGGCGAAGAGATTCGGACAAACGCCATTTTGAACGAGTTTTTGGAAAAAATGAATCCCGATGTTCATATAAAAAACATCGGAGGTCAAGGCATTGCAGTGGTTTTCAGGGGTAAGAACCCCGGCAAGCGCATACTTGTGCGCGGCGACATCGACGCTTTGAACATTCCCGAGGGCGATCGACGCTGCTCGCATCGTTGCGGTCACGACGGACATGCCGCTATTTTGGCAGGACTTGCACAACGTTTGAGCGAAAAACGCCCTGAAAATGGCGAAATTGCGTTGCTTTTTCAGCCTGCCGAGGAGACTGGACATGGTGCGAAAGCCGTCATCGCCGACCCGCTGTTTGAGCGGATTAAACCCGATATGGCATTTGCCTTGCATAATATCCCGGGCTATCCCAAAAACAAGATTTTGTTGAGAAAAGGCTGTTTCGCCGCCGGCTCGCTGGGCTTGAAGCTGATATTCGACGGCGTCACTGCTCACGCTTCGCAACCGGAAAAAGGACGCAGCCCGCAATATATGCTGTCGGCATTGATGGATATTTTCGGCAAGAAAACAGCCATGCTTCAAAATGAGACACCGCTCACTATGATGACGATGACGCATGCTGTATTGGGAGAGGAGACATTCGGCGTGGCACCGGCTCATGCCGAGATTTGGCTCACCCTGCGTTCATACGACAATGACAAACTTCAGCATCTCACAGCCGATGTCGTGCAGCTCTGCCACATGGTAGCCGAAAAACAAGGCTTCCGGTTCAGCAGCAACATACACGAGGCGTTTTCGGCTGCTGTGAACAACAATGAGGCAGTAGATGTGGTTGAAAATGCCGCCAAATCGTTACATCTTGATTGTCAATATCTTGAAGAGCCGTTCCGCTGGTCGGAGGACTTCGGACGCTTCGCCTATATATGCCCAATCGCCATGTTCGGTGTGGGCTGCGGCGAAAATCATCTGCCGCTACATAACCCGGAATATGTTTTTGAAGATGAAATTCTGGAAACAGGAATAAACATGTTCGAGTCTTTAGTCGCTTGTCTTTAGTTTTTATTTTTTCGACTCAAGTCTAAAGTCTAATTTTTTTTGTATTTTTGCAAAAATTTGATAATGAAAAACATTTGTGTCTTTTGCGGAAGCAGCATGGGGTTCGACAAGCGTTACGAAGAGGCTGCCTCCCGTCTCGGCGAGGTGCTCGCCGACAACGACTGCACCCTCTATTACGGCGGCGGCAGCGTCGGTCTTATGAACGTGATAGCCAACAAGATGCTCGAGCGCGGCAAAAAAGTCGTCGGAGTGATGCCTGACTTCCTGCTCGCTCATGAAATAGGCCATCGCGCAATCGACAAGATGATTTCGACAAAGACCATGGCTGAACGAAAAAATATACTGCTGCGCGAAGCCGACGCTTTCATAGCGATGCCCGGTGGTTTCGGTACCCTCGACGAACTCTCGGAAGTGGTGGTGGCCGACCAGCTTCGTCTTATGGAGAAACCGATGGCGCTGTATAACATACTCGGATATTACGATAGCCTCGTGGCATGGATTGAACGCGGAGTGAAAGACGGCTTCATACGTGCCGACCATTATGAAAATATCATCGTTGCCGACGACCCAATGGAATTATTCGAACAAATGCGAGACTATAATCCGGTCAAAATAGAAAAATGGATTCATGACATCAAGGTGGAAACTAATAATCAATGACGGCAAGGACGTGATTCGTCGCGTCTCCGCAAAAACATAAACATGCTATGAATATTATTGGAATTACAGGAACATTGGGTGCAGGAAAAGGCACGATTGTCGAATATCTGGTGGAGAAAAAAGGCTATGTGCATTACTCTGTCCGCGCATTTCTCTCCGAAGAGGTGAAACGTCGCGGACTTGAAGTGAATCGTGACACTTTGACATCTGTGGCAAACGATTTGCGCGCCAATAACTCGCCCAGCTACATCGCCGAGCAGCTTTATGACCGAGCCTACAACAACGGAAAAGACGCTGTTATCGAGAGTATTCGCACTCCCGGCGAGATTGCCGCCTTGCGCTCAAAGGGCAACTTCCATCTGTTTGCCGTCGATGCCGACAGGAAAGTGCGTTATGAGCGCATCACAGAACGCAAATCGGAAACCGACTCGGTGAGCTACGAGACTTTCGTCGTCAACGAGGAGCGTGAGATGAGCAACGCCGACCCGAACAAACAGAACCTCGGCGAGTGCATACACCAGGCGGACTATGTGCTTCAGAACAACGGCACTATCGACGACCTTAACAAAAAGGTGGAGGAGGTGCTTCAAGATATTGAGAATCAGAAATATAAACGTCCTTCATGGGATGAGTATTTCATGAATCTCGCCGACACTGTCGCCGAGCGCGCCACATGTGACCGTGGTCGCAGCGGCTGCGTCATTGTGAAGGACCGTCAGATTTTAGTGACAGGCTATGTCGGCTCGCCGCGCGGACTGCCGCATTGCGACGAGGTGGGGCATCTTTTCAGAAAGATGATTCACGCTGACGGCAGAATAACGGAGCATTGTGTCAGGACGGTGCACGCCGAGCAGAACGCCATCACACAGGCAGCCCGTCGGGGTATAGCCCTGGCCGGCAGTACCTTGTATTGCCGCATGACACCATGCCGCACCTGCGCCATGTTGATAATAAACTGCGGAATAGTACGCGTGGTGTGCCAACGCAAATATCACGACGGCGCCGAGTCGGAAGAGATGTTCCGTCAAGCGGGAATCAAATTGGAATATGTCTATGACGAAGTGCAGACGTATGAGAGACAATGACACTCCCAACGTCATTTCGAGCGAAGTCGGGAAATCTCTGGCAAATAAATTCAAATGCCGGAGATTTATCCTCTAAATCTGAATGCTTTCGCGAACTCAAGTCTCCGTTGCGCCTGAAATGGTGTCAGGAACGATTGTTCAGTATGTCAATCGCCAAATATATCGCGTTCCTCAAAGCTTCGGGGTCCGCGATGTTTTTGTTTGCGATGTCATAACCGGTGCCGTGTGTCGTTGACGTGCGCACCACGGGCAGTCCCGCGGTGAAGCTGACACCGCCGTCGATGGCGAGGACACGGAACGGGGTGAGACCCTGGTCGTGGTACATGCTGAGAATGCCGTCGTATTTGCACCATGCGTCGGAGCCGAAGAAACCGTCGGCAGGGAAAGGACCAAATGCCATGATGCCCTCGCTCTTGGCAACCTCAATGGCAGGCTTGATGATGTCGCGCTCCTCGCTTCCCATGATGTTGTTGTCGCCGGCATGAGGATTCAACCCTAAAACAGCTATCTTTGGCACCACTATGTTGAAATCTTTTATCAAGGAAGAGTTCATGAGTTGTAATTTCTTGATAATCAATTCTTTACTGATGGCTCCTGGCACCTCCTTCAGTGGAATGTGATTTGTTACGAAACCGATGCGCATTTTGTGGTTGACGAGAAGCGTGATATATTCATTATCAGGGAAAAAAGATTTGATGTAATCCGTCTGTCCTTTAAACTGGAATTGTTCGGAAATGATATTGCTTTTGTTGACAGGGGCTGTCACCAAAGCGTCAATGAGACCTGAGCGCAGGTCGTTGGTGGCTAACTTAAGAGCCGCGAACGATGCCTTCCCAGCGACAGCGGTTGAAAAACCCGGCTCAACCTTGAGCTCCTCGTCAGTATGATTGATGATGTTGATGCGCTTCGGCTGTGCTTGTGAGGCATCGCGAATCACAGCGTATGACATCTCCTCCATGCCGAAGTTTTTCTTGTAATAAGAGAAAACTTTAGACTGTCCGTAAACAATTGGCGTGAAAGTGTCGAAAATACGCGAATCAAATAAAACCTTGAGAATTACTTCGTAACCGATACCGTTGATGTCACCCTGGGTGATACCAATTTTAGGAAGCTTGGATGTCTTTAATTGTGGTGCCATGATAATGAATCTCGTTTTGAAACAACAAAATTATAAAATATTTTCCAAATTCCAAAATATTTTCAATATTTTTTTTAAAAAAGGTAGTTATGTGAAAAATTCGTAAATTTGCAATATGCAAAACGAAGGATATACTATAAAACAAATAGCCTCTGTTGTTGGAGGGCAAATAATTGGCAATCAATTAGATACAATTATCATTAAGGATATTCTCTTTGACAGCCGTTTGCTCGTCGATGCTGAAAACACGTTGTTTTTCGCACTTCGCGGCGGACGTGACGACGGACACGGATATATCGGCGAGTTATATGAAAAGGGTGTAAAAGCCTTCGTGGTGTCGAGGAAAAACATGGAAAAACATGATGTTGAGGCGCAAGAAAACGCCTTGGAAAAATGTTCTGAAGCGGTTTTTGTGGCCGTTGACGACACCTTAATCGCTTTGCAGACCTTGGCGGCTTATCATCGCGCTCGATTCAACGTCCCTGTAGTGGGAATCACCGGCAGCAACGGCAAAACCGTGGTGAAAGAATGGCTTTATCAGATATTGTCGCCGTCAATGTCGGTGTGCCGTAGCCCTAAAAGCTATAATTCTCAAATTGGAGTGCCTCTTTCAGTATGGCAGATGAACCAGACTAACGACGTGGCATTGATTGAGGCCGGTATCTCGCGACCAGGCGAGATGACAAAACTGCGCAATATCGTCAAACCGACAATCGGAGTTCTTACAAACATAGGAGCAGCGCACGGCAAGAATTTCGAGAGTGTGCAACATAAAATCCAAGAGAAACTGAAACTGTTTGAAGACCTTAAGGATGCCGCCATAAATGGCATTAATGACCTTGAAGACTTCGCGGGAACTGGCAAGTTGGTTTATTGCAGTGATAATCAGGAGATTGACTCGGCGATATCAAACGCAAAAATTCCGGCATTCTCATGGAGTACCAAAAACGAAAACGCCAATTTGTTCGTTATATCTGTCAATCATGGCGAAACAACGGAAATTACGGCTGTTTATAAAGGCGATTCGATGAAAATCACAATCCCGTTCATCGACGACGCTTCCATCGAAAACGCAATAAATTGCTGGTGCGTGGCACTGCTGCTGAATTTCCCAAACGATGTTATCGTAGAGCGTATGGCACATCTTGAAGCTGTTGAAATGCGAATGGAACTTAAAGCCGGTATTCGTAACTGCTTGATTATTAACGATTCATATAATAACGACAGAAATGCGCTCGCCATCGCCCTCGATTTTATGAACGCACAGCATCGTGACAACAAAACGCTGATTCTTTCAGATATTCTACAAAGTGAACAAAAGGAAGAAGACCTGTACGGAGATATAGCGCAACTTATTGAAAATAAAGGTGTTGATACCTTCATCGGAATCGGTCCGGCTATATGCTCGTCATTTCGGGCGGAACGTGGTGAAATCGGGCAGTCTTCCTCGTCAAAAATATCTTTGAACAAAAAAATCGACTCTTATTTTTACCCTTCTACATCTGATTTTTTAAATCATTATCCGATGAAGATGTTTGAAAATCAGATAGTTCTGTTAAAAGGAGCGCGTAGTTTCGAGTTTGAGCGTATTATGAAGGTGCTACAGCAGAAATCGCATGAGACGGTGCTGGAAATAAACCTCGACAACCTTGTGAAAAACCTTAACTATTATCGCGGAAAGCTGAAGAAAGACACCAAAATGATGGTGATGGTGAAGGCTTTTGCATACGGAGGCGGCAACTATGAGGTCTCAAACGTCCTCGCCTTTCATCATGTTGATTATCTCACAGTTGCATATTCCGACGAGGGGGTCGAGCTGCGTAACAAAGGCATAAACCTGCCTATCATGGTGATGACGCCGGAGACCAACACTTTCGATGCCATCATCAATAACAACCTTGAACCCGACATCTACAGTTTTCGATGTCTCTCGCAGTTGGAAGACGCTATAAATCAAATGGATAGACCTCTTGGCAAGCCTGTCGGAATACATATTAAACTTGATACGGGAATGCATCGTCTCGGCTTCCTTCCGGAAGATATTGACGAGTTGATTGAGCGTGTAAAAGCCAGTCCGGATATTCGAGTCATGAGTGTTTTCTCGCATTTAGCCACGAGTGATATGCCGGATGAAGATGATTTTGTGATGCGTCAGGTGAAGATGTTCGAGAAGATGAGCAATAAGATAGTGTCGGCTTTCCCATACAAAATAATGCGTCATCTTTTGAACACCGCCGGCATCTCGCGATTTACGGAGTACCAATATGATATGGTTCGATTGGGCATCGGTGTCTATGGTGTGGCGATTTGTGATGAGGACCGAGGAAAACTGCATAATGTGATGTCTCTGAAGTCAACGATAAAGCAGATTAAGGAATACGGGCAGGGAGAGACCATAGGTTACGGTCGTCATGGAAAGATAACGAAGCCTTCGAGAATAGCGGTGATTCCCATAGGTTACGCCGACGGTTTGCGCCGACAGCTTGGCAATGGCAACGCCTGTTTCTGGGTCAACGGAAAGGCTGCTCCGATAATCGGCAATATCTGCATGGACCTCACCATGATTGATGTCACCGGAATAGATTGCCAGGAAGACGATACCGCCGTGTTGTTTGACGACAAACATCCGATTGAAATCATAGCGAAAGCCTGCGACACTATCCCGTATGAAATCATGACGCGAATATCACAAAGAGTAAAGAGGGTTTACACCAAGGAATAAGAAGCCTTCTGCCTTTGTTGGAGTGCCAGGGTCGAAAGTTTAAAGTCTTTTAAGGAGGACGAGATAAACCGGGAAGTGGTCGGAATATCCGCCGAGCCAGACGCCGCCTGCGAAAGTGCGCCATGGATAGCCGTTGTAGCGGCCGCCGTGCTGCTTGAGAAATTCTTTCGAGTGCACCACTGGTTTGAACATCTGGTATGTGGCAAACGGGTCGTTCTCGTCTTTGAGCAGAGCCGGAGTGATAATGCATTGGTCGAGGACGCCTTTCACATCACGATAATAGTTTGTCCCCTCGCCGTTTTTATGCATCTTCCACATGGGGTTGAAGAAATCGTCGCCCTGCATGTCCTCGACGCGTCCCTTGGCGCGAAGCCCCTCGACGATACTCTTGTTTGTCGGATAATCGTTGTAGTCGCCCATCATCACAATCTTGGCGTCGGGTTTTTCCGTCAAGATAGAGTCGGCGATATGACGGCAAAGAGCGGCAGCCGCCATGCGTCCGGGAAGAGAGCGTTTCTCGCCCCCATAGCGCGACGGCCAGTGCATCACGATGAAACTGAACTCTTCATCGTCGAGAATGCCGGTCACGACGAGCTGGTCGCGGGAAACGAAATTAGGCTGGTTGGGGACAACCAGGCGATATGACTTGGAATTTGTCAGCTTGAAATATTTCGGATTGTAAAGAAGCGCCACGTCAACACCACGGCGGTCGGGAGAGTCGTAATGCACAATCTGATAGTCGCGGTCGGCAATTTCAGGCTGGGCCACGAGGTCTTCAAGCACTTGACGGTTTTCCATTTCAGAGAGCCCCAGCACCCACAGTCCTTCGGGAGTGTTGAACCTGTCGCTCTTGTCGGTGCCTATCGTTGAGATGGCATACGCCATGTTGTGCAACTTGGTGAGGTATTTCTCGGTGTTCCATGCATTCTTGCCATGCGGGAGAAATTCTTCGTCGTTTTTGTTAGGGTCGTTAATCGTATCAAACAGATTCTCAAGGTTGTAGAATCCCACAAGACCCATCTTGTACTGCTGCTGGGCGTTTAATGCGGTGATGACAAACAACATCACGACAGCCAAAATGTTTAATTTCTTTAACATATTTTCGATTCAAATAAATTTGGGTACAAATATAGTGATAAATTTTAACACGGACGAGAAAATTTCAAATAAAATAATTTTCGTCTTTTTCATTATTATGTAGAAAAATATTTGTAAATTTGTGCCATTAAAATTTGTTAAATGAAAAAACATCTACTATTTGTTGCAGCTGTCGCTTTCAGCGTAAGTCTGACGGCGCAGGAGTTGATTGTCGATACAATCAAAGAGATAGTGTCGCAGCCAACAATCATCATGATTGACACGGATTACGACGACGCACAGAGCTCGACAGACATCTCGAGTTTTTTACAGTCTTCGCGTGACGCCTTCAACAACATCGCGGCCTACAACCTCAGTTCAAGAAGGTTTCGCATCCGCGCGTACGACTCGAAGTACACCGATGTGATGATTAACGGTGTCATGATGAACGACCCTGACGGTGGTCGTCCGTATTACTCCAACTGGGGTGGCTTGAATGATGTTATGCGCAACAGCGTGATAATGATTAATTCAGGCATCACGTACGAAAGCTTCGGCGGACCTGGCGGCGTGACGGCAATCTCCACGAGAGCCAGCAACTATCGCAAGCAGGTCTCGGGAGGCTATTCGTTGTCAAACCGCTCATACAACCATCGTTTCATGGCATCGATAGGTACCGGCATGATGAAGAACGGCTGGGCTTTCTCGGCGTCGCTGTCAAGTCGATACACTCCGATGAACAGCACACTGTCATGGAACGAGGGCACATGGTACAACGGAATAAGCTATTTCTTGTCAACGGAAAAGAAACTGAACAAGAAACACTCGTTAGGATTCCTTGTGTTTGGCTCGCCTTCGGAACGTGCCGCGTCGTCGCCGGCGGTGCAGGAGACATTTGACCTCCTTGGTGACAACTACTACAACCCTAACTGGGGCTGGCAGACCGACGGAAGCGGCAAGCGTTTTGCCCGCAATGCGCGCGTGAACTCATATCACCAGCCGATGTTCCAACTGCAGCATTACTGGACGCCAAACAATAAATGGCAAGTCAACACGACGGCTTACGTGTGGTTCGGCAAAGGCGGCTCTACGTCTCTCGAATGGGGCGAGGCTCCCGACCCGCGACCCGACTACTACCGCAACCTCCCGAGCTATTACCTGTCACAGCTTCAACAAGGCAAGACCGGATATACACAAGAGGGATACCTGGCTTATATGCAACAGTGGATAAACGACGAGTCGATGCATCAGATTAACTGGGACAACCTGTACGCTTATAACCTGGGCAACCTTAAAACCGTTACCGACGCGAACAACACAGCAGGCAATACTATCCAGGGCGTCTTCTCGAAATATATCGTCGAGGAACGCCGTCAGGATAAACTGCAATACGGTTTGTCGAGCACATATAGATACGAGTTCAATCCCAATATGCACCTCTATGGCGGTTTGAAAGCGGGTATTTCCAAGACACATTATTACAAAAAAGTCGCCGACCTTCTCGGAGGTGATTATTATCTCGACATAGACAAATATGCCGACGGCGAGGCTTTTGAGATTACCGATGCCCAGCAAACCAACATCCGTAACAGAAACCATGTGGCGAAGGTAGGAGATATCGTGGGTTATGACTATATCGCCAATGTCAACAAGGTTCTGTTGTGGAGCGAGTTCACTTATGTGAAAGGCCGTTGGTCAACATACGCCGCCGTGGAAGCCGACTACACCCAGTTGTATCGTACCGGCAACTTCGAGACGGGGCGTTTCCAGGGCAGCGAATCGTACGGCGACTCCAAGAAGATAGACAAGCTCAACGGGAGTTTCAAGGCAGGAGGCAGCTACGCCCTCAATGGACGCAACTATGTCGTCGCCAACGCTGTCTTGAAGAGCCGAGCGCCGGAGTTTAGAAGCATTTTCGTGGCTCCGCGTGTGCGTAACACCATCGTCGATGATGTCGATAATGAGAAAATCCTTTCGTTCGACCTCGGCTACGAATATCGCTCGCCATTGATAAAAGCGCGCGTCTCGGCTTATAGAACGCAGTTCTACAACCTCACATGGAACCGCTCGTTCTACTATGAGGCGACAAGTAAATATGTTAACTATGTGATGAACGACATCAACCAGTATGCGCAAGGTGTCGAGGTGGGCACCGACATCAACATCACTCCGACAATCAGCGCGCAGATAGCGGGAACAATAGGAGAACATTGTTATTCGAACAATCCCAAAGTGTATGTGAATGAAGATAACAACGCAAATCCCATTTATTCAGGGGAAACGGTGTATCTTGAAAACTACTATGTCGGTGAAATGCCACAGACAGCCGGTGCCATCGGTCTGAAATACAATTCTCCTAAATATTGGTGGATTAGCCTTACGGGAAACTTCTTCGCGGACTATTATCTCGCAGTCAACCCGACAAACCACACCGTTGACGCTATGCTGTCAACAAAACCTGAAAACCAAGAGAAACTTTTGTCGCAGAAGAAACTTGACGATGCTTTCACTCTCGACCTCTACGCCGGCAAGTCATGGGCAATTAATGGATATACAGTTTTGCTCAACGTCAGCGTGAATAATATTCTAAACAATCAAGACATTGTTCTTTACGGATATGAACAGCTTCGCAGCGATTATGCCAATCTCGACAGATTCCCGGAAAAATATTCATATTTATATGGAACTAATTTCTTTATCAGTTTGGCCATTAGATTTTAAATAGATTATCAACCAAAAAAATTAAATATCATGAAAAAGAGTCGTTTATTATTAATAATAGGTGTGGCTTTGGTGCTAATCACATCTTGTAAGAAAAAAGAACCGGCAATCCCGCCGATACCCGTGACACCAGGTGCGGGTGATGTTCAATCTATACCCTATGCACAGTCGTTTGCAAAGGAGTTTGGCACATATATCACAAAGAACGTTCTTGGTGACCAGGTTTGGGTAATTGACTACTCGTCGGCAGTGATGTCGGGACATGTCAATAACAACGGGACACATGAATACTATGAGAATGAGGACTGGTTGATTTCATCGCCGGTAAAAATCACAGGCGTTCAGCATGCAAAGGCTGTCGTGAACTATGCGGCACAGTATCAGGGACCAAGCGACACCGATGTCGTGATGATGATTTCATCGGATTACAAATTCGGCAACGAGCCTTCAACGGCGACATGGACACAGCTGCCGGAAAAGTTCGCCAACACTGATGGATGGAACTTTACTGATAAAGAGTTGAATCTTGACAATTATCTTGGTCAGACAGTTACAGTGGCAATTAAGTTCACGTCTTCGTCAACGAAATCGCGAACAATGGAGATAAAGAGCATCACTGTCAAGGAAGGAGAGGCTGGCGGAGTGACGCCTCCGGGTCCGACACCGCCTCCGGGAACGGGTTCCGGTAGCGGCACGGCCGACGACCCATATAATGTGGCTTCAGGTATTAGTCTGCAAGGACAAGAAATCATAGCCTGGGTGCAAGGTTATATCGTCGGTGCCGTGAAAAACGGTTTGAGCGCCGTCTCAAGCAATGACGATGTGATTTGGAACGCTCCATTTGATTCATCTACAAATGTTGTGATTGCCGATGATGCCGATTGCCGCGAAATTTCCAACTGCATTATCGTGAACCTGCCTGCAGGCAAGCCGTTACGCGCCCAAGTCAATTTAAAAGACAACCCAGACAACTTGGGCAAGCAACTTTCTGTTTTAGGCAAGTTGCGCAAGTACTTCGGTCAGGCTGGTCTGCGTGACAGCGAAGGTACGGAGGCTGATTTCGTCTTGGAAGGCGGTGTCACACCTCCTCCCGTCGAGGCAATCTACAGCGAGTCGTTTGCGTCAGGTCAAGGCGGTTTTACAATCCAAGATGTCGTGATACCAGCTGAATTGACATACGTCTGGGCACACTCCGCACAGTATAAATGCATGAAAGCCAGCGCATACGTCGGTCAAGCCTACCAGACAGAGAGTTGGCTCGTCTCACCTGCCATCAACTTGTCAGGTGTGGAGACGGCCAAATTGACATTCGACCAGGCGGTAAACTACGCTGCGCCACAAGGCGTGTTGTATGTTATGATTTCCACCAATTATAGTGGAGATGTCACCACAACCGATTGGACAGAACTGACTCTTGACCAGTGGCCTGAAGGTAACAGCTGGACGTTTATAAACTCCATCGCCAACCTGACACCATATATCGGTCAGAATGTAACCGTCGCTTTCAAGTACACAAGTAGCGCAGGCTCTGCTTCAACCTGGGAAGTGAAGAATTTTATCGTTGCTGAATAATCGTTGAAATTCAATTAATTAAATAAGAAATGAAAAAAATATTTAAATACGGCTTGATAATTCTATTCGCTGCGGGAGTGTTACACGCCTGCATGGATAAAAATGCAAGAAAAAATAATTATCCGGCTCCAAATATTTCGGAACCGCCCATTGGCACCGTGTTTACAATGGATTCGTTGAGAGGAGTCATAATAAATGCCGGAGATCCAAAGGATTATGCCAACGATACTATCTTTAAAGACGATGGTTCTCTTTACGGTATTGTCACAGCCGACGAAACATCGGGCAACTGCTATAAGTACGTGTTCCTGCAGGAAAGAGCCACCGGCTATGCCATCGAGCTTTATATGAATGCAGTGACTGGACTGCGTATCGGCGACTCGGTGAGAGTTTGCTTGAAAGGTGCCGTGCTTGGTGTTTATAGAGGCACTCCGCAGATTCAGAATCTCGACCCTAAAAATGTAATTGTTTTGGCAAATGGTCAATATGTTGAGCCGCAACAAGTTACGATTGAGGAAATTAAAGATAAACAGCATTTGTGCAAATTGGTGACACTTGAGAAGGTCGAGTTTGACGATCCGTCATTGGTTTGGGCTGTGCAAGAGGAAGGCAGCACAAGTTCTTATGCAAACCGCACTTTGAATCAATATGATAGTAACTGTAACAAGAAAGGTAATATCATAGTAAGAACGAGTACGTATGCGTCGTTTGCAAAACAACAACTTCCTCAAGGCCAAGGCAGTATAACCGCAATAGTGACGCTGTATCGTACAAATTCAAACTACACTTGGCAGCTGCTGGTAAGAAGCGCAAACGAAGCTATTATGAATGGCGACCGCTGCAACTAATGAATTATTTAAAAATTTAGATGATGTCTGAAAACTTAGTAATCATCCCGACGTATAACGAGAAAGAGAATATCGAGAAGATAATCCGTTACGTTTTCAATCTCCCGATGGAGTTCCATGTCCTTGTAATCGAGGATAATAGTCCAGACGGGACTGCCGACATCGTGAAACGTCTGATGCAAGAGTTTCCTGACAGGCTTTTCATAGAAGAGCGAAAAGGCAAGCTCGGTCTTGGAACTGCTTACATCCATGGTTTCAAATGGGCGTTAGAGCGCGATTATCAATATGTTTTCGAGATGGATGCCGACTTTTCACATAACCCTGACGACCTCATCAGACTGCATGACGCATGTGCCGATGGCGCCGACCTCGCTGTGGGTTCACGTTATAAATGCGGTGTCAACGTGGTCAATTGGCCGATGGGCAGAGTGCTGATGTCGTATTACGCCTCGGCATACGTCCGTTTCGTGACAAGAATGAAGGTGCGCGACACCACGGCGGGCTTCGTGTGCTATACACGCAAGGTGCTGGAAACCATCGATTTTGACAGGATTAAATTCGTGGGATACGCTTTCCAAATCGAGATGAAATACACTGCATGGAAACTCGGTTTCAAAATCGAGGAAGTGTCGATTATCTTCACCGACCGCAGGGAAGGTACATCGAAGATGTCCGGCGGCATCTTCAGAGAAGCCATTTTCGGTGTCATCAACTTGAGATGGAGAGGTATGTGGGGTAAAATCAAACCAAGACAAAAGTAATGGGATATATCATTAAAAACGCGACACTTGTCAACGAGGGGACGACCACGTTGGCAAGTGTCGCTATAAATGGCGACCGCATCACGGAAATCATTCCGGGTAGGGACACGATGAATCGCGTTTCAACGGAAATGATAATTGACGCCGAAGGATTATACCTGCTTCCCGGCGTCATCGACGAGCATGTGCATTTTCGCGAGCCCGGCTTGACACAGAAAGCCGACCTCTACACCGAGAGCCGAGCAGCGGTGGCGGGTGGCGTGACATCGTTCATGGATATGCCAAACACCAACCCGCAAACCACAACACAAGAGTTGTTGCAGCGAAAGTTAGATGCCGCGGCACGGAAATCAGCGGCGAATTATTCGTTTTACCTCGGCGCTACTAACGACAATATCGATGAACTTGTCAAAACCGACCCGAAGAAAATTTGTGGCATCAAGCTTTTCATGGGCTCAAGCACCGGCAATATGCTCGTGAACGACGACGACGCACTGGCGCGCTTGTTTGACGAGGCGCCATGCTTAATCGCGGCACATTGCGAAGATGAAGAGATTATCCATGCCAACACCGTGTGCTGCAAAGACTTGGAGTCGAAAGGAGAGGTCGTGGCAGATGCAGGCATACATCCGTTTGTGAGAACAACGGAGGCATGCTATAAATCGACATCAAAGGCAGTTGACATGGCAACAAAATTCAATGCCCGACTTCATGTGCTGCACATCTCCACCAAATCGGAGCTGAACTTGTTTAGAAATGATATTTCATTGAAAGACAAAAAGATAACAGCCGAGACGTGTCCTCATTATCTGATGTTTTCCGACAAGGATTATGAGAAAAAAGGCTTTGCCATCAAATGTAATCCGGCGATAAAAATGTTGTCGGACCGTGATATGCTGCGTAAAGCAATCGTTGACGGCCGTATCGACACCATAGGCACCGACCACGCGCCGCATCTGTGGCAGGAAAAGTTCACCGACAGCTATTTTACAGCAAAATCAGGATTTCCATCAATACAAAACAGCTTGGATTTGATGCTGAATCTGTATCATGAAAATGTCATTTCATTGCCGCAAATCGTGAAGCTGATGTGCCATAATCCAGCGGAGTTATATCAAATCAAGAGTAGGGGATTTATACGCAAAGGCTACTATGCCGACCTCGTATTGGTGGATTTGAATCATGAAAAGATTATTAAAAATGATGACATGCTCTACAAATGTGGCTGGACACCTTACGACGGAATGTCGGCGAAATCCAAAGTCACACATACTTTCGTGAACGGAAATCTCGTTTATCACGATAGCATGGTGGAAGATAATATTTTTGGAAAACAATTGGAATTTGAACGTTGAAATTATGAAGAAGTTATTGAGTGTCACGGCACTATTGTTGATTTTTGTGTCATGTCAAGACAAAACCGTGCGTCATGTGCAAAAAGTGGCTCATTATTATTCGGAAACAGATTTTCCTTGGGTGATTTATTATTACGATGTGCTCGGAAAAGACTCTACTTGGGTGGAGGAGCGATGGTTTCATGAAAACGGCGTGCTTCAGCTTGAAGGTAAAATCGTTAATAATGAAAGGGAGGGGGAGTTCAGAGGCTATTTCCCATCGGGCGAGTTGATGAGCGTCGGCAAGTTTGTCAACGGCAAGCGTGAAGGCAGGGGGAAGATTTTCTTTGAAAACGGCAAGGTCAATATTGAGAACGAGTATCGTCACGGGAAACCGCACGGAATCTGGAAATATTACGATGAGGAAGGCAATTTGGTTGATGTAAGGGACTTTCAATAATGTTGTCGATTTTTTCAGATGAGAATTATATGCGGCAGGCCTTGATTGAGGCACAGGCAGCTGCTGATGCCGATGAGGTGCCGGTGGGCGCTGTCGTTGTCGTTAACGACAAAATCATAGCCCGCGCACATAATCAAGTCGAGTTGTTGACTGATGTGACGGCCCATGCCGAGATTCTGGCTGTCACCGCCGCTTGCAATGCCTTGGGAACCAAATACCTGGACGACTGCGCGCTTTATGTCACCCTTGAGCCTTGTGTGATGTGCGCGGGCGCCTTGGCGCACTGCCATATAAAAAAGGTGGTGTGGGCTTGCGATGACCCCCAAAACGGCTTCCGACGGTTTGGCGACCTCTTGCACCCGAAAACAGAAATAAAGACAGGCATCCTTAAAGAAGAATGCCTGCAAATATTGACAGATTTCTTTAAAAAGAAACGATAGTCTTACTTCACCATGTCTCTGAAGAACCTCATCAGCAACCTTACATGGATGCCGACGCCGCCTGCTGTCTTATAATGGTCGGCTTTCTCAAGAAACGCCGTCCCGGCGATGTCGAAATGAACCCACGGATAGTCGGTGAAATGCTCCAAGAACTTGCCTGCGGTGATGGCGCCGCCATAGCTGCCGCCGATATTTTTGATGTCGGCGAGGTCCGACTTGATAAGCTCGCCATATTCTTCATACATCGGGAACTGCACGAGACGCTCATAGACGCGCTCTCCCGCTTCTTCGAGTTTCTTGTAAATATCACCTGCGTTGTGCTCCATCGCCACTGTCGCGACTGGTCCGATGGCGCGTGAGGCTGCTCCTGTCAGTGTCGCGAAGTCGAACACCATCATAGGGTCGTATTTTTTTGCATACGATAGGGCGTCGGCGAGAATGAGGCGACCTTCGGCATCGGTGTTCAGTATCTCGACGGTGGTGCCGTCGTACATCGTGATGATGTCGCCGGTGACACTCGCATTGCCGTCGATACGATTGTCGGTGGCAGGGACGAGAGCTATCACATGGACTGGTAACTTGGCTTTGGCGACGGCGTAAACGGCGCATGCCACGGTGGCAGCCCCCGACATGTCGTCTTTCATGTCGTCCATCGATGACGAGGGCTTCAAGTTGTAGCCTCCGGTGTCGAAGACGATGCCTTTGCCGACCAGGACGACAGGCTTCTCGTTGACAGGCTTCTCGGGTTTCCATTCCAAGATGGTGAAAGTGGGCTCGTCCATGCTTCCGGCGTTGACAGCAAGCAGTCCGCCCATCTTAAGGGACTCGATTTTCTTTTTGTTGAAGACCTCGGCGTTGCCACCCACCGAGCGAGTCTTTTCACTGATGAACTCCGCAAGCCTCTCGGCGTTGAGCTGGTTGACAGGCTCGTTCACAAGGTCGCGAGCCATCAACGTGGCCTCAACGGTGATGTTTAGCTTCTCCACACAGTCCTCACAAGCCGTGCCTTCAAGGAAATATATTGTGGTCAATGTGTTGGAACTGGGTTCGGTCTTGTATTTCTTGAACTCGTAATTAGCAAGCATAATGCCTTCGGCACAACCCATCTTCACACAACGTTTGCCACCGATGTTTTGAATCAAAACGTCACCGTATTTGTTGGCATTCAGCCACTTGCAAATAGAAGCGCCTTTCTTGCGACATTGCTCCATGAACTTGTTCTCGGACTCCTCGCTGTTGATGAAGAATATGTGATAACACTCTGTGTATCTGTTGATTACAACGGCACCTCCCTTGTCGTTGCCGTATGATTTTCTGACGTAATCAGCCTCGTCCTGACGAAGACCGATTTTACCGATGTCTTCTGTCGTGTCTAAAATGAAAACTTTTGCGGAAATCTTGTCGTCTTTTCTGAATTTTAATGTTGTCATGATAAAAATTGTTTTAAAATACTCATTGTTTTTTCCGTGGCGCCAATTTTTCCTGCCACATAGTCGTGACAAATCTCCGACGCTGTCTTGTAAAACTCCTCGTCGTCGATGAACTTGTAGAACATCTCCTCCAATTCTTGCTGATTGTTGATGACGAAAGCGCCTTTCAATTCCACAAGGTCAACGGCTTCTTCGAATCCGTGATATTTAGGACCGAAAATCACCGGCACATCGTAGATGATGGCTTCTTGGATATTATGGATTCCGTTGTAAAAACCAGCGCCGATATAAGCGAATTTGGCGTATCTGTAAATCTTTGATAAGATGCCAATCTTGTTGATTACTAATGTTTTAGTCTTGTTGTTCGGTTTAAAATCCGTATATAATTGATAATTGTCGAGATGAGATACTATCTGTTTCACGTGCGAGTCGGATATGTCGTGCGGCACCATTATGAAACAGTAGTTTTCTGGCATATTGTCGATGAAATTGTATAGCAATTTCTCATCTGACGGCCAGCTGCTGCCCGCGATGATGCACTTTCTGTCACCTATGTATTCTTCGATGTCGTCGAAACGCTGTGCCTGCATGGCGATGTCGTAAACACGGTCGAAACGAGTGTCGCCTGCAATTGTCAAGTCGTTGATTCCCATTTTGTTAAGTAAATCGGCCGTTTCTTTGTTCTGTGTGAAGAAATGCTCTACTTTATAGAAATGATTTCTGAACCATCTGCCCCAAGGTTTGAAGAAATACTGGTCGCGGCGAAGTTTAGTGGAAATGTAGAATAACGGTATATGCTTGTCGCTCAATGCTTTGATATAGTTAAACCAGAATTCGTATTTTACAAATATCGCGGCTTTGAAATTGAAGTTCTCGACGAACCTATTAGCATTTTTCATGGTGTCGAGGGGTAGATACGCCACCATTTCCGCATTGGGATAGTCTTTCTTTATCTCATAACCCGAAGGGGAGAAGAAGGTGAGAAGTAATTTATATTGCGGAAAATTCTTTTTTACCGCTTCGATTATCGGGAGACCTTGTTCAAACTCGCCGAGAGACGACACATGAACCCAAATCCATTGCTCGTCCGGATTTTGTGACTTGAGTTTCTGCCATTGGCCTTTGCGTCCGTCGCGCCATAATATGGCTTTTTTATTTCCAAACAACGCTGCCATACGAATCGACGCGCCGTAGCAATGAATAAAGAACGTGTATAAAAATCTCATGCTTTTAATAATAGTAATATTCAGCAGGCTGGCGTTTATATGTCGGGATATAGATGGCTCCTTTGATGCCGATGTATTGGTCGATGTAGTGATTTGTGTCTTTTCCGGTGTTAAAGTCCCACTTGCGCAATGGCTTTGTGTAGGCTTGGGTGAACACTACTGAAAGTGAGAAGTTGAGCACCCTTGAGTTGCTTAGGAACAAGTATCCTATCTCGCCATTCCATGCGAATCCGCCGCGCATCTTGTCGTAGCCGTAGAGATAATCGCCAGCCAACGCCGGAGGTGGTGAAACATAAGAGCCGAACTCGGTCTTCAGTCTGTTGTAAAAATATCCGATGCCGCCTTGAACAAAGAATCCACAGTTGGAGTTAGGCGACAAAACAGGGAAAATCTTGGCAGCGCAAATCTGGAAATGAGCACCTCTCTCGAAAAGAGCGTAACTGCCGTAGATGCCGTCGCCGGTGATTATTTCGCCGTTGTTGTCCAAAATGTCTCCAAAAAGCTCCTCCCTGCTGATGTTTACAGAGTTTCCGGAAATGAAATTGCCGTTAAAACTGAACATCCAGTTTTTCCTGGTTTTATACAATACACTTCCGCCGATTAAATTATTGTTGTCATATAGAATTTTCGTGTCTTTGCCAGGAAACTGATACGCATAGTTCACAGAGAACATCCATGTCGGAATATTCTCTTTTTTGATGTCATATTGCGCGCTCGTTATCAAAGGCATGAGTGCTAATAATATGACTATCAATCTTCTAAACTTCATGATTAAAATAATTTATTCTTTGCAAAGATAACAAACGTTTTTAAACTTTGCTTATTATTTTTGAAAAATGTTTTATATTTGGAAAAATAATAGTAATTTTGCAGACAGATTTAAGATACAATGTTATGAGAAAAGGTTTAATTATAATCACACTGATTTTAAGCGTATTGGTTTTGGCGACAGTATCATGCAAAAAAGAAAAAAAACCGTCATCGGAACCGGTTTCATGGTCACCAAAGCCAGGTGAAGGTGGCACTTTGCCCAAAGAAGTGCTTCCTGCGAGCATTGAAACCACTGTTGCCCAATATTTCACGGTGCATACTGGCGAAACTCCGGCTGTTTTTAGTGGACAGTTTGTTTCACAGCCCCATGTGTTGTTGCATTCTACCGTCGCCAATGATACCGTTCAAGTTTACAACGAGAGGTATATCGCGTTTATCAAAAACGACAAGTTAATTGACTTTTATGGAAAACAATGGGACAATGACAGACAGGACTATTATTTTGAGGCTTATACAAATCTTTATGTTATTGGAACTGGCGATGAATTCACATGCTATTATCTGACAGAGGGTTATCCTGATGGTATGTATGCGAAACAATCAACTGTTTTCAGTGGAAAATGGAACGAAAGTTATGGTGGTTTGAAGGATTTCCAAGTCGCAGTGATACTTCTTGAAACCAGCGGCAACCCGAATCTGGCACCTGTTAACTCGTTTCGCGTGCTTGGCGATGGCGATGGTCTGGCACAAGATACCGTATGGATAAGAAGGAATGTGTTTCATGATAACTTGAGAGTGTCGGCCGAAGACGCATTCAGTATGTTTAGAGTGAGATAGGATGTCGGACGAGCAACAGATTTCACAGGCGGTTTTATCTAATGGAGTAAAAGTAATTCACCGGCATCGCGCCGGTGAATTATCGCATTTGGCTCTTATGGTCAACGCTGGAATGCGCGATGAGAAGGCTGACGAGAACGGTCTCGCGCACTTTATCGAACATCTTGTGTTTAAAGGCACCAAACGTCGCAAGGCCTACCATATCCTGAGTTGTCTTGAGAACGTGGGCGGCGACCTTAACGCATTCACCACAAAAGAAGAAACATGCATACACGCCTCGTTCCTGAAAGAACATATCAACAAGGCAATGGACCTTTTCGCAGATGTCGTCTTCAACAGCACCTTCCCGGAAAACGAGGTGGAAAAGGAAAAAGAAGTTGTTCTCGATGAAATAAACTCCTATCGCGACACTCCGGCAGATGAGATTTTCGATGAGTTTGAAAACTTGATATACCGTGGTCATCAATTAGGACGTAACATATTGGGCACCATCGCCTTGGTAAGTAATTACACGCGAAACGACATAGTGCGATTCCGCAACCGACATTATGCTCCCGACAGAATGGTCTTGGCTTGCATCGGGAATATTTCCTTTGAGTCGTTTTTAAAGCTCGCCAATAGGTATTTCGCTGATTATAAAGGTGATGCGGCGCCGTTTGAAAGAGTGCCGTTTGTCGGGAACACACCGGTGTCACGTGTCGTGATAAGACAAAACCACCTTGCGCATGTCGTTATGGGCGGTTTGGCTTATCCATATAATGACGAGCGTAAGCTGAAGATGATTCTTCTCAATAATATTTTGGGCGGTCCAGGAATGAACACTCGCCTGAATCTGAATATACGCGAAAAATATGGTTTTGCCTATACCATTGAATCTCAATACAACGCATATTCCGATACTGGCAACTACACCATTTACATGGGCGTTGACCCGCATTCAAGGGAGCGTTCTGTTGAATTGGTTTACAAAGAGTTGAACAAACTGATGACGCAGAGGCTCGGCACTTTGCAACTCTCGAATGCCAAGAAACAGCTAATCGGGCAAGTGGCACTGGGCAATGAGTCGGGAATGAACGACCTGTTGGGCATGGTGCGCGC
The DNA here is from genome assembly GCA_900542475.1 of uncultured Bacteroidota bacterium. GTDB lineage: Bacteria > Bacteroidota > Bacteroidia > Bacteroidales > F082 > Limimorpha. Next base: position 29,027 of record UQNO01000010.1, read on the forward strand.
CGGGTTGTTCGAAGAGCATGTCGAGACCTTGCCGGAGACTATCGCCAAATTGGAGAAAATAACATCGGCCGACTTGATGGAAGTCGCCAATGACGTTTACGATATGAACAAGGTCAGCCTGTTGGTGTTCAAAGGGTTAGAGGATTAAAACCCCTTTTTTCGGAGTTCGAAGTTAGTGCCGAGATAATGACTGCGCACAACGGGGTCGCTTGCGAGTTCTTCCGGTGTCCCGGCTTTAAGCAATTGACCTTCAAACACTAAATAAGCCCTGTCGGTTATCGACAGCGTCTCGTTGGCGTTGTGGTCGGTTATCAGCACTCCAATGTTTTTCGTTTTAAGTTTCGCCACCACGCGTTGGATGTCTTCCACCGCTATAGGGTCAACACCTGCGAAAGGCTCGTCAAGAAGTATGAATTTAGGGTCGATGGCGAGTGCACGCGCTATCTCGCAACGCCGACGCTCACCACCCGACAGCTGTATCCCTTTGCTCTTGCGTATGTGCTGTAGCCCGAACTCGTCGAGTAAAGATTCAAGTTTCTCGGCACGTTGTTGCTTCGTCATGTCTCTCTTGAACTGCATCACCGAGTAGATGTTGTCTTCGACCGACATCTGGCGGAACACCGATGCCTCTTGGGCAAGGTAGCCAATGCCTATCTGGGCACGTTTGTACATCGGGAACTTCGTAATCTCTTCATTATCAAGGAAAACATGGCCGGAAAATGGTTTGATGAGACCCACAATCATGTAGAACGTGGTCGTTTTTCCAGCGCCGTTAGGACCCAAAAGACCTACTATTTCGCCTTGGTTCACCTCGATGCTAACGCCTTTCACGACGGTGCGTTGCTTGTATTTCTTGACTAAAGTGTCTGTTCGGAGTAACATTATATAATTCCTTCCTTGATAATATCGTGAATATGAATCATGCCGACGTATCTGCCGTTTTCCATCACCGGAAGCACCGAAATCTCTTTGCTTTGCATGATGTTGAGCGCATCGGCGACATGAGCTGTCTTTTCGATGGTGATAGGGTTTTTCGTCATGATTTCATTGACGCGCACCGCCTCTATGTTGGGGTGTCTCATCAGCATTCTACGGAGGTCGCCGTCGGTGACTATGCCTACGAGTTTGTCGTTTTCGATGACAGCGGCGGCGCCGAGCATCTTCTGTGATATCTCGATGATGGCTTGTGTCATGATATCATCTGGCTCCACTTGAGGCACTCCGTTTCTGATGCAAACATCGCCTACGGTGAGATAAAGACGTTTGCCGAGAGCGCCGCCGGGGTGGAACTTCGCGAAGTCTTCGGCGGTGAATCCGCGTAGCTTGAGAAGCGCGACAGCCAGGGCGTCGCCCATCACAAGCTGTGCCGTGGTGCTGCTGGTGGGGGCGAGATTGTTGGGACATGCCTCGCGAGGTACCGTGGTGTCAAGCACAAAGTCGGCCTGGCTCGCCAAATACGATGCCCTGTTGCCTACTATGGCCACGAGTTTGTTCTTCCTTATTTTAATCAAAGGTGTCAAAACCTTGATTTCAGATGTCTCTCCGCTTTTTGATATGATGATTACCACATCGTCGTCACGGATGATGCCGAGATCTCCATGTATGGCGTCAGCGGCATGCATGAAAACAGCGGTGGTGCCGGTCGAATTTAAGGTGGCGACGATTTTTTGTGCTATGTTTGCGCTTTTTCCAATGCCGGAAACGATAACGTTACCTCTCGAATTATATATTAATTCGACCACTTTCTCAAAATCATCGGTAAGAAGAGACTTTAATCCTAATATTGAATTGGCTTCATTATCAATGACTTGCAGTGCGGTTTCGCATAAATGTCCCATCATTAAAAAATTTTTTTAAATTTTCTTGCTAATTTAAAACTAAAAGTTATAACTTTGTAAAAATAACGACGCAAAGATAAGGATTATTTTTAAATGCTTAAACTATGGCAAAAATTGATGAAAAAAGTTTGCAGGATTTACTGAAGAATGTTTTCGGATTCGACCAGTTTAAAGGCAATCAGAAAGCAATCATAAAAAGCATTCTCTCGGGAAACAACACTTTTGTGCTGATGCCGACGGGTGGAGGTAAATCGTTGTGCTACCAGCTGCCCGCCTTGATGAGCAAGGGGACGACGATAGTGGTTTCACCGCTTATTGCCTTGATGAAGAATCAGGTGGATATGATTCGTAACTTTGGCGCCGACACCGGTATCGCGCATGTGATGAACTCGTCGCTGTCGAAAGCGGAGCTCGTGCAGGTGCGCGAGGACCTCGTCAACAAGAAGACAAAACTTCTTTATGTGGCTCCGGAATCGCTGACGAAAGCGGAGACGTTGGAGTTTCTGCGTGGATTGGACATCGCTTTCTTTGCCATCGACGAGGCGCACTGTATCTCCGAATGGGGACATGACTTCCGCCCGGAATACCGCCGTCTGCGCCCCATCATCAACGCCATCAACTCGAAACTCCCGGTTATCGCGTTGACAGCCACCGCAACGGTGAAAGTGCAACAGGATATTATGAAAAACCTCGAAATCACCGATGCCAAGATATTCAAGTCGTCATTCGACAGACCAAATCTGTATTACGAGGTGAGGCCGAAGACAAAAGATGTCGTAAAAGACATTATAAAATATATCAAATCGAACCCGGGAAAGTCGGGCATTGTTTATACTTTGAGCCGCAAAAAAGTGGAGGAACTCGCCGAGACCCTGCAAGTTAACGGCATCAAGGCGTTGCCGTATCACGCAGGACTGGACAGCCAGACACGTCGCGAAAACCAAGATAAATTCCTGATGGAGGAAGTTGACGTCATCGTGGCTACAATAGCCTTCGGTATGGGTATAGATAAACCCGACATCCGCTTTGTTATCCATCACGACATACCAAAGAGCCTTGAGGGCTATTATCAAGAGACAGGACGCGCGGGACGAGACGGTGGCGAAGGCAACTGCATTGCTTTTTATGACTATGAGGACATACATAAATTAGAGAAGTTTAATAAAGGCAAAAACGTGGCGGAACAGGAAATCGCCCGCGAGCTGTTGAACGAGACCGTCACTTATGCCGAGTCTCCCGTGTGCCGTCATAAATTGCTGCTGCATTATTTCGGCGAGGAATACGACAAGGAAAACTGCGGCGCCTGTGACAACTGCCTCAACCCGAAAATGCGCTTCGACGGTCAGGAAGACATGAAACTCGTCATAGAGGCAGTGCTGGCGACAAAACAGCTGTTCAAAACAAAGCATATATCAGAACTCCTTGCCGGAAAAGAAACGGGCGATATAAAGACGGCAAAGCACGATACCAATGAATATTTTGGCGCAGGCGACGACCATGATGAGAAATATTGGACTTCGATAATTCGTCAAGCTATTGTAAATAAATTACTTGCGAAAGATATTGATAATTACGGCATCTTGAAAGTGCCGAAAGAAGGCAAGGACTTTATTAAAAAACCATATCAGGTGATGGTGGCTATGGACCACGATTACGACAAAAACGATGATGACGACTTCGATGAGGAAAGAGTGGCTCTTGCGAAAGATTCGGGTACGGACAAGACCCTGTTCTCTATGCTGAAGGACCTTCGTAAGACCATGGCAAAGAAGAAAAATCTGCCGCCTTTCGTGATATTCCAAGATCCATCGTTGGAAGATATGGCCATCCAGTATCCTATCACCATGGAGGAACTGACCCAGATTGCAGGTGTCGGCGTCGGCAAGGCGCAGAAGTTTGGCCAGCCGTTTATCGAACTTATAAAAGAATATGTGGAGGAAAACGAAATCACTCGCCCGAATGATATGGTGGTGAAGTCGGTGGTGAATAAATCGGCGTTGAAAATCAGTATCATACAAAATATTGACAAGGAAATTCCTCTTGAAGACATCGCATATTCGAAAAATCTTGAATTTGATGAGCTTCTGACTGAAATAGAAAGCATAGTGGCAAGCGGCACCCATCTCGACATCAGTTATTACACTCGTGATAACATCGACCAATATCATCAAGAAGATATTATACAGTATTTTAAAGAGGCTGAATCTGACGACCTTGATACGGCGATGAGGACCTTGGGTGAAAACGAATACGAAGAGGAAGAGGTGCGACTGATGAGAATACAGTTCCTGTCGGAGGTTGGAAACTAAAAGGCAGCCTCCCGCTCAATCTGCTCGGTCGAAAAGACAAAGTTGTTTGTAAATGCGAAAATTATTAAAAATATCGGTTTTTTTTGTTCTGCTCGTCTTGGTCGGCTGCCACAGCAAATCGAAACGAACCGCCCCGACAGTCTTGCTGCCGGAATCTCAAATGATTGACGTTCTTATGGATGTTCAGATAATGGAGGCAACGATAAGTTATAAGAAAAACATAAATCAAAAGACTGCATATCTCAAAAACATAGGTTACGATACGCTGTTCGCGCATTACGGCATCACTGACTCCATTTTCAAGGAAAATATGACTTATTACTATTCTTTTGAGCCTCAAACACTTATGAGGATTGTCGATTCTGTGGGGGCTCGATTGCAGAAGATGAAGGATTAATGGAAATGCTCGAATACGATTTTTGCCTTGGCAGGACCAATTATCTCGCCAAGTCTTTGTAAATCAGTCGATTTAATGATTTTTACGGATTTCAGTTCGAGAAGTAGTTTCTCCGCTGTAGTCTTCCCTATGCCTTTGATATCGTGGAGTTCGGAATGCACGAACCCTTTTTGGAACTGCTTGCGATGAAACGTTATGGCGAAGCGGTGAACCTCTTCTTGAATGTTGGCTAACAACCGGAAAACCTCGGAGTTGGGTTTGACTTGCACAATCTTGGGAGGGAATCCGAACAAAAGCTCGTTGGTGCGATGGCTGTCGTTTTTGGCGAGACCTGCTATCGGAATGTCGATGTGAAGTTCGTCTTGAATGACCTGGCGCACGACTTCCATCTGACCTTTGCCGCCGTCGGTGATTATCAAATTCGGCAGCTCTGTCCCGTCCTCTATGAGACGAGTGTAACGTCGGCGCACGACCTCTTTCATGGAAGCGTAATCGTCGGGGCCCTCCACGGTTTTGATGTTGAAATGACGATAGCCCGACTTGTTGGGCTTCCCGTTGACAAACTGCACCATGCCAGCCACGGCATAATCACCTTGGAAATTGGAGTTGTCGAAACATTCGATGATTGTTGGAGGCTCCGATAGATGTAAATCTTTTTGAAGTTCAGTAAGAATACGTTTTGAATGACGTTCGGGGTCAACCAATGAACGCAGTTTCTCCGTCTCGGCGCGATATTGTTTGGCGTTTCTTGTGGAAAGAGCCAAAATCTCGAGTTTCTCTCCTTTTTTCGGAATGGTGAACTTCACGTTTTCAAGCTCGAAATCCAGCTTCATCGGCACTATTATCTCTTTGACAGAACTCTCGAATCGCTGGCGCAACTCAATGATAGACAGTGATAAAAGTTCTTCGGGAGTTTCTTCCATCTTGCGTTTTATCTCGATTGAGAACGACTGTATTATCGCGCCTTGAATGATGCGCATATAGTTGACGTAGAAGGAGCTGTCGGCGTCGTCGAAAGAAAACACCTCCATGTCGTGAAGCGAGTTGCTGCTGACGATGGAGCGACTGTGGTAGTTTTCAAGAATGTCGTGTTTCTTCTTGATGACATGTGCCTGTTCAAATTCAAGACGAGAGGCGTGCTCCATCATCTGGGCTTTCAAGTCTTTCAGAACTCCGGATATATTGCCTTTTATGATTTCTTTCGCATTGGAAATCATTGAGTTGTAATCGTCTTCCGAGATAAGGTCGGCACATGGGGCCTTGCAGTTGCCGATATGATATTCGAGGCAGGGGCGATAGTGCTTGTTGGCGATAAACGTCTCTTTCAGATTGAGTTTGCAAGTCCGGAGAGGATAAATCTGTTTCAAGATGTCGAGCAGTGTGCGGGCGGTCATCACGGAAGGGTAGGGACCGTAATAAAGTGAGCCGTCGCCAACTCTTTTTCTGGTTAGAAAAACACGTGGAAACCTCTCGTTTTTAATGCAAATCCAAGGATAGGTCTTGTCGTCCTTGAGCATGATATTGTAACGAGGCTTATACTGCTTGATGAAGTTGTTCTCAAGCAGAAACGCTTCCGCCTCGCTGCCAACCACGGTGAACCTGATGTCGGCGATTTTGCTTACTAAAAGACGTGTCTTGCCTGTCTGTTCTTTGTTGAAATAGCTTGATACTCTGCGCTTTAGGTTTTTTGCCTTCCCGACATAAATAATCTCGCCTCTCTCGTCGAAGTATTGGTAAACTCCCGGCGAGGTAGGAATCGTTTTGAGAATGGTGTTTATCTTGTCGTTCATTTTTTCTCATTCGGAAAACCTAAAAGTGTTTAAATCCTTGGGCTTCTATTTTAACTTGATGATTATCAGGCGTTATGAGGTTGGCTTGTCCTTCGTCGGCGGTCATATATCCAATGATGCGTACATCGTCCATGTCTTTCACTTTCTCATAGTCGTTTTGCGCGATGGTGAAGAGTAGTTCATAGTCTTCGCCTCCGTTAAGAGCTGCGATGCTCGGCACTATGTTGAAGTCTTTCGCTGTCTGTGTCGCTTTCTGATTCATCGGTATGCGATCTTCGTACACCATGCAGCCCACCTTTGATTCTTTGCAGATGTGCAGGATTTCTGAAGCGAGACCGTCGGAGATATCAATCATGGAGGTCGGTTTCACCTTCATCTCTTTGAGTTTTGCCACTATGTCGCGACGGGCTTCGGGTTTCAGCTGACGTTCAAGTATGTAGTCGTAGCCGGCGAACTCCGGCTGCATGTTCGGGTCTGCCATGAATACTGCTTTCTCGCGTTCAAGAACGAGCAGACCGGTGTAAGCAGCTCCTAAATTACCGCTCACGCACAACAAGTCGTTAGGTCTTGCGCCGCTACGATAAACGATGTCTTCTTTTTTTGCTTTCCCGATGACCGTCACGGAGATGAAAAGCCCTGATTTTGATGCTGTCGTGTCGCCGCCTACGAGATCGACATGATAGCGGTCGCATGCCAACCTGATGCCACGATAAATCTCCTCAATCGCCTCGACCGAGTATTTGCTGCTGATGCCGAGTCCTACCACTATTTGTGTCGGCACGCCGTTCATCGCATAGATGTCCGAGAAGTTGACAACAGCGGCTTTGTAGCCGAGGTGCTTCAGCGGGCAGTATGTCATGTCGAAATGCACGCCCTCGCAAAGAAGGTCAACTGATACAAGCGTCTGCTCATCTTTATGGTCGATAACAGCCGCGTCGTCACCGACGGCTTTCATCGTTGATTCGTTGTAAATCTTGACATGTTCCACGAGTTTGTCGATGAGAGCGAACTCGCCGAGGTCGGAGAGGTTGGTGATGTTGTCTTGTTCAGCCATTTTGTTTGAATTTTTTTGCAAAGATAATGATTTTTATGAGATATCGAGACATGTTTTTTTTGATGTTCCGGCTTCGATGGGCCGTCACGCCACGCTGTGTTTAATGCCGGGTGGCTAAAATGTCGTGTCTTCGAAACGCGATGACGCTGTGAAGAAATTTTACAATAGTGTAAAAATATCTACAGTTTTATTTTGACTTTCTTTTGAAATATACTGAAAAATCACAATGTTATAAGTTCGGTACAATAATTGGCTCCGTCATCTCGACAGGAACTCCCACTCGTCCCAAGCGACGACTCAATGAGTGAATTTGCGGTGACAATAAAATAAAAAACCTTGTAACGCATTGATAAACAATTTATTACAAGGCTGTGCTCCCACTAGGACTTGAACCTAGGACCAACTGATTATGAGTCAGCTACTCTAACCGACTGAGCTATAGGAGCTGGAAAAATTTCCGAGTGCAAAAGTACACTTTTTTTTGATATTGCAAACAAAAATTTAAAAAATATTTGTTGGTCGTTTCAATTTTCCTACTTTGTCATTTTGCTTTTCCAAACTCGTCATTTCGAACTTGTCATTCCGTCATTTCGAGCTTGTAACTCCGTCATTTCGAGCTTGTCGCCTCGTCATTTCGAGCTTGTCGAGAAATCTCCTGCAACCGGGTATTCATGGACTTTCGTTAGTCGTAGATTTATTCACCAGAGGTGAATGCTTTCGCTTCGCTCAGGTCTCCACTTCGCTTCGCTTCGGTCGAAATGACGGGTTATTTATAATATTTATGAATTTCATCGAGAATATCAATGACTTCCGCCGCTGTCATGACTTCCATGAGCCGCATCTTAAACTGTTTGAAGTTTGGAAACCCCTTGAAATACAAGCCCCAATGCTTGCGCATCTCGATGATGGTGTAGTGCTCGTCCTTATAATTCAAGGAGTCGTTGAGGTGCATCTTTGCCACTCTCACTCGTTCCTCGACACTTGGTTTCTCGTCTTCGACACCTTTTTCAAGATAATTGTGTATCTCCTTGAAAATCCAAGGGTTTCCGTATGTTGCGCGACCTATCATGAGACCATCGACACCGAATGTGTCCTTGAAATATTTCGCAGATTTGCCATCGACCACATCGCCGTTTCCGATGATTGGAATAGTCATTCTCGGGTTGTTTTTAACCTCTCCTATGAGAGTCCAGTCTGCCGGCTCGCCCCATTTGGTGGTACGCAGTCGTCCGTGTATAGTAAGTGCTTGAATGCCGACATCTTGAAGCCTTTCGGCGATTTCCACGATGTCTTTATGCTCGCTGTCATAGCCAAGTCGTGTCTTCACCGTTACGGGCGTTTTCACGGCTTTCACCACGGCTTCGGTGATTGCCACCATCTTCGGAATGTCGTTCATGATGCCGGAGCCGGAGCCTTTCGACGCCACTTTCTTCACAGGGCATCCGAAGTTGATGTCGATGATGTCGGGCTTGTAGCGCTCTGCATATTGCGCCGCCTCGACCATGGGCTGCACCGCGTTGCCGAAAATCTGCACTCCGAACGGCTGCTCCGCCTCGGTGTAACGTAACTTGTTGAGACTCTTCACCGCATCGCGTATCAAACCGTCCGACGAGATGAACTCTGAATACACTATGTCGGCACCGAAAAGCTTGCACACGTGCCTGAACGGCGGGTCGGTGACACCCTCCATCGGCGCCAAAAGCAGCGGATAACGCTCGAAATTGAGACTGGCGATTTTCATGGCGCAAAATTACGAAAAACTCTCACAGATTGCACGGATAATCACAGATTTAATCTTCCACAATGAATTAGCTCGCTAAAGCGAGAATTTTCTCGGAAATGAGATGGAGTTGATGGCTTTTTTGTAAAAAAACGCAAAAAGTTGTTAAAAAAGTGTATATCTGCACTCGAAAGTCGTTTGAAAAAGTGTTATGTTAACAAGGAAAATAGAAACAATTCTTAAAAATTGGAAAAAGAATGAAAATAAAAAACCTTTGATTGTCAAAGGGTGAAATATGCCGACGATGCAGACAAGAGCCGTATTCGCGAATGTTTTGAGTCAATTCCTAAACAACTCGGCAAGGAAAACAAGAAATTCCAGTATTCTGTTGTCAAGAAAAACGGTCGTGCGTCTTAATATCTTGGCAGCTTGCAATGGATTGAAGATGCCGGAATCATCAAGCGTTGTTACAATCTGTCAATAACGGAGTTGCCTTTGGACGGCAATGCCGTTATATATGGGGTTTTTGATAAATGAGTATTGATGATGGATTTTTTTTGTCAGATGTTTGTCAAGTATTAAAATAGTTGTATCTCGGTGTTGTCATTTCTTAATAATCATGTCTTGATAATCCGTGCTATATCTTGCTTTGGCGAGCAAATAGTCGTGGAAGAACAAATCTGTGTCATCTGTGAAATCTGTGAGAAATTTTTTTGTACTTTTGCAAAATGAAAGAAAACCCTGTCTCATATTACAAAAACGACGCTCGCATATCGCAACTCGTCGGTTGCCTCAATGACAAAAAGGACGTTTTCTGCAAGGGCGTCGCCGGCTCGGCAAAGGCTTTCGTGGTGGCGGCGGTGTTTGGGAAACTCGGCGGACAGCATTTTGTGATTTGTCCCGACAAGGAAAACGCGGCGTATTTCTATAATGACCTGGAAAATATATTCGGCGAACGAGAAACGGATTACGCAAAAAAGACGGTTCTGTTCTACCCGACATCATACAAACGCCCTTATGAGCCGGAAAAAGCATACAACTCTTATGTCTTGTCGCGAACAGAGGTTCTGCAGCGTGTCTCGACTTCTGAAAGAAAGACGATAATCGTGTCGTATCCAGAGGCGTTGAGCGAGAAGATTGCCACTCGTAAGATATTGAGCGAGAATGCTTTAAAATTAGGCGTGGGGGAGAAAGTCGATATGGATTTCATCGCCGACGCCTTGCTTGAATATAATTTTGAGCATGTCGATTTCGTCGTGGAGCCAGGGCAGTTCGCCATCCGCGGCGGCATCGTCGATGTGTTCTCGTTCGCCAACGACTATCCTTACCGTATCGTTTTCGACTTCGACGAGGTGGAGTCGATTCGCTCGTTCAATCCCGTTGACCAACTTTCAATAGAGAATCTGCAGAGGATAGTCTTGCTGCCGAACCTGCAAGACCATAGTCTCTTTGAAGAACGCGAGTCGATTTTTCAATATCTTCAGAATCAGACGATTGTGTGGCTCGAAGAGTCTGATTTTCTGAAAAATAGAATCGACGCGGAATACAAAAAAGCCGTCGATGCGTTCAACTCTTATGAGGAAAACGAAAGCATGAATTCTCCGGAGACACTTTTCGCGCAAAGCGACGAGCTTATGACACAACTTGATGAATTTAAATCAGTTGCCTTTGACGTATATTCCGATTCGTCAGGTAAGGAGATTGTGAACTTCGACATTACACCGCAGCCAGTCTTCAACAAGAACTTCGAGATGCTTTTGAATAGCATTGACTTGTTGAAAGACAGGGGCTATCAGATGATGTTTTTCTCCGAGAGCAAGCGTCAGCTGGAACGTATTCAAAGCATTCTCAACGACTTGCAACAAAAAGAGGAGTCGAATCGGGATTTTGTCCCTGTGTTATGCTCGATGAAAGCCGGCTTTGTGGATAACGACCTGAAAATCAGCTGCTTCACCGACCATCAGATTTTTGAGCGTTATCACCGTTTTCATCTTCGTGAGGGTTTTGCAAGCAGTCAAGCCTTGACAATCAAGGAGTTGTATGATTTGAAGCCTGGTGATTACGTCACGCATATCGACCACGGCATCGGGCGTTTCGACGGAATGGAGATTATCGACCACAACGGAAAACAGCAAGAGGCTCTGCGTCTCATCTATCAGAACGGCGACTTGCTGTACGTGAGCATTCATTCGTTGCACCGCATCTCGAAATATTCCGGCAAGGACGGCCTGGAGCCGACGTTGAGCAAACTCGGCTCTAACGCATGGAACAAGCTGAAGGCCAAGACGAAGAGCAAGGTCAAGGACATTGCGCGCGAGCTCATCAAACTGTATGCGGAACGCAAGGGCTCGCATGGTTTTCAGTTTATGCCCGACACTTATCTTCAGACCGAGCTTGAAGCCTCGTTCATGTATGAAGACACCCCCGACCAGCTCAAGGCGACCATCGACGTGAAGCGCGACATGGAGAAGGAGTCGCCGATGGACCGTCTCGTATGCGGCGATGTGGGCTTCGGCAAAACGGAAGTGGCTATCCGCGCGGCTTTCAAAGCCATCAGCGATTCCAAACAGGTGGCGGTTTTAGTGCCAACGACAGTGCTCGCCTTGCAGCATTTTCATACTTTCTCAAACCGCCTGAAAGGCTTCCCTGTCACGATAGATTATATGAATCGTTTCAAGACGGCGAAAGAGCAGAAAAAGACTATCGAAAAGGTGAAAGCCGGACACGTCGATATCCTCATCGGAACGCATAGAATCATAAGTAAAGATGTGGAGTTCAAAGACTTGGGGCTTCTTATCATCGACGAGGAGCAGAAATTCGGCGTTTCCGCCAAGGAGAGACTGAAACAGATGAAAACCAACGTCGATACGCTGACGTTGACGGCCACGCCTATCCCAAGGACACTGCAGTTCTCAATGATGGGGGCGCGCGACATGAGCGTCATCACCACCCCGCCGCCGAACAGGTATCCTGTCGAGACAGAGCTGCGCTCGTTCTCCCCCGACATTATCCGTGACGCCATACAATACGAATTGGCACGCGACGGACAAGTGTTTTTCGTGCATAACAGAATCCAGAATATCATGGAGGTTTACAACATGATAGCCGGTTGTGTGCCGGGAGCCAAGATCGCGGTGGGACACGGACAGATGGAGGGCGACAAACTCGAGGAGATAATGCTCGACTTCATTGATGGCAAATATGACGTGCTTCTGTGCACCACCATCATAGAGGCGGGACTTGACATACCTAACGCCAACACCATCATCATCAACGATGCGCACAAATATGGCTTGAGCGATTTGCATCAGCTGCGCGGCAGGGTGGGACGTTCCAACAAGAAGGCGTTCTGCTACCTCCTTGCGCCGCCGTTGACGATGCTCGGCGACGAGGCGCGGAAACGTCTGCGCGCACTCGAAGAGTTTTCCGACCTGGGAAGCGGCTTCAATATCGCAATGCGCGACCTCGATATCCGCGGAGCAGGTAATCTCCTCGGAGCGGAGCAAAGCGGTTTTATCAACGATATCGGCTTTGAAACATATCATAAAATCCTCGACGAGGCGATTATGGAACTCAAGGAAAACGAGTTCAAAGACCTGTTCGAGAAGCCTGAAGAAGAAAAAAAATACGTTCGCGAATGTGCCATCGAATCTGATTTGGAGATACTTCTGCCAAACGAATACGTCGATTCGTCGGCGGAACGTATCAGCCTTTATAACGAACTCGACCATATTGAGACTGAAGAAGGTCTGATGCGCTTCACGGATAACCTCATCGACCGCTTCGGGCCGATTCCTCCGCAAGCCAACGACCTTTTGAATACTGTCAGGTTGCGTTGGCTCGCCCGTGACCTCGGATTCGAGAAGATAACACTTAAAAAAGGCGATATGACCTGTTATTTCCTGCAGAATCAGGAATCGGACTACTTCAAGACGGAAACGTTCAACAAAATCATAAGATATGCCTCGGAACATCTCAAACGCTGTCAATTCAAGGAGCAAAACGGCAAAAACATATTGGTTTTCAAGCTTGTTGACAGGGTGAAAGACGCTCTTGACCTCCTTCGGGAGATAATAAAGTAGCGAACAACAAAAAATGCGTGCCGAAGACACGCTGCATTGTAAAATTTTGTATCTTTGCATCTTGATAAAAATGAAATAATATGAATCTGTTATTTTTAGGCGGTCTTGGAACAGGTGAAATTCTTCTTATAGTTCTCGCGATTTTACTGCTCTTCGGCGGCAAAAAACTTCCGGAGATGATGCGCGGAATGGGTCGGGGCGTCAAGGAATTCAAAGATGCCATGAACGAGCCGACAGTAGAGAAAAAAGACGACGAGAATAAAGAGGAGAAATAACCCGTCATGACGTCGCGAAACAAGACGGAAGAGGCTGAAATGACGTTTGAAGAGCATCTCGATGAGCTTCGTAAAGTGTTGCTGCATGTCGGGATGGTTTTTCTTTCGCTCTTTTTCGTGCTTTTCGCCTTTTTCAAGGGCGACATCATCGACATCGTCTTTTATCCCTCCAATAGCGATTTTGTCACCAACAGGCTTTTTGCAAGACTCGCCGATATTGTAGGTGCTGAAGCCCTGAAAATCAATGCGAATACGTTGGAGATTTTCAACAACAAGATTGCCGGGCAGTTCATGCTTCATATCAAAGCGTCGGCGATGGGTGCCATGGTGATAGCGTTTCCATATATCATCGGGAAACTGTGGGGCTTCGTGAAACCTGCTCTGTCTGACAATATGCGCCGCCGTACTCGCCTGATAGTATGGAAGGTGGTGTTTTGGTTTTTTCTCGGACTAACTTTCAGCTATTTTGTCATCGCGCCTCTCGGAATAAATTTCTTGGCGAATTACGACGCCAACGGAAGTATCAAAAATATTATCGATGTCAGTTCGTATATCGGCACTGTGCTCGGCGTGTGTCTCGCGGGCGGACTGGTGTTTCAGTTGCCTCTTTTGATAAGATTGTTGGCTTCGATAGGACTAATATCCTCCGAATGGCTGAGGAAAAACAGGAAAATCGCTGTCGTGGCGCTGTTGGTTGTGTCGGCGCTCATCACTCCGCCAGATGTCATGAGCCAACTGCTGATTTTTGTTCCGTTTTACATTTTATACGAATACGGAGTTAGAATAGCGAAAAATATTGAAAAACAAAATGCAGACAGATAGAATAACGGAATTGGAGACTAAAGGCGTCGGCGCCTTGTTGCTCATGTACGCCTTGCCGTCGGTGGTGAGCCAGGTCATCTCGTCGGTTTACAACATTTGCGACCGCATTTTCATCGGACACGGTGTCGGCGCGCTCGCCATTGCGGGGCTTGCCATCACCATGCCGGTGATGAACATCATACATGCTTTCGGGACACTCATCGGGGTGGGGGCGAGCGCGCGCATCTCCATCGTTTTGGGCAAGAAAGACATCAAATGGGCGGAGAATATCCTTGGCAACAGCTTCGTTTTCACCATCATGTTGAGCGCTGTGGTGATGCTGCTCTCATATCTTTTCCTCGACAAGATTTTGCTTGCTTTCGGAGCCACCGCCGACACGGTGTCGTATGCCCGCGAATACATGACCATAGTGCTGCCGGGCATGTTCCTGACCACGGTGGCGTTCAACCTCGCAGGTATCATGCGCTCGACAGGATACCCGACAAAATCGATGATAATCCTCGCGAGCGGCGCGGTTTTGAACATCGGTCTCGACGCCTTGTTCATATTCGCCTTCAAGATGGGAATCGCAGGCGCGGCGTGGGCCACCACCATATCGATGGCGTTTGCCACCGTTTTCTCGGCACTGCATTTCTTGCGACCCGACTCGTTCATCCGCTTCCGCCGGCACGGATTCCGGCCGAAAGACTATATCTTCAAGAATATCACCATGATAGGCTTGAGTCCTTTCCTGATGAACGTGGCGGCGGCAGGAGTGGTGGCGATTTTGAACAAACAGCTTATCCGTTACGGCGGCGACATGGCGGTGGGAGCCTACGGCATCGCCAACAGTTACATCATGGTGCTGGTGATGCTCATACTCGGCGTGTGCATGGGGATGCAGCCTATAGCAGGCTACAACTACGGCGCAGGCCATCCCGGCAGACTGAAGAAAGTTTACGTCCTGACGATGAAAGTCTGCGTGCTGATTGGCGTTGTGACAGCCGTTTTCGGATGTGCGACACCTCGCATCATCTCGATGGCGTTCACCAACGACAGCATCTTGCTCGACATCTCGCAAATGGCGCTTCCATACATCTCGGTGATGACACCGCTCATCGCCCTCACTATCGTCAACTCCAACTTCTTCCAAAGCATCGACAAACCCTGGATTGCCATAGTGACCAGCCTCTCGCGCCAGGTCATCTTCCTCATTCCGATGATGTACCTCATGCCGATAATCTACCAAAATATGGGTCTCGACAGCCTCAACGGTGTTTTCTGTTCCTGCACGGTTTCCGATGTGTTCGGCGCAGCGCTGGCGCTGGTTTTGATGCTGACACAGAGAAAGGTGTTTAAATATACGGTATAGGTTTTGAGTATTAATTATCAAATTTAAGCGTTTAGGTTTAAATATTTTGTATCTCTGTAGTCGAAATTTTAAACAAATTATTAAGAAACAGACAATTGTAAGTATAAAGACATAAAATCAAGGCATTTTCGCTTTTTGAGATTAAGATATAATGAAAAACAATCAGAAAGACATATCGTACTTCGTGGCATTTTGTGTTGAGCAATACAAGAATGCCAAGCATATCAATGGAAAGGATGCAATGACTGTCCTTGATAGCTACGGAGTGCTTGATTACGACGTTGTGGATGGTCCGGTTGCGAATGACAAAGTTTATGCGGCATTTGCGCTATATGAAGGTGGTTCGCTCGACCGACAGAGTTTGATTGCCGAATTGAAGGCATGCAAATTGGTTGACCAATATCTTTTTCACACCGAGAAAGCTTTGAAAACCATTAGGTTTATAGATGCAAAAACGATACGATTATGACTGACATAACACAAAAAAAATTGTATTTGCTGCTGCCGTCGAAAGTCGCTTTGATGGCCGGGATGTTGTCGGAAGACTTGGGGACCGGCGACAGACTCTACTGTTTCGACAGCACACGCGTCTTCCCCGAAGACTCCCTCGACGCAGCCAAGAGATTCGGCATCGAAAACGGCCAAATCGCAATATTTATCATCTCGGAAGGAAAAGAGATTAGGTTGCAGTGATTTTTTTGTATATTTGCAGTCGGAATAACAATTGGAAAAATGAAAAAAGCCTTAAAAATCACCGGAGTGGCACTCCTCGCTGCTGTCATTGTCGGCTGCATCTATCTCAACAGCCTGATGCCTATCATCACTGGCTATTCGGCTAAAAACCTGGCGTCGGCGGTGTTTGTTTCGGGTCGCGATGCCAATGACGTTGAGGCTCTTGACCTCAACTTCTCGTTCATACGCTTCAACCGCAACGCCGTTGACTATGATGACAAGACTGTCACCAGCCGCTTTCTGTGGGGCAAATCCACCGCCGTTTATCGTGACGGCTACGGTGTCACTTTGTTGCACGGCGCCGAGGCCGGCGAGTTGAGACGACAGAAGTTCCCGCTTCCTTACGACACCAGGCCGGCGGAGCCGCTTCCGCTTGGCGACTCCGCTACGAGGGCGAGAATGGAACCCATAGCAAAGGCTTTGGTCGATGACCGCGCCTATAACGGACATCCATTTGCTTTTGTCGTCCTCCACAAAGGGGAGCTCGTGGCGGAGCGTTATGACAAAGGTGTCAACCGCGACATGAAACTTCTCAGCTGGAGCATGGCGAAGAGTTTCACTAATGCCATCGTGGGCATTATGGTGCGCGACGGCATTCTTGATGTCTATGCCCCCATGGATGTGCCCGAGTGGCAGAACGACGAGCGTAAAAACATCACACTCAACGACTTGATGCAGATGCAGAGTGGCTTGAAGTGGAACGAGGATTACGGCGGCCGCTCCGATGTGAACATAATGCTGCACCGCGAACAAGATATGGGGCTCTATGCCATTGACAAACCTCTCGAATACGAGCCAGGTACACATTGGTATTATTCCAGCGGAACCACCAACATCGTTATGCGTTATGCGCGTGATAAATTCGCCTCAAGCGATGATTTCGTCAAATACATCCAGACAGAGCTGTTTGTCCCGTTGGGCATACGCAATGGCGTCTTTGAGCAAGATATAAGCGGCACGCCTCTCGGCTCGTCGTACGTTTACGTCACTGCAACGGAATTTGCCCGCTTCGGTCAGCTTTATCTTGACGACGGCTGCGTTGACAGCAAGCGTGTTCTCCCTGAAAGATGGATTGAATACACCTCCACGCCGGCATCCGACAGCAAAGGCGATTACGGCGCGTTCTTCTGGCTCAACCCAAACGATTATTTTCCGGGCGGCCCGAAAGACATGATTTTCTGCCAAGGTCATGACGGACAGAAAATCTTCATTATACCGTCGAAAGATGTCGTCATCGTGATTTTGGGCTATTCGCCATCGCCGGAAAACGAAATCAACATCAACGGCTTATTGAAAGATATTATTGATAATCTGTAAAAACAGGATTTGCGAATTGCTGTACAATTGTATTGGAAATTTACTATAATTTTTATAAATTTTTATTTTCATAAGTCGTTAAAATACAATCATTTATAAAAAATGTAAAAAAATAGTGGAAACTTGTTGGAAAAGTTAAAAAAAATGACTATTTTAGCGGAAAATTATTCAATCATTAGAATCCGGTTAAAATCGGGGCCGGTTTAAGAGACAGTAATAATTATAAACATTAAAAACAGATGTCATGAAAAAATCTTTCAAAACACTCGGACTTTGCATAGCCGTATGCTTTGCAATTAATGCCAATTCTCAATTGGTCAACTGTAATCCGGACGATTACCCGAAACAAACGTCTTCTCACGAGTTTCCCGCTCAATATTGGGTCGAAGTTGTATCTTCCCAGCCGGAAAGTTATGCGGTTGACGCAAACGGCGATGTGCATATCTATTCCGCCGAAGGTCTTGCATGGCTTGTTTCAACCGTAAACGGTCTCAACGGACAGGACCCTGACGATTTCAATGGGAAAAAAGTGACACTTGAAGAGAATGTTGATATGTCTGCAGCCATTTGGACCTCTATAGCACAAGGGTCAAATTTCGCTCCCGGTTTAAACACGCTGAAATTCTGCGGAACTTTCGATGGCAACGGGTATGAAATCACGAATTTATATCTATATTATCCAACAATGGAACAAGTTGACGCTTTCTTCGGATTTCTTTGCGGCGCAACAATCAAAAATGTAACCATTCGTCACGTATATGCTTCTGGAAGAAGCAACCAAGACGGACTGTTTTTCGCTCATTCCGATGCTAATACGATAATAGACAGATGTCGTTTTGAGGTCGATGAGGTTTATAAAAGTGATATGAGAGCAGAATATGCCATCTTTGGCTATAGAAATGAAGGCACGATTACCAACTGCATGACCAAAATAAGAAAAGTTGATTATGAGGGACATCCTGAAACCAACATGGATATGTTTGTATTCCGTAATGACGGAACCATCCGGAATTGTGCTTCGGTCGCCGACTCTCTGAAGTTTCTTCGTTCATTCGCCGGAATTGCCGGCACCAACTACGGTTTGATTGAAAACTGCTACTCTTACATCGGGACATTTTTCGGTGAATATGAGATTTGGTGGCCGCCGGCGCCACGTCAAGGCATCTGCATGTACAATTTTGGAACTATCACAAATGGCTATTACAACACTGTGGCACCTGAGTCGTGGATATCTAACGCCCCTGCTTATTACAATCAAGGCGCCATTGAGCAAACCTCGCCGTTTGACTGGAACGACGGTTGGCAATTGACAGAATCCATCACGGGGACAAATAACTTAATGGAAGCACTCAACAATTGGGTTGACGGACAAGCCGACAGCGACTATTTCGCGACATGGTGTGAAGACGATGACTTTGCAGAACACCATCTGCCTAATCTTTGCAATATTATCATAAATGATATTGCAGAGGTTGACAGCAATGATTCTCAAGTGACCATCTATCCCAACCCGGCAAAAGAGCAGATTATAATAGAAGGCATCTGTCCTGATGAAATCCAAATCTTCAACATCTTCGGCCAGTATGTCAAAACCAATTATAACACCGACGAAATCTGTGTTTCCGAGTTGTCCAACGGTCTTTATCTTCTCCGCATATCCGACCATAAAGGCAAAACCGTCACAAAACGCTTTGTCGTAACCGACTGATGCAGCCTTCGGCGTCATGCTGACAAGCTCGGGAGGCATCAAAAAAATAGGTGGCCATGGTTATATATAGGAACCCGCCACCTATCTTTTTTTTACCTGTCACCAACTATTTTCGGCAACATTATTATAAAAAACAGAGACATGCTCATGCACGTCCCTCTAAAGCCTAACGTCTAACATCTAATGTCTAACGTTTAAAATCTAACGTTTAAAATCTTGATTCTGTGGAGGATGCCGGACTCGAACCGGCCACCTTTAGATTGCGAACCTAACGCTCTACCAGATGAGCTAAACCCCCATCGTTTTTTCGCGCTGCAAAATTACAAAATTTTATAATATCAAATAATTATTTCATAAAAAATATTTATCGGTTGTTAAAATGTTGTATCTTTGCAAAAAAATTGAAAAAAGGAAATCGAACCTTATATCCCGAGAGGAGTCGGTATATTGCCGCGCGCGACAGACGCCAAAACAATGAAACGCCTCGAAGGTGGAATGAGTGATTGTGTGTATGTTGTTGAGTGTCAGAGGCTAAGCACTCATTCCGTGTAAGATACAAGATTATACAAATAATATTTATTAATAAACATTATGACTGAAAATAGACAAACATTGAACCGCAACTTGGCACAGATGCTTAAAGGCGGTGTGATTATGGACGTTACTACACCCGAGCAGGCTCGCATCGCGGAGGCTGCCGGTGCGTGTGCGGTTATGGCGCTTGAGCGGATTCCGGCTGACATCCGCGCTGCCGGTGGAGTGTCTCGCATGAGCGACCCCAAGATGATCAAGGGCATTCAGAAGGCGGTTTCCATTCCCGTTATGGCGAAATGCCGTATCGGACATTTCGCCGAGGCTCAGATTCTGCAAGCTATAGAGATTGACTATATCGACGAGAGCGAGGTGCTTTCCCCCGCCGACGATATCTATCATATCGACAAGAACAAGTTCGATGTTCCATTCGTATGTGGGGCGCGTAATCTTGGCGAGGCTTTGCGCCGTATCGCCGAGGGCGCCACGATGATTCGTACAAAGGGAGAGCCGGGCACAGGCGACGTTGTGCAAGCCGTCCGCCACATGCGTATGATGCAGAGCGAGATGCGTCGTCTTACCTCCATGTCGGAAGACGAACTCTACGAGGCGGCCAAACAACTTCAAGTTCCTTACGACCTGGTTAAGTATGTACACGTGAATGGCAAACTTCCTGTCGTGAACTTCGCCGCCGGTGGTGTCGCCACTCCTGCCGATGCCGCTCTTATGATGCAGCTTGGCGCAGAGGGCGTGTTCGTGGGCTCCGGTATCTTCAAGAGCGGCAATCCCGAAAAACGCGCCGCGGCAATAGTGCAGGCCGTCACAAACTTCAACGATGCCAAGAAACTCGCCGAGCTGTCAGAAGACCTTGGAGAGGCTATGGTCGGCATCAATGAACAAGAAATTGAGATTCTTATGGCCGAAAGAGGCAAGTAAGTAATGAAAATAGCAATATTGGCGCTGCAAGGCGCTTTCTTGGAGCACGAGAAGATGCTGGAACGTCTTGGAGTGGAAACTTTCGAGATTCGCCAATTGTCTGACTGGCAAAAACCTAAAGACGGACTCGTGCTTCCTGGTGGTGAGAGTACTGTGCAACTGAAACTTCTGAAGGACTTGGGTATGTTCGAGTCCGTCAGGAACGATATTCGTAACGGTCTCCCCGTGTTTGGCACATGTGCCGGACTTATCCTTCTGTCAAAAAAAGAAGAGGGGCGGTCTCTCGACCGCATCTCCACTATGGATATTGATGTCTGCCGTAACGCTTATGGTCGTCAACTCGGTAGTTTCTACACGGAGGCAAAGATGAATGGTGTGGGCGAAGATGTCCCGATGACTTTTATCAGAGCACCCTATATCAATAAGGTGGAAGGCGATGCGGAGATTCTTGCCGAGGTTGGTGGACATATCGTGGCTGCGAGACAAGGCAAGCAGTTAGTTACGGCGTTCCATCCCGAACTCAACGACGATATACGTGTGCATCAGTATTTCATAAATATGATAAAGACACCGCTCGAGTAACCCGGAGTCATTGTCATCGAAAAAAAATGATGGCGAGAGGAATGAATTCGCCGCTTTGCTTTCGTAGGATTGATGGCAAAGCGGCGAATTTTTGTTAGTCGGCTTAATACATAAAATCGCCGAGACCAAAGCCTTCGTCGAGGCCGAGTTCGGCGCGCACCTCTTCGGAAAGGTTTGCCGGACTCCATGCAGGCTCGAAAGTGAGCTCCACATCGCATGATTTGACACCCATGATGGCACTGACTTTCTCCTTGACAAAGTTCGGGAGATAGTCGGCGACAGGGCAGTTCGGCGCTGTCACTGTCATGAGAATCGTCACTGCGCCCTCATCGTCGATGTCGATTTCATAAATCAAACCCAGCTTGTAAATGTCAACGGGTATCTCCGGGTCGTAAATGCCGCTTAACACAGCAATCACCCGCTCTTTCAATTCGTTTTTTTCTATTTCTGTCATATCCAAAATGTTATTTCGGCTGTTTTCCACTCGTTTTCCAATTGTTTCCCATACATCTTCCAACTGTTTCACGCTCGTCTTCCAACTGTTTCACGCATATCTTCCAACTGTTTCCCATACATTTTCCAACTGTTTCCCACACGTCATTTCGACCGAAGTGGAGAAATCTCCGGCACTCAATTATTATTCATAACCTCCGCGTAAAGCATCATCTGTCTCACCATGCTCAACAATCCGTTAGAGCGAGTAGGCGAGAGGTGTTCCTTTAATCCGATTTCGTCCAGGAAACTCATGTCGGCCGCCAAAATATCAGCCGGAGTTTGTCCCGAAAACACTTTTATCAATAGATTGATGATACCTTTAGTGATGACGGCGTCGCTGTCGGCAGTAAAGTAAATCTTGCCCTCTTTCAATTCGGCGTGAAGCCAAACTCTTGATTGGCAGCCATTTATGAGATAATTATCGTTTCTGTATTGAGGCTCGATGACCGGACATTCCTTGCCCATCTCGATGAGCATGGCGTAACGGTCCATCCAGTCGTCGAACATCGAGAACTCCTCGACTATTGAATCTTGTATTTCTTTTATTGTCATGATTTTTAGTTTTTTAGACCTTAGATTTCAGACCATATATTTTAGTTTAGATTTTCTCATTAACGTCTAATGTCTAACATCTCATCTTAACATATTCGCTGCCCTGTCAACTGCTTTTACAAAAATATCAATTTCTTCTTTTGTGTTGTATATTGCGAAAGACGCTCTCACCGTGCCCGGGATTCCAAAGAATGTCATCACAGGCTCGGCGCAATGATGACCTGTACGCACCGCCACGCCCATCTTGTCAATGACGGTACCCAAATCGTAAGGATGGACGCCTTCTATCACGAACGAAATCAGTCCGTTGCGTTCCGGTGCCTGCCCTATGAAACGAAGACCCTCGATGTGTGCAAGCTGCTCGCCGGCATATCTCAAAAGTTCGCCTTCGTAATCTTCAACAACCTGTCTGTCAATGCTTTGAATAAACTTGACGGCAGTCTCCAAGCCTAAAGCCGCCCCAACATTCGGTGTCCCTGCCTCGAACTTAAATGGCACTTGGTTGAACGTGGTCTTCTCGAAACTCACGGTATCGACCATCTCGCCGCCGAACTGATATGGAGGCATCTTTTCAAGCCATTCCATTTTGCCGTAGAGGCCGCCTATGCCCATAGGAGCATACATCTTATGTCCTGAAAAAACGTAGAAATCGCAGTCAATATCTTGAACGTCAATAACTTGGTGTGCCATCGACTGTGCTCCGTCAATAATCACCGGTATGTCGTAATTATGAGCCATCGCAGTCATCTCCTTGACAGGATTGACCGTACCTAAAGTATTGGAAATGTGTGCAATAGAAACGATTTTCGGTTTCTGCCGGAGTAATTCCTCATAATGATTCAAATCCAGAACGCCGTTCTCGTCCATTTTAATCACAAGCAGGTTGTTGTCGAAGATTTCTCCACTCCGCTTCGCTCCGGTCGAAATGACGGACTTGCGGAACAGAATCTGCTGCCATGGTACCAGGTTTGAATGATGCTCCATGGCGCTAATCACCACTTTATCTTCTTGATTCACAAGAAGTTGTCCAAGGGAGGTCGCCAGCAGATTAAGCGATTCCGTAGTGCCTCTTGTAAACACAATCTCCTGTGGTTGTTTGGCGTTGATGAAGAGCGCCACTGTCTTGCGCGCGTTTTCGTAAGCCTCTGTCGCCATCTGGCTGAGATAATGCACCCCTCGGTGTATGTTGCAGTTCTCACGCAGATAATAATCGCGCTCGCGTTCAATCACGCAAAGCGGTTTTTGAGTGGTCGCGGCGTTGTCGAAATATACAAGAGGCTTTCCGTAAACCTGTTGGTTCAGCACCGGGAACTGCCTCCGAATCTCGTTTATGTCGAAGTTATTCAAAATCGAAAAATTTAGTTTGCAAAAATAGTTAATGTTTTTATATCATAATGCATACAATCTTGTTTTTCCATCTTGCCCGGGGAGGCATTTCCTCGTTTAGCAAAGCATAAAAACATCTATTGTGATTCCAATGTGCTAAATGATACATTTCATGCCGCGATTGTTCTTTTTGATTATTGTTTTCAGTCCATGTGTTTCTTAATCGGACCTTCAAAGGTAACAGTGAAGTTCTTGGGAGATGTTGTGAAACCGAGAAGAGGGCCTGCCACGCCGTCTGACTCTATCTTGTAGTTTGAGCCGGCTTTTGATATTGTCACGGTACCCGATTTGCAGTATAAAACATCGCTGCCAAGCAGGAACATTCCTGACGCACCATCTTCTGGTTTAAGAGTGTATTCAAGTGAATCCAATGGAATTTCGGTGTGTCCGGTGAATGAGATTTTGTGAACGTTGGCGTCTCCGTCAGCCAATTCTATTGTCAAAATGTTTAGTTGAATATCATCGTAGTATTCGCCGGAAGTGATTTCGTACGACTGATTGTCAAGAGTCATGATGCCCAATTTGCCGACTGGAGGAGTAATGTCGCCATCAGACGACGAGTTGTCTTTTTTACATCCCGTGAAAATCATGGCTAATATTGTTAATGCCATGAGCAGAAGCGTGTTTTTCCTTGAAATGTTTGTTTTCATGATATTATGTGTTTAACTTTTTGCAAAGATAATAAAAAAATCATATTTTATCCAGGTCAATCTTAAAAACTTTTTCTGTGTTGCTGCATTGGAATATGCATGTGTCGCAACTTGAAAGTTCGCCTTTCAGACGGCGTTTTATCATGTCGTCGATGCTGTCGTGGACGCTTTCGATTTTGATGTTGTTGCTTATTTCCGCGGCGAAAGCGTACATCAGAAGCATTCTTGCGTCTTCTTTCTTGATGCCGCGCTGACGCATGTAGAACATTGCGTCTTGGTCGAGTTGTCCGGTGGATGTGCCGTGCGAGCATTTCACGTCGTCGGCGTAAATCTCGAGGAACGGCATGGTGTTAATCTTCGCCTTGTCGGTCAAGATGATGTTGCTGTTATTCTGATACGCATTGGTTTTTTGAGCGTTTGGCGCTACCATGACATGGCCGTTGAACACCGCGGAGGCCTCGTCGTCGAGAATGCCCTTGAACTTCTCGTTGCTTGAGCAGTTCGGCACATTGTGGTTTATTTTCATGAGGTTCTCAACGTGTTGTTTTTTGTCGAGAATATACAGACCGTAAATCTGTATGTCGGCGCCTTCGCCGTCAAGGTTGACGTTGATGTTGTTTTTAACCCAGCCGCTGTTGAACGTCACGATGACGAAGTGCACGCGGCTGTTGCGCGCCTGCTTGATATTGATGTGCGTCGTGAGCTCCGAGTCGTCGTTCAGATTCTGAATCCTGTACAGCTCCAGCGCGGAGTTCTCCTCCATCACGATGTCGCACTGTTCTTCGTTGGAGCGCAGATGGCCGCTGTCGTCGAGGATGACAAGCTGTCTGCTCTGGTTTTTTCCGACTGTTATGTTGTTTTCAAGATAAGCCATTGTGGTAACTGTTAGAGTTTCAATTCCTTAACCCATTCGTAACCCTTTTCTTCGAGTTCGAGTGCAAGCTTCTTGTCGCCGGATTTCACTATCCTGCCGTCGTACATCACATGCACGAAATCGGGTACTATGTAATCCAGAAGTCGTTGATAATGAGTGATTACCACGAAAGCGTTATGCTCATTGTGAAGTTGGTTCACGCCGTTTGCCACGATTCTCAAGGCGTCGATATCCAAGCCCGAGTCGGTCTCGTCGAGTATAGAGAGTTCCGGTTCGAGCATTGCCATCTGGAAGATTTCGTTTTTCTTCTTCTCGCCGCCTGAAAAGCCGACGTTCACATAACGGTTTTGCAGTTTCTCTGTGATTTCCACCATCGCCTGTTTCTGTTTCATCATCTTGGTGAAATCAATCATCGACATTGGTGGAAGTCCTTGATATTCACGTTTTGAGTTGACGGCTGTGCGCATAAAGTTTTGCATAGAGACTCCCGGGATTTCCACTGGATATTGGAAGCTCAGGAAGATGCCGAGGTTGGCGCGTTCTTCCGCTGCCATTCCGACGATGTTCTGTCCTTTGTACCAGATTTCGCCTTCGGTTATCTCGTAGCCTTCGCGTCCTGTCAACGCAGCCGCCCATGTGCTCTTGCCCGTCCCGTTAGGACCCATGATGGCGTGAATCTCGCCCTCGTTCACTCCGAGGTTGAAGCCTTTTAATATTTCCTTGCCTCCGATTGAGACATGCAAGTTCTTGATATTTAATAACATGTTGTATATTTGTTTTGATTTTTTTGCGTTTGTTTTTCAAAAAGCATCAATTCACATTCTCGTAATTGTTCTTTTACTTGTTCATAATACTCTGATTTTATTTCTATTCCGATACTGTTTCTATGCATTCTTTGAGCAACAAAGTTTGTTGTCCCGCTACCCATAAATGGATCTAAAACAATATCTTCTTCTTTTGTGAATAGTTTAATGAACCATTCAGGTAACGATTCCGGGAATGCGGCACTGTGTCTCTTGTTACCACACTCGGTAGCTAAATATAAAACATTTGTCGGATATGCCATATCCCTTCCTTCCCAGTTGGAAATGTTTTTCCCAAAGCCGCTGCCAACTTTTGAATTATCACGTGTTTTGTCAGTATCGCTTAAATTCTTTAATCTTGATTTTGCCCAATCTCCCGTGGGAACCATTACTGATTCCTGATACATATTAAATTTCTTACTTTTGTTAAATTGCAATAATCTTTCCCAAGCATCACGGAAACGATTTGGCCATTTACCAGGATAACAATTCTTTTTATGCCAAATAAATTCTTCTGTCCATAGCCATCCTTGTTTTCGCATTTCAAGAATCAACTCTAAAACATAAGTGCTTCTTTCGCCATTTTGGACTTTTTCTTTTATGTTAAGTATAAAAGTTCCTGTTGGTTTTAGAACGCGTAACAATTCTTTTGTTATTGGCAAGAACCATTCTACATAATGATTTACGGAAACACCTCCGTATGTAGTCTTTCTTTGGTCGGCATACGGCGGAGATGTTACAATTAAGTCAACATAATTGTCGGGCATTTGTTTTAATTGTTCCAAACAATCTCCATGTAATATTTCTGCAAATATTTCCATTCTTTTTAATCTCTCTCTTATCCGACACTTCCCTCCAATGTGATGTTCAACAATTTCTGTGCTTCGACGGCAAACTCCATCGGCAGTTTGTTCAGTACGTCTTTTGCGTAGCCGTTGACTATCAATCCGATGGCTTTTTCTGTAGGAATGCCTCTCTGGTTGCAATAGAACAGTTGGTCTTCCGAGATTTTTGATGTTGTAGCCTCGTGTTCCAATATACTGCTGTCGTTGCCGCATTCCACGTATGGCCATGTGTGTGCGCCGCATTTGTCGCCAAGAAGCAAAGAGTCGCATTGCGAGAAGTT
>UQNO01000011.1 GCA_900542475.1 uncultured Bacteroidota bacterium
CGAACACGGAAATTTTACGCCAAAGATACGACAAACTAAAAAAAACAGATTGATTTATTACAAAAAAAACAGAGACGTTCCTTGAAACGTCTCTGTTTTTTGCGGTGCCGAACGGGCTCGAACCGTCGACCTCCTGCGTGACAGGCAGGCATTCTAACCAAACTGAACTACGGCACCATCATCTTAAAGAACCATTCAAAACCATTCTGTTTTGACGGTGCAAAGATACAGCGTTTTTTTTTACGTGCAACATTTTTTTGTATTTTTTTTGTATTTTTTAAAAATCACTCATAATGATATTGATTATCAATATATTATAATTGCAAAACAAACGCTCCTTCCGTCTTTACATCATAAATATCCAAGCCTATCTCCTCCGCTTTTTTAATTATTTTCCGACTTAAGT
The DNA here is from genome assembly GCA_900542475.1 of uncultured Bacteroidota bacterium. Lineage (GTDB taxonomy): Bacteria > Bacteroidota > Bacteroidia > Bacteroidales > F082 > Limimorpha. The sequence goes on from UQNO01000011.1 coordinate 407, forward strand.
AATCTGGAATACTACCGTCAATTATCAGTAAATCAATAACATAGACATTCAACAAACGTTCAACATCAATTTTGGCGTTCCCTTTAAGTATAAAATAGTCGAGATGAGGTCGGTGAGGCAATTTTACGCCACAAATTGACTTTTCATCAAAAATTCCGATAGTTTTTCCGCCAAAGGAGATAATATTATCTCGTTTTCTCATAAAAGCATTGTCAAAATCAGTATCATCAAGTAGCAAAATTCGGCTATTTGAGAACACTCCTTTCTTTATCAAATTGTTATCAATGCTAAAACTCGACACAGAGGGGTCGTTCAAGACCGTTGTGTCACAAAACAACACATGTTCTCCACCACATATAAAGTCAATGGCGGTTGATTTTCGCATTGAGTAAACCGTGAAACTCCTCTGATTCTGCTTAATCATCGCTCGTGTCAATTGTGAAACACTGAAAATCAACAACATAGACAATAAACAAAACACACATTTCTTTCGTCCATGTTCCACAAGCATCATCACAAGTAACAGGGAGACTATCAGGCATACAAACTCTAAATCATTTATATACAATCCTTTAACGATAGATATTGGCAAGTTTTCCACCCAGGAAACAACAAAATTCATCAAATAGATCATCCATTTAACGCAAAAAGCGACACCTATATTAATATAAGGTATAAAGAATAGAATCAACATTAGCATGCCGCCGACTATAACGGCACTTGATATCGGCCCCATAAACAGGTTGCTAAGCCAAAAATATGTTGGAAACTGATGAAAATAATAGATTGAAAACGGTGCAGTTGCAATCTGTGCCGCCAACGTCACCGATGTCATTTCCCAAATTTTATTCAACAATTGGGGTTTCACGTATAACAAGTTATAAATCGGTTTTTGCAGTGTCACAATCCCCACGACTGCGCAATACGATAGCAAGAAGCCAATATCAAACAGGTTTGCGGGGTTGACACAAAGGAGCATAAACGCCGAAGCGGCTATACTATTCAACAAGACGCCTTTTCTTTTTATCATATCTCCTACAATCAAGGAGGAGAGCATAATTGTAGAACGCAATATTGAAGGTGCCAATCCGGCAAGCAAGGCATATAACCATATCAGCATTATCAACAACAATTGTTTCAACATTTGCTGGCATCGTTTGCTTTTATCAAGGAACACAAGCAGATAAGAAAACACCATAAACACGACTCCGACATGCATTCCCGACACACACAATATATGCATAGAGCCTGAGGCGACGTATTTCTGTCTCAATTCAGTTGGCAAGGTATCGTCATAACCGAGCAATATGGCTGCTGCGACAGCATATTCATCTTCCGTAACGCCCAAATCACGCATCGTTTGCAGTAAAAAATCACGCAACCGATAAGAGAAGGCATATATCGGATTCGCACGATTTGCGTCAAGTTTCTCCCACGAATCGTTTTTCAGATAGACCTGCCTATAAATTCCTTTTCTACACAAATAACGTTGATAATCAAACTGTTCGGGGTTTTTAGGTGGTTCCACAATTTTTGGCGGCTCAAAAAAGGCGACAACATCACCATATTTCAGGTCCAATGAGCGTTCATTTTTCTCAAAATAAGCCAAAATGGCGCCCTGACCGGAAAGTTTTTTCATTATCACCTTGAGCGATTTTTCCTTTTCCATAGGGCATTCCGACACTTTAGCTATCCAGACATCACAGTCCTCGTCTAAATCATCATTTCGAATATGAACAATGGCGACACCTATTAATAACAGATGCAGATTCAGTATCACGCCAAAAAGCCAGCGGTATTTGTAGTCTTTCACAGCCACTGCCACAAAAAACAGCGTCACATTAAGAAATACAAGTGCAAACAGAAGAACATCCTCATCGTTTTTCGACAAGTCAAAACATGAGTACGACAGCCATATACCCAAGGCGAAAGGCATCAGCAGTCGAATGAACGGATATTTGAACCAATTTGTCATTTTCACATGTTTTTTCGACATGCAAGTTAAACAAAAAATCCGGGGTCAAAAAAAATTCCCCGGATAATTTTCCGTCTTTTTTATGCAATAAATGTTAATTTTTCAGACCAAATGTTAAAAAATTTTAACAAATCTGTTAATTTTTTTTAATATATGATATTATTGTTCGGGCTGCTCTGTCAGACGCGCCGGCATTACCGAGTACAAATTTCAATTCTTCATAGTCGTCAAGCAGTTTTTTCTGGCGCTTCGAGTTGTTCAGCAATGATTGTATTTCGTCTCTAATATTGTCGGCTGTCATGTCGTTTTGTATTAACTCCTTGACAACCAAACGGTCCATGATAAGATTTACAAGACAGATATAATTAACTTTTGCCAGATGTCTTGCGATGATATATGAAATTTTATTCGCTTTATAGCAGACCACTTCCGGCACATCGAGCAATGCCGTCTCCAATGTGGCTGTTCCGGAGGTAACTATTGCGGCGCTTGACAATTGCAGCAGTTGATATGTCCGATTCAAGACCAATCTGACATTAGATTTTTCACCGATTATTTTTTTGTAATAGCCAATTGGCAGAGACGGTGCACATGCAACAACAAATTGGTAACTGGTGAACATTTTCACGACTTCGAGCATCACAGGGAGCATTTTCCCCACTTCTTGTTTGCGGCTTCCCGGCAGCAATGCGATGATTTCCTTTCTCGGATTCAGACGGTTAGCCTTGTAAAATCTTCCCTTATCAACAGGTCCTATTTTAGTTATTTCATCAAGCAGGGGGTGTCCAACAAACTGGCTATCGACATTATAGTTATCATAAAACTTTTTCTCGAAAGGCAGTATGCAGAGCATTTTATCGACCACTTTCTTAATAGTACGCACTCGGCGGCGTTTCCATGCCCAAACCTGCGGTGATATATAATAAAAAACTTTGAATCCCTTCTTTTTAGCCCATTTTGCGATTTTCAGATTAAATCCCGGATAATCGATAAGAATAATAGCGTCAGGGTTAAATTTTGCAATATCTTTTTTACAAATGTTAAAATTTTTTAAGATTGTGTTTAAATTCATTAACACTTCGACGAATCCCATAAACGCCAAATCGTGATAATTTTTCACCACATTTGCGCCATTGCGGCGCATTTTTTCACCGCCCCATGCTCTGATTTTGGCATTAGGATCCTTCTGACGTATTGAAGCCACGAGATTGGAGCCGTGCAAATCGCCGGAAGCCTCGCCTGCTATGATGTAATATTTCATTTCTCAAAGTTTTTTAATTTGTCCAAGGCATCGTAAGCGGTCCAATCATAATGCGTCGGCACGATTGACACATAATTGTTTTTCAAGGCGTAAACATCGGCATCTATGCCATCATCTTCCACGATAAACTCGCCGTCAATCCAGAAATAATCTCGTCCGTGCGGGTCTTTCCGTTTATCGAAAATCTCTTTCCAGCGCGCTTTGGCTTGACGGCAAACCTTCACTCCCCTTATTGGATTTTCTTCAGAATATTTCGGGAAATTCACATTCAGGCAAACGCCTTTCGGCAAACCATCCTTTAAAACTTTTTTAGTTATATCGGCTATATAGTTGTCGAGATGGTCAAAATGAGCATCTCGGTCATAATCTTCAAGGCTGAAGCCAACTGATGGAATACCGTCCATACACGCCTCCACCACGGCAGCCATTGTGCCGGAATAGATTACGTTTGTGGAGACGTTCGACCCATGGTTTATTCCCGACACCAGCAGGTCAGGATATTCGTCCAAAATCATCTGAAACCCCACTTTTGCACAATCGACGGGGCAGCCGTTCAGAACATACATCTCAAAATTGTCGGATTTTTCCAACTGCCTGAGCCTCAATGGCTCGTTTATCGTCATAGAGTGTCCTTGCGCCGACTTCACCTGTTCAGTCGAGACCACTACAACCTTTCCGAACTGACTCATCAAATTCGCCAGTTTTCTCAAGCCTTTCGCTAAATATCCATCATCATTCGTTACTAAAATCGTCGGTTTTCTTTCCATTTAAAATTCTTTTAATATTTTATACAATTTCTGGGTTGGAAGCCCCATCACATTAAAATACGAACCATCTACATTACTCACGCCGCAATAGCCAATCCACTCTTGGACACCGTACGCACCGGCTTTATCGTATGGTTTATAATTATCAATATAATAATCAATTTCATGATTATCAAGCGTTTCAAAAGTCACCTTTGAAGTCACTGAAAACGTTTTTGTCTTTTCTTTTGTGTGAACTGTCACGCCAGTCACCACTTTATGCACCTTGCCGGAAAGCAGGTTCATCATTCTCACGGCATCGTCTCTGTCTCTGGGTTTGCCTAAAATTTCATTCTCCACAATCACGACAGTGTCGGCTGCGATAACCATGTAATTATCAGGCAGTTCCACTTCTTCAAATGCCTTGGCTTTCTTTAAACTCAAAAAAGGAGCGACATCGATTAGTGGCAGACGCGACGGATAAGTCTCGTCAACTTCTTTAGTCAAAACGGCGAAGTCAACGCCAATACCTTTCAAAAGCTCTTGTCGGCGCGGAGACTTTGATGCCAAAACAACAATATATTTTTTCAGATTATCTAACATTATTTTATAAAAAACATTGACAAAACACCTGTTAACATACTTATTTTCAATACAATAGATTGCAAATGAAATTTTTTACCAAATTCAGGCGATTTATTAGCGACAAGATTTATGACATTGCCACACATCACATATAAAACCAACACTCCAGAAGTTATCAGCATATAAAATGCGGTATCAAATCCAAAGGTTTTCAAATAATTCGCTTCATTCCATATCATCACAGATGTAATAAAACACAACACCATCACAATACCATGTGCGGCCTTGACACCCCACACAATTGGAATTGTGCGACACTGCCGAAGTCTGTCACCTTCCATGTCCTCCATGTCTTTCACGATTTCTCGAATAAAAGTCATCAGGAAGGCGAATGCGGTATAGACAAGAACTATGTGAAGGGACCATTGCATCAGCGGTCTAAACGTTATCAGCAGAAGTTCATGTTTTGAGATGTACAACATCTCGAAAAGCCAAGGTAAAAACACCGCAAAAGCCACTGACAACGAGACAATTACATTTCCCACCACAAGTTCTTTCTTATATCTACTGGAGTAGGTATATAAGAGGCAAGCCAAAAGAAGCATAAAAGCGAAAACCGTCATGAAACTTTTGCCCATAGCCATTATTGTAGCCGCCAATGCGCAACCGATGCCGATGATTGTCAGCGCGATATAAAAAACATTACTTTGTTTTTCCGTAAATATCCGTCCGACAATAAGTTTTTCAGGTTTATTCACCGCATCTATTTCCTTATCAAAAATATCGTTTATCACGTAGCCGCCAGCCTGTATCAGCACCATCGAGACGACCAAAAGTGTAAACATCAATGTGCTTTCCATTCGCATAATGCAATGATACACAAGGCACATTGTCAAGGCAGTGATAAGTAGGTTAGGCCACCGCACCAGTTTAAAAAAAGCACCGATTTTATTCACTACCACAAATGATTTTTAAAATCCTTCATCCAGTTATCCTGAACTTTGAGCACTTGCTCGATGATGTCGCGCACGGCTCCTTTACCGCCGTCCTTATTGCTGATATACACACTTATCTCTTTGATTTCTTCAGAGGCGTCGGCAGGACAGACGGGCACTCCCACCATTTTCATCACGGGATAATCAGGAATGTCGTCGCCCATGTAAACAATCTGCTCTTTTTTAAGATTTTTCTTTTTCATATATTCCTCTAACTTAGTGATTTTGTTTGGAATATGAGTATAAACATCTTCCACTCCGAGCATTCTCATACGCTGTGTCATGGAATCGGCATAACCACCGGAAATCACAGCCACGTTATAACCGAGACGCACTGCGAGTTGCAAGGCGAAGCCGTCCTTCACATTTGTCGCGCGCAGGCCTTCTCCATTGGGCATCATCAGCACATTGCCTTGCGTCATAACTCCATCATAGTCAAAGATGAATGTCGTGACATTTTTTAACAATTCCTTATAATTTTTCATTTTTTTGATATTTTTCAATGATATAATCGGTCAAAATCATATAAATTGCGAGTTCATCAGGGGTGTACGAAAGCATTTTCTCATGTTCTCCTATGGTTGCCCAATCACCGCGACGGGCAGGACCTGTGAGTGCTTTTTCCGGAGACATTTCAAATGATTTTTGAAGCGTCTCCATCACCAAAGGGCGCATAATATCAAGCGATAAACCGTTATCTTTCAACAACTTGTCTCCTATTCCAAGCATCACATTGGTAAAATTGGACACATAAACAGCCGCAAGATGTATGGTTTTACGCTGTTTGTCGTCGCAAAACTCCACTTTATGTGAAAACTGTTTAGCGAATCGGCATAGCGTTTCGACATCATCGGGCGAGTTGGCATATATTAATAAAGGTGTCTCGTCGAAAGAAACCTCACGAGCCTTACTCATTGTCTGCAGCGGATAAAAAACCCCGCGACGCATCGTCCTATTCAGCAAATCCGAAGGTTTAGTTCCCGATGTATGAACAGCGAGTCCTTTATAATCGACAAGATGCGAAGCAACCTCTTCTATCTCGTCATCATTAACAGCAATTATTATCAGTTCCGATTCCAAAACTTTTTTATAGCCGGAAACAGTCTCGACATTTAAATCTTCTTCGACTTGTCTTGCTTTTTCAGGATTTCTGACCAGCACACAATACGGTTCTATACTTTTGTTTTTCAACAATTTACAGAGTGCATAGGCGACATTCCCCGCCCCGATTATCGATATTTTGCTATATTGCGGCATAATTTTATTTCAAGCTACGAAATTACAAAAAAAATCGGTATATTTAAAAACAAAATAAATTTTTCATTTCAGATTGAAATTTTTGCAATATTTTTGCGTTTACGTAGTTAGTTATGAAAAGATTTAAAATCACAATAAAATGATTGAAACAGACATTCGGGAATTAAACGAAAAAATTCAGAGAGAGAGTCAGTTTATCGACTTGATTAATATGGAAATGAGCAAGGTCATCGTGGGTCAGAGACACATGACAGAGCGTTTGCTTATCGGTTTGCTGTCAAACGGCCACATTCTCCTGGAGGGTGTGCCGGGTTTAGCCAAGACATTGGCGATAAAGACTTTAGCGAGTATTGTCGATGCCAATTTCAGCCGCATTCAGTTCACGCCGGACCTTTTGCCTGCCGACCTTGTAGGGACGATGATTTACAGTCAGAAGACGGAGGAGTTCCTGGTGAAGAAAGGTCCTGTTTTCGCCAATTTTATTTTGTCGGACGAAATCAACCGTTCTCCTGCGAAGGTTCAGAGTGCATTGCTTGAGGCCATGCAGGAGCATCAGGTAACCATCGGCGAGAGCACTTTCGCTTTACCCGATCCGTTCCTGGTCATGGCGACACAGAATCCTATTGAGCAAGAGGGCACTTATCCGTTACCGGAGGCTCAAGTTGACCGTTTCATGTTAAAGGTCGTCATCGATTATCCGAAGAAGGAGGAGGAAAAAATCATTCTTCGTCAAAACATCAACAAGGAATACCCCGAGGTTCACAAGGTTACGTCAACGAAAGACATTTTGAACGCTCGCAAGGTCTGTCGCGAGGTTTATCTCGACGAGAAGATCGAGAACTATATCACCGACATTGTTTTCGCCTCACGTCTTCCCGAGGAGTACAGGCTGAAGAAATTCGCCGGCATGATAAGTTACGGTGGTTCTCCGCGCGCCTCCATCAACCTCGCGTTGGCTGCCAAGGCTTACGCATTCATCAAGCGCCGCGGCTATGTCATTCCGGAAGACGTGCGCGCCGTCGCCCCAGACGTGATGCGCCATCGTATCGGCTTGACTTACGAGGCCGAGGCGGAAAATATCACAACAGAAGATATCATCAACGAGATTTTGAACATCGTAGAGGTGCCGTGATTGTAAAACATGGAAGCGACGGATTTATTTAAGAAAGTCAGGAAAATCGAGATCAAGACACGCGGGTTGAGCAGCCACATTTTTTCGGGGCAGTACCACAGTGCGTTCAAGGGTCGGGGCATGACATTCAGCGAGGTGCGCGAATATCAGTATGGTGACGACATTCGCAACATAGACTGGAACGTCACGGCGCGGTTCCACAAGCCTTTTGTCAAGATTTTCGAGGAAGAGCGCGAGATGACAGTGATGTTGCTTGTAGATGTGTCGGGGTCCAACGACTTCGGCTCCATCGACACCACGAAACGCGACATCTCCGCAGAACTCGCGGCAGTGCTGGCATTCTCGGCAATTCAAAACAACGATAAAGTCGGTGTGATTTTCTTCAGCGACCAGATTGAAAAATTTATTCCGCCGAAGAAAGGCTCAAGCCACATTCTGCGTATCATACGTGAAATCGTGACGTTCACGCCGCAACACAAAGGCACAGATATAGGCGAGGGCCTGAAGTTCCTGACCCGCGCCATCAAAAAGCGCACCACGGCATTTCTCATATCCGACTTCGTGACAAACAAGCCCTTCGAGCAGGAAATGAGAATCGCAGCGAAAAAACACGACCTTATCTCATTAAGAATCACCGATAAAAGAGAACTTATCATACCTAAAATAGGATTGATAAAATTTCGCGACAACGAGACCGACAAGGAAATGTGGGTTGACACCTCGACAAACGCTTGGAATCAGGCTTATCAGAAATTTGTACAGCATGAGACTACAGCTCTCAACAAGACTTTCGCCAACAACGGTGTTGACAACACATGGATTTACACCGACGAAGACTATGTCAAGCCTCTCATGCAACTTTTTAAAAGGAGAGAATCGAGAAGATGAAAAAACTGTGTTTCATAATGTTGTTCTGCATGATGTCGTTACTCGACATACGCTGCGAGGCGCAGGTCACTTTCCTCAAGGGAAAAACTTCCGCCGACACCATTATTGTGGGACAACCTTTTGATTATCAATTGTCATTAACTATTCCGAAAGACTATTTTGTTGACTGGAGACAGTTCGGCGACACTTTGAGCAAATCCATCGACGTACTTAAGGTTGAAGACATCAAGACCACGTCAATAAATAACAGCGACAACGTGATTATGACGCAAAATCTCACGTTGACGTCATTCGACACAGGATATGTCTATGTTCCGGAGATAGCCATCACATACAGCAAGAGTCTTAAAGACAGCATCCGTTACACTTTGAACACCGAAGAGAAGGAGCTTTATGTGAAGACGATGGCCGTTGACACCACACAAGCGTTCCGTCCGATTAAAGGCATTATGCGTCAAAGTGTCACCGTCAAGGAAGTGTTTCCCTGGGTTGTCATTGTCATCGTTATAGCCGGCATAGTGTATCTTATCATCTATCTTAAAAAACATAAGAAAACGAAAGATGTCGTTGTCGAAGAGAAGAAAAAACCTGCTATTCCGGCCATTATAACTGCTCGCGCCAAGTTAGCCGAGATAAAAGACACTGAATTTTGGAACAGTCCGAACAGCAAGGATTACTACACAAATCTCACTGATATTGCGAGAGAATATCTTGAGGGACAGTTTAATATTGACGCTGTCGAGATGACGACAGACGAGATTATTCGAGCCGTCAGCAAGTTGAATCTCGGAAATTCGACGAAATCGAGACTGCGGGACACTCTTATCATCGCCGACTTTGTGAAATTCGCGAAAGCCAATCCGTCGTCAGAGCACAACAAGCAGTCGTTCAACGACATCGACAATTTTGTTGAAGACAGCTACATTTATTTCCGTGAAGAAGAGAAAAAGAAAGAGGAGGAGGGTAAATGAGTTCATTAGAATTTGCATCGGCATATTTCCTTTATGGATTGATAATCATTCCTTTACTTATCGCATGGTATATCTTTGCAGGTCGCAAGAACCAGGCATACGTGAAGTTCAGCGACACAAGTTTTTTTGCCGACATGCCAAAAAGTTGGAGGATTTATGCGCGGCATATACTTTTTGCCATCGAGATGTGCGCCTTGGCATTGTTAATCATTGCATTAGCTCGTCCACAGAGCAGTTCAAAAAGTCAGAAAATCAATGTAGAGGGCATTGACATCATACTCACCATAGACTTGTCGAGCAGCATGCTTGCCCAGGATCTCAAGCCCGACCGTCTTGAAGCCGCCAAAAACATCAGCGCAGACTTTGTCAAGGGACGTCCTGAAGACCGCATGGGTTTGGTTGTGTTTGCCAGCGAGACATTCACGCAAGTGCCTTTAACCACAGACCACGGCATGTTGTTAAACATGATGCGGGAGTTAAAATGCGGCATGCTTGAAGACGGCACTGCCATTGGCGACGGTCTTGCCTCCTCTGTAAGTCGTCTGAAAGACAGCGAAGCCATCTCCAAGGTCGTGATTCTTCTGACAGACGGCGACAACAACGCCGGCTCCATCGACCCTGCAACAGCAGCGGAGATGGCAAAAATCTTCGGCATCAGGGTTTATACCATAGGCGTTGGCACAAGAGGCACCGCTCCTTATCCGGTGCAGACACCCTTCGGCGGCATTCAGTACCAGCAAATCCCTGTGACAATCAACGAGTCGCTGCTTCAACAGATTGCCGATGAAACCGGCGGAAAATACTACCGTGCCACATCAAACGAGAAATTAGAACAAATCTATGACGAAATAGACCAACTGGAACGCTCGAAAATCGAGATAAACGAGTTCACACGCGTCCACGAAGAATTTTTACCATTCCTTTTAACAGGTTTGGCATTATTGTTGTTGGGATTTTTATTGAAACACACCGTCTTTAAAACATTAACGGATTAAGAAATATAATGGAAAGCAATATCTTAAGATTCGAGAACCCGCAATATCTTTACTGGTTGCTGATAATACCGGTGTTAGTGGCGATTTATGTCATGATTCGTTTATGGAACAAGAGACAGTTCGAGCGATTCGCCAACATCAAATTGAGAGAATATCTTGTCCCGATGTTTTCATCGGCAAGGGCCAACACGAAATTCGTCATCTTCAACCTGATAATCGCCTTATTGATAATAGGTGCGGCGAATCTACAGTCAGGGTCCAAGATGGAGAAAGTGAAGCGAGAAGGCATCGACCTCTTCCTTTGCGTGGACATTTCCAACTCCATGCATGCCGAAGACATCGCGCCGAACCGTTTGGAGCGTTCAAAACAAGCCATCAACAAGTTGATTTCCAAGCTTGGCGGGGACAGAATCGGCATTATTGTGTTTGCCGGCAACGCCTACGTGCAACTGCCAATCACCACCGACTATTCCGCCGCCAAGATGTTTTTATCGACAGTGGACACGGACCTTATCCCCACACAAGGCACCGAGGTGGGCAGAGCCATTGAGCTGGCTATCAAGAGTTTCGGCGACACCAAACACAACAAGGCCATAATAATAATATCCGACGGCGAAGACCACGAGAACGGCGGCGCGGTGAAAGCGGCCCAGGAAGCCGCCAAGCACGGCATCAAGATTTACACCATAGGAATGGGCCTCGACGAAGGCGCACCTATCCCACTCTACAACAAATACGGCAAAAAAACAGGCTATAAAAAAGACAAGGACGGCAATATCATCATCACAAAAGTCGATGACAAAATCCTGCGCCAAATCGCCGAGATAGGCGACGGCATCTATGTGAGGGCAAGCAACTCAAACGTTGGACTCGACAAAATATACGAAGACATCAACAAGACAGAGAAATCAGAGATAGAGTCGAATGTGTTCACCGATTACGACGACCAGTTCCAATGGTTCGTAGGCGCCGCGATAATATTGTTGATAATCGAAATCCTGCTTTCTTCTGGAAAAAAGGAATGGGAATCAAAATTCAACTTATTTGAACCTCAAAAAGAAAACTAAAATGAGAATAGACAAGAAATCCGGCATCACAGTGATTCTCCTGGCGTTTTGTGTGGCGGCAAGCGCGCAGAGCAAAGAAAGTTTCATCCGTAAAGGCAACAGAAACTATAAGAAAGGCAATTATTACGAGGCCGAGAAAGAGTATAAAAACTCTCTTGACAAGAAATACAACGACAAAGCACAGTTCAATCTCGGCGACACATATTATAATCAGAAAAACTACACCGAGGCGACGAGCAATTTCAAGAGTGTCATCGACAGAGACGTGCCGCGCGACGTGGAAGCCAACGCCTATTACAACCTTGGCAACAGCTTGATGGAGCAAGAAGAGTACTCCGAAGCTTTCAACGCATTTAAAAACTGTTTGAAAATCAATCCGGACGACGACGACGCGAGATATAATCTTGAATACGCTCGCCAAAAAATGATTGTGCAACAACAAGAGCAGAAGCAGCGACAGCAGGACAATCAAAACAAGAAAGACAACAAAGACAATCAGGAGCAACAGCAGAAGAAGCAGCAGCAAGAAGACAAGCAGCAAGAAGACAAGCAGCAAGGACAGCAGCAGGAGCAGCGAGAACAGCAGCGGCAGCAACAGGAGCAGCAAATGTCAAAAGAAGATGCTGAAAGAATGCTGCAAGCCCTTGAAAACCAAGAGAAAGAGACGATGGACAAGATGAACGAGGCGAAAGCCGCCAAGATGCAGAAAAGAAAGATACAAAAAGACTGGTGAGAGTGTAGCATAGACACGGCAGACTGCATCCGGTATAATGTCGAGAGTTGAGAGTAATTTAAAGTTTAAAATAGAATGAAGAGAATAATTTTAATATTTTTATTTTTGGCGACCTTGTTTCCGTTGACGGCGCAGAACGATGTGAGTTTCAAGGTTATTTGCAAGAAGCAAGTCGTTGTCGGGGAGCAGTTTCAGGTTTCGTATGAACTTAACGGCGACGGCAAGAATTTCGAAGCGCCTAATTTCAGCGGTTTTGAAATTGTCGGAGGGCCTTTCTCGTCATCAAGTTCGAGCGTGCAAATCATCAACGGCTCTGTCACCAGGACCAACACGCACACGTATTCGTTTTATTTGAGGGCCATCAAAGAAGGGAAGCACACCATACCTGCCGCGACCATCACTGTCAACAAGCAAAAGGTAAAGAGCTCGACCGCCGACATCGAGGTTGTCAAAGACAACACCGCCGTTTACAGTGGCAGCTCTTCGAGTGCGGCATCGACCGGCGCGAAAGACGTGTTTCTCGAAGCCTCTCCAAACAAACGGTCAGCATATATTGGCGAGCAGATTATCCTCACATACAAGATTTACTACACCATTCCGATTTCCAACCTCAGCATCTCCAAGGCACCTTCCTATTCGGGTTTTTGGACGAAAGACATAACAGAAAACAATGGAGTGCTGCAGCAGTCGTCGATAATGAGAAACGGCAGGGAATACCATGTCGCGACGATTCAGGAGGTGGTGCTCATACCACAAAAAGCAGGCACTTTGACCATCGACCCTCTCGACATCACCTGCATAGCGCAGATACGCAAAGAACGTCAGCAGTCCAAAGGCTACGACCCTTTTGAGAACTTCTTCGGCGACATCATGGGTTCTTCTTACACCAACGTGAAGAAGGACATGAAGTCGCAGCCCATCAACATTGAAGTAAAACCTCTGCCGACAAAAGACAAGCCAAGCAGTTTCAAGGGAGCTGTTGGACAGTTCACCTTTACTTCAAAAATTGACAAGACAGAAATGAAGTCCAACGACGCTTTCACCGTGACATATACCGTTACAGGACAAGGCAACATCGAATTGCTTGACAACCCGAAACCGGTTTTCCCCACGGATTTCGAGGTTTATGACCCGAAAATCACCACGAACATCAAGAACAACTCATACGGCCTCAGCGGGAGCAAAAAAGCCGAATACGTTGTCATTCCAAGGGTTTCCGGCGACTTCACATTGAATCCCACCGAGTTCACATATTTCGATCCGTTGAAGAACAGATATGTCACTTTGAAATCAGACCAATACGAACTCAAAGTGGAACGAAGCGCCAACGAAGGCAGCAGCGGCATCATTTACGCAGGCGGACAAGAAGCGATAAAAGTGGTAGGCAGCGACATACGCCATATCATGACCATCAGCGATTTACACAACAACAACACACTGATGTTCGGTTCGGCGCTATATTTCATCATAATGATAGCGATGATTGCCATTTTCGTCGCCGCTCTCGTTATCTATAAGAAAATCAACAAGTTTAACCAGAATATAGTACTTGTAAGAAACAAAAAAGCCACTAAAACAGCTAAAAAACGTCTGCAAAACGCATACAATTATCTCAAGATTGAAGACCAGGGTCATTTTTACGAGGAGTTCTCGCAAGCTTTGTGGGGCTATATCTCCGACAAGCTAAACATCTCTCTCTCACGGCTTTCCATGGACACCGTGAAAGAAATGATGAACAGCAAAAACGTTCCGGAAGACATTACAAATCAATTTATTGAGTTGTTAAACAGCTGTGAATACGCCAGATTCGCCATGGGCAATCCCGGGAAGAATATGGAGGATTTATATCAAAAAGGGATAGAAGTTATCACCAAAGCCGAGAAAAATCTGTAGAACATTTAAATAAAAGATACACTATGAAAAAGATATATTTGTTGATGATATTTATTGCCACGGCGATGGGATTATCGGCGCAAGTCAATCAGGACAAGGAGTTTACAAAAGCAAATTTTTATTACAATGAGAGTCGGTATGACACTGCGTTGGTGATTTATGAAAGGATTATGAAGGAGGGATATGTGTCCGCACCTTTATTATATAATATAGGCAATACATATTTTAAGATGAGGAACTATCCGATGGCGATTCTTCACTATGAAAAGGCGTTAAAGATAGAGCCTAACAACGATGAAATCAAGCAAAATCTCGCTATTGCCAACGCTCTCATCATCGACAAAATCGAGCCGGTGCCAGTATTTTTATTAACAAGATGGTGGAGAAGCGTTGGGAACATGTTGTCCGCAAGTGGCTGGGCGGGGGCGTCTCTGAAGTTGCTCGGCATATTGTTAATACTGTTGTTCTTTTATTTCACAGCGCGCGCCAGCGGAACAAGAAAAATCACTTTCTTCTCAGGCGTTATAGTATCAGTGCTTTTTATATGCAGCCTTGTTTTCGCCTCGCAAAAGCACAGATACATCTACGAGCGCAACGAGGCTATTGTGATGACACCAACTATCACAGTAAAAAGCGCCCCATCATCTTCAGGCATCGACCTCTTTGTTCTCCATGAAGGAACAAAAGTGGAGATTATCGACAACGCTGACAAATGGGACAAGATAAAAATCGCCGACGGCAGTGTTGGCTGGATGCCTTCATCATCTACCATTAAATACTAATTTTACAGTTCTTACACGTTGAAACTGTGTGATTTAATATTTTGGCAGAAAAAAATATTTGATTTTTTGCTAAAATATTTTGTGTGGTTCAAAAAAATGTTGTAATTTTGAACGCTTAAAATATTGCATATTAAATTTGATTAATGTCTAAATTACGTGATATGAAAAAAAGATTTTTACCGTTAAGTATGCTTTTGATAACCATAGTGTTAGCTCAAGCAAGCATCGTGGCCAACGCTACTGAAAAACAGGGGCAATACGTTCCTCGGAGTAACTCAAAAGCTACAATTTCTTCATTCATGAAGAGCATTCGCGCAAATCAAGAGACTGGTTTGATAGATCCCGCATTGTTAATTGCAGGTCAGAAAGCTGCTCAAACATCATCAAGAGATGCCAGTTTGACATGGAATTATGCAGGTCCGGATAATTTTGGCGGATTGACGAAGGCTGTTATTTACAACAACGACGGCACTGTTTTGATTGGAACAATGGGTGGTGAGCTTTACAAAACGACCAATGGTGGTGTCACATTCCAGAGAATCACCAACTTAAGCCTTCCTATCAGCTGCATGGTAAAGACTTCGGCCGGCGACATTTTCATCGGCACCGGTGATGGTCGCGACGCGCATTTGTTAAATGGTTTAAGCGATATTGGCTACGAAACAGGTTTCATCGGCAAAGGTATTTACAAGATGGCCGCCGGTTCAACGACACCCGAGCTTCTCGTTTCGACCACACCTACAGCAACCAACGGCTGGGGCTATGTCAATGAGTTGACAATCACCAATAACAAAATCTACGCAGCCACAGCAGCAGGAGTCATGGTCAGCGAGGACAATGGTGAAAGTTGGAACAATGTACAAGAGGGCAACTTCAGAAGCATCAGGGCAAACAACAACGGCGATATTCTTGCCGCTGACACGGCAAATGTCTTCCTTTCAAAAGCCGGAGGCGCGTTCACGATGATTACGGGAACCGCGCAGCTTCCAAGCAGCGACTTGCCAAAAGTCATCGCGATGTCGGAAAACAACGCCAATTTCATGTATATCGCATATTATATATATAACGCGAGCATCAAGTCATACAGCATTGGCAATATCTATTACACAAATAACAATGCTGAAAGTTGGAACATAGCGTTGGCTGGTTCAAACTTATATCAAATTTTCGGGACTAACGAGAAGCCAGGTAATTTCAACGGATATATGATTGTTTATCCTGACAATCCAAGAAGGCTCCTCATGGGCGCGAGCGATCTTTGGGAAGTCAAAGACGTTACCGGACAGGGCGTGAACAGCTACCGACCGGTAAGAGTTTCTGAAAATTTCGCTTCAGAATACAGCTCCAACTATATCCACAAAGGCATTCATGCAGTGGCTTTCAATCCGACCAATGCCGGTATTTTCTTTGTCGGCACAAACGGCGGTATTTTCAAAGGTGTTTATTCACAAAGCAGATACACCTTCACAGGCGGCAACCGCTACTTCATCACTGACGATGTCCACTGCTCACCTGCACGTATGATGAGCGTCGGTGTCGGCGGCACAACCATGACATTAGGCGGCTGCCTTGACCACGGAACTTTGGTCATGTCAGGTTCGGAAAACCTCAACAACGTGACAACGGGCGAGACAGCATTCCCCCACCCTACGAACAACGGCTACGCCTCAAGTTATTTTGACGTGAATTTTGCGGGTGGTCCTTGCGCAATATCAACAATCGACCCATCTATCTACTTCGTTTCAGCCACAGGAGGTCTCTCTACACCAATCTACAGAACGCAGACATTAGGTGCCGACTACGACCCTAACTTTGAGGGCAACAAAGGTCCGGTTATCAGAAACAAAAACGCATTCAAGACACCTTACGCTTTTTGGGAGACCTACAATGACGACCATCATTCATTTGATATTACGGAAATCCTTGAGACTTACGACTATCCTCTCGACACATTGGCTGTCATTGACACCATCTTCATCAACGACACCGTGTATGTTACAGGCGGTGCGATTTATGTGGTTATCGATACACTGCCAACGCCCCAAATGCACAATCCGTACACATTGAATGACACTTTGTATAAGGTTGATGGAAACGAGTTGTACATTTTCAACATTTTGCACAATTATCCTATCACCGAGACTATAAACCTCGACACCTTGATTTTGCCTATCAGAAACGCAGCCAAAGCAGGTGACGAAGTCGTATATTATAGCAAACAGGGCAATTATCCTATTTTCTATACATTGCCAGAACCGCCACATGATCCAGCCCACGTTGATCCAGCCGGCGGCTATATGTGGATTGTAGGCGACACAATCACTGGTTTGCATGATCCATTAAAGACAAACTATATTGTAGCCGTTGAAGACACTATTTGGATGACAAGAGACGCTCTCATCTTCGACAAACCCACTGATTGGTTCCCAATCAGCAAGATTTCCGGAGGCATTCCGACAGCTGTTGCCATTTCATCTGACGGCACGACAGCATACGTTGGAACAGTGGAGGGCAAATTCTACAAGATTACCAACATCAACGATGCATTCTCGGCAGAGCAGGCGAACATAAACGACACGGTAAATATCTGTGTTGCCATGACAGCCGACGAGACGACATTCGCTGGTCGCGCTATCACAAGCATTTATGTCAATCCATCTAACAACAATGAAGTCCTTGTTACATTGGGCAACTACGGCAACACCGACTATGTATATGTCTCACAGAACGCAGGCACATCATTCACAGCGTTGTCAGGTCTTCCGCAGGTTCCTGTGTATTCTGGCTTGATTGAAAAAGCCACAGGCTTATACATCGTCGGCACTGAAATCGGCATCTATACATCAGAGAACGGCTCGACATGGACCAAGTCGGGCGATGTGTCATGTCCAATCATGGATTTAAAGCAGGCCTACATGGACAATCACGATGATGTCGTTATTGTTCTTTTCGATGAGATTGGCACTCCATTAGACATAGTTTATCCTGGTATCAGCAACGAGGGTATGATTTATGCGGCATCATACGGTGCTGGCATTCTCTCATGCGGAACATACAAAGAGGGCGGGGACCTCGGTGTTGAAGAGAACGAGATGGCGGTGGAAGACCACGTTCAGTTGAATGTCTATCCCAACCCTGTTATGGGCAACGCCCGGATGAACATCACTCTCAACGAGGGCACCGCTGTAAGTTATCAGGTCTTCGATATGTCGGGCCGCATGGTAGTTGACAACAAGCTCGGTTACTATCCACAAGGCACGCACACGGTGACTTTCAACGCAGCAGACCTCACAAGCGGTTCATACATCATCCGCTTACAGGCTGGTGGCAACACCAAGACCGGCAAGTTCTTAGTGTACTAAATAACGGAAGAAATCTTAAGAGTAAGGCACCCGCTTCGCGGGTGCCTTACTTGTTTGTCAATAGATGTTTTCTCGTTGGTAATACTGATACTCGCCGTAGGCAGGACAGGTCTTCGACGATGACCGACAGGCCGACAGCAAGACTCCGAGAGTGAACACCACAACCAATAACATTGCTATTTTCTTCATATTTAGTATTATTAAATTTCCGTTTACAAAGAAACGATTTTTTTTCTAATTTTGTACACGAAAACAAATAAAAATTTTCATCATGGAGGAAATCAGGAAGCCCGACATCGAAAAAGGGTGGTATGACGCTCTTAAACAAGAGTTCGAGTCGCCGTATTTCGCTGGCGTCAAGACGTTTCTGATAGAGGAAAAACGCAAGTTCGTGGTCTATCCGCCGTCATCGTTGATATTCAACGCATTCAACCGCACGCCTTTCGACAAGGTGAAGGTGGTGATTTTAGGTCAGGACCCGTATCATGGAGCCGGGCAGGCGCACGGTTTGGCGTTCTCGGTTCCTGAGGGAACACAGCTACCGCCGAGCCTGCAGAACATCTTCAAGGAGCTGCACACCGACATTGGAATGCCTATCCCGCACAACGGCAACCTTGAGAAATGGGCCGACGAGGGCGTTCTGCTGCTCAATGCCTCGCTCACCGTTAGAGCCAACGCAGCTGCATCGCATGCGAAAATAGGCTGGCAACAGTTCACAGACGCTGCAATACGGGCGCTCTCGGAACAAAAAGAACATATAGTGTTCCTGCTTTGGGGCAACTATGCCATCGCAAAAGAAAGCCTTATCGACCACCGCAGGCATCTGATATTGAAAACAGTACACCCCTCCCCACTCTCGGCAAGCCGCGGATTTTTCGGATGCAGACACTTCTCAAAAACAAATGAATACCTTATTATTAATAATATAACACCAATACGATGGGATTCCATCGTATAGAGAAAAACGAAATGACAATAAAAGTTTGAAGTTATGGAAAAATTGGTTTTTGCGACACATAATAAGAATAAATTAGCAGAGATTAGAGAGATTTTGAAAAATCACGAGATTGTCGGGCTGTGCGACATCGGATGCGTGGACGACATTGTGGAAGATGCCGACACATTACAGGGCAACGCCAAAATCAAGGCGGATTTCGTGACTAATAATTATCATTTGAACTGTTTTGCCGACGACACTGGATTGGAGGTCGAGGCTTTGAACGGCGCGCCCGGAGTGTATTCGGCGCGATATGCAGGCGAAGGTTGCTCCTATCATGACAACGTGGTCAAAATGCTTGCCGCGATGAGGGGCATCACCAACAGAAAAGCGCGATTCAGAACCGTTATCGCATTGAATATCAATGGAGAACAATATTTCTTCGAAGGCATCGTCAACGGCAAGATTCTTGAAGAAGAGCACGGAGAAGGCGGCTTCGGCTATGACCCAATCTTCCAGCCGGACGGATATGAGGAGACTTTTGCAGAAATGCCCATGGAGGTGAAAAACAAGATTTCACACAGAGGAAGAGCGGTGCAGAAACTTGTGGAGTTTTTGCTGTCAGTCGGTTAATCGGCTGTTCTGTTAATCATTTAGTCGGTTGTTTTTTGCATATTGAAATATTTTTTGTATATTTGCAGGTTAGATATTTTTAATTAAAATATAAAAAATTTAAGAAATACACATCAAATATAAATATTATGAATAGAAACTATCAGGTCATTTTTTTACTATTAACTTTGCTTCTGTTCCCAATTAAACAGTTTGCACAATATCAACCTCAACTAAAATTAGCGGAGTATAATGTTCATGAAATAAAGACACTTGAAGAGCGTGTTTTCGTCGTTCATTCCATTATAAATAGTGGGTATTATATGGTAAATGCGGGTGAAGAATCAAACACATTAAATATTTATGCTATTAATAAAACTGTTTTAGAAACTCCTTTCAAAAATTTCAATTTCTTTCTTGATAGAATTGTTGATGAAAGATATGATTTTATTAATTTAGATAAGGAAGATCGTGGTTATTTGTTTTTAGAATGGTCAGAAAAAATTGATGACGATGTTTTTAGAACAATTTATGAGGATTTTACTAGAGGAACAGCAACGGAAAACCCTACATGTGAAACCGCTTTACCATTCTGTACAGATAATGGATTATATCAATTCCCTGCGGGAGTTAATTCCGGGTCACCATGTGGACCTAGTACATCAGCTAATTGTGGTCCTCCGTATAGTTGTTCTGGAACACCTGGTCAGAGTAGTAATTGCCTATCTACGGCACCCAATCCAGCTTTTTATTATATGAGAATTGCGAATCCAGGTAGTATGACGATTAAAATATATAGCGAACCTGCATATGATATAGATTTTGATTGCTGGGGACCTTTTAATAGTTATGAAGAAGCTTGTGGTTTATTATCTTGCAGTAATATAGTTGATTGCAGTTATGCGGCTGGTACTAATCCGGAATATTGTCATATTAATAATGCACAATCAGGTGAATATTATATTCTGCTTATAACCAACTATTCGGACAATCCATGTAACATCAGTTTCAGCAAGACTGCGGGGACCGGCACAACCGACTGTTCAATTTTAGAGCCGTTTTTAACCGCCAACACTCCGTGTTACGGCAGCAGTCTGGTTCTGGAGGCTAACGTTATAGAAAGTGCCTCGTACACATGGACGAGTCCCGACAACCAGACACATAACGGCAGGACATGGACGCGAAACAACGCCACGCTCAACATGGCAGGGACATATAGTTGTCATGTGGTTGCCGGCACACAAAGCGGAGACGAGAGTGTCAATGCCGTGGTGCTGCCCAATGTGACGGCGGATTTCAACTATTCCGAAGCCGTTGTGGGTCAGCCGGTGCAGTTTACAGGCACCGAGACGACAACTCCTTCCGGACATGTCAACGACATCACCGTGAGACAATGGAACTTCGGCGACGGAGGAACAAGCACTGCAACCAACCCCACACACACTTATACCAGTCCTGGCGACTATCAGGTGAGCTACTATGTGGCAGCCACCGGAGGCAACGAGGGAGAGTGCGGCGACACCAAGACCAAGACCGTTAAAATCAGAAACGAGCTTGGCGCCACTGTGACAAGCGACAACACGAGTTTCTGCGACGGCGATGCCACCCCTCGCCTCACAGCGTCGGCATCAGGAGGATATGGCAACTACACATATTATTGGACATCATCGCCATCATGCCCTATTGACGAGCCCACCTCCGTGACCACGACGGCGCACCCAGCGATTGGAAACACCATTTTCACATGTGCAATATCCGATGGACACAACACTATCTCTAAATCTGTGACAATCACTGTCAATGCCATTCCAGACGCCACCATCACCGGTCCGACCCCGCCGCATGTCAACTACAATGCCTCGACCACACTGTCAGTGCCGCAGCTGTCGGTAGCGACATACGAATGGAGTTCGGAGCCTGCAAATTTAATTCAATCGGGACAAGGCACAAATCAGATTACCACAAAAAATCTGACAGCACCGACGACATTCCATGTCACGGTAAGCAAAGATGGATGCAGCGACTCCAACAGCCTCACCTTGGCTGTCGGCGACGCACTCTTTGGCTCCGTCGTTGTAACTGGCAATCTTGCGATATGCTCTGGCGAGACTACATCGTTGAAAGTCAATCCATCAGGTGGAACCGAGACTTACTCGTACAACTGGCAGCCTGCCAACATGATTGAAGGCTCCAACACCGCTCAAACCATCACAACCAAGGATTTGACATCGTCAACAACGTTCACCTGCATGATAACCGACACCGACAATCACACATATACCGCAACATCGCCGACGATTGTGGTAAATCCTATCCCCGAAGCAAAGATATATATCAGGGAAAATGACATGGCACAATCATATCAAACATATCATATTCTTGCCGGAAACAAAATCATTTTGGAAATGAATAGTGTTGACGGTGCCTCCTACTCATGGGAGCCGAGCGACCTTATCAACAAGTTCAACTCTCCGGACCATAGAATCGCAGAAACCAAGATGCTTGAGGAAAACGACAACATTGTGTTCACCGGCACTGTCACCTCGTCAAGCGGCTGCATCAATCAAGACTATGTGTCGGTGACAGTGCACAAATCGCTGGCGGCAAGCTATATTGAGACATCAGCAGATGTAATATGCGAAGACCATCCTATAACATTAACCGTCCATGCCGATGGCGGAACGGGCGACTATTCGTATTATTGGGTCCCAACATCGGGTGGTGTTTATTCAAATCCTTGGTCACAAACGACAACAGTATATCCGGACCGCGACAAACACACCTACAAATGCATCATCGTTGACAACGGCATTGACGACAAGCCAAACAATTATATAACAAAGACTGTTGACATCGGAATTTATGAGAGACCTGACGTTAACAACACTTTAATAGGACAAGATTTTGTAATTCCAGGCATTGAATACATGCCTTACATATACGAATACAACATCCGTGTGTCAAGTTTAGAAGGCCACAACATCGAGAACGCCGAATATACATGGGAAATTTTCAGTTATTATGACACTCCGAACCATGTCCAGAACACAGATAACGAGTCAACATGGCAAGTTTTTCCTGACGAAAACGACAAAAACAGGGCCTACGTCGCTGTCGATGAATATGGCAACGCCCTCTTGAGATGCACCATAACAACAGAATGCGGCTCTGCAAAATCAGAAAAATTCATCTACACAGAAGGCTACCATTCCGGCGAATCCGTCGATGAAATAAACTACGACAAGCTTGTCAGCCTATTCCCCAACCCATCAAAGGGCGAACTTTACATCGGCTTCAACGAGTTGTTGTCATCGCAGCCGGTAGTTATAGGCATTTACAGCTATAATGGCATATTGGTCGAGCAAATCAAAGGCAATGGTGACAGCAACGTCACCCATTGTTCGATGAACGGACTGCCCAATGGTCTGTATATTGTCAAGATTACGGGAAATGACTTTGTGGTAACGAAGAGATTCGTACTTGAGAAATAGGCGGAAACTATTTCCAGCCCCAGCAGGAGTCGTGCAATCTGTTGAATTTCAACGGAATGCCGACACTAAACATCAGTTCGAAGCCTCTGTTTGCACGGCTGTCGTCGGCATGAAACGCCAAATCATAACCGACATTCTCGCCGGTGGTGTCCAGCAATCCAAGATTAAAACTGCCATCAAGTTTCAAAATCAAGGTAAATACTTGAAAATGAATGCTATACCTCAAGCCGGCGCCAAAAGAGAGGTTGATGTCAAACGCACTCATTGCCGCATTATCAGATGTGTCATATTGCGGATTTCCTGGATACTTCCTTGAAGACTCCCCGCCATAGCACAAGCCGAAACCGGGAGCCGCGAACAAATAGGGGCTTAACAAATCGTTGGGCTGAAAATAATAGATAACCGGCATCCTGATATCTATATAGTTAGCTTTTATTTGGTCAACCTCCGGCATGTCGCCTCTTGAATTGAAAGATTTCCTAAAGCCTCTTTCAATCATCATGACCTCGCCGCTGACAGCCAATCCTTTCACTTTTTTAATCGGATATTCGATATACAATCCAAAACCAGGCTTCAAAACGATATCATTCGGCAGTTCATTATACTTATCGTAGGCGAAACTCATGTAGTAATGTGTAAGACCGCCTTTGACACCGATTGTCGGGACCACACCTCTGTCGCGGCGATGCTTGATATTGCCAAAACCGTAATCGACCTGGGCTGCAAGATTCCAGCTCAAGGCGATAAAAAACAACATCGTCAACAATTTCTTCATATCAAACCTCGAATTCTAATTTTTCTTGTCTGCAAAATCAGCGTGATATTGATCCCTGGAATACAGACTGTAAATCTGCGGATAATCTCCGTCCGGCGCACGACCTTTGATGATACTCCACATATCAATATTTGACATTCCCGTATTTTCAACAGCACCTTTTATCATGCAACCACGGATATAACTGAATTCACCAGCGCTTTCTGTATATTCATAATAGATAACAAAGTCTTTTTTGTTGGAATACACATCTCCATAGATATATGCATCGACCTCGTTCCATTTCTTGTAATCGCCACTTTTTTGGGTGGAGAATTTGATTTTCGCCTTTCCATTAACCTGCTCTTCAATGATTATATAGACGGATTTGTTTTTGGAATATGCCGAATTTGGATAGTCCTCATAATTTTGAGACGATGGCTTATACCACGAATAGTGACCCTCTACAAATTCTACGTTTATCTCGTATTCGCCTACGATATCAGGTGGGAAGCGACCGTCTCTTATTTCTTCGCTTATGCTCGCGTTTGGGAAATAATCTTCCGGATAAATCTCGTAACAAGTCTTCATATCGCTTTCGTCGCCAACAAAAGCGAGAGTTTCATGGTTTGATTTGGAGCAGCCAAGCAGGAACAGGATTGTTCCCAAAACCACGCTTAATATGGCTGACAAGCGTTTAGTCATTTTATTTGAAGTTATTTTCAAGTATTTTCATTGCTTTATCGATACCGGCAGCGTTTTTTCCGCCGGCTGTAGCGAGGGTTTTCTGACCGCCGCCACCGCCTTGGATTTCCCTGGCTGCCTCACGTATCAACGCAGCCGCGTCCATTTTATTGTTATCGACCAAACTTTGCGGCAGCATCACACAGAGAGCAGGTTTGTCTTCAAACACGCCGCCGATAATCGCTATTGCTTCAGTATCAATGTCTTTCAAAGCCGAAGCGACATTACGCATCTGGTTCATATCGGCATCGAGGCGGGCGACGACGAGTTTATGCACGTTCCATTCCGTGGCGTTGTTGTATGCGTTTTTAGCATCCGACACCGCTTGTGCCATCATCATTGACTCAATCTTCTTCTGGAGCATGGTGTTTTGTGCAGAAAGTGTTTCCACAGCCTTCACCACATCGCCTGAAGACTTAACGACGCCTTTGATTTTATTCAATGTATCTATTTGATTATCAAGATAATCGATGACAGCTTCACCGGTGATTGCCTCGATACGGCGTATGCCTGCCGCTATGGCGCTTTCGGTCAAAATCTTGAACGCTCCGATGCGGCCTGTCGAGGCGATGTGCGTACCGCCACAGAGCTCGCATGAGTAGCCTTCGCCGAAGCTCACCACACGCACTTTGTCGCCGTATTTCTCGCCGAACAAAGCCATCGCGCCCATGTTTCTTGCCTCGTCTATCGGGACATCGACTACGGTATGATTAGGGAGGTCTTCTCTAATCTTTTGATTGACAATGGCTTCGACTTCTCTAATCTCCTCTTCTGTCATCTTTGCGAAATGGCTGAAGTCGAAACGCAGACGCTCCTCGTCAACCATTGAGCCTTTCTGCTCCACATGAGTTCCTATGACTTGACGCAATGCTGCGTGCATCAAGTGCGTGGCAGTGTGGTTGGCCTCGATTTTGAGACGACGCTCTACGTCAACTTTGGCTGTGAACACTGCCTCCGGTCGCTGCGGCAAAACATCTGTGATATGAATGCTCAAGTCGTTCTCTTTCACGGTGTTGACGACATGAAGAGTCTCGTTGTCAGACAGCAGCACGCCTTTGTCGCCGACCTGACCGCCCATCTCGGCGTAGAACGGAGTTTTGTCGAGGACTATTTCAAAATGTTTCTTTCCTTTCGCGACGACTTCTCTGAATTTCAATATCTTGGCTTCGCACTCCATTTCTGTGTAACCGACGAAGGCGGTAGGCTTGTCTTCATGAACCAACTCCACCCAGTCGCCCGACATCTTTTCGGCAGCTTTGCGCGAGCGGTCTTTCTGTTCTTTAAGATTATTGTTGAAGCCGTCCATATCGACTTCAAGGCCTTTTTCTTCCGCCATCAGATTTGTCAAGTCCACGGGAAAACCGTATGTGTCGAACAGTTCGAAAGCGAAGGTTCCATCGATAAGTTTGGCGTCATTATTTTGCTCGACATAATTTTCAAAGCGTTTGATTCCCAATGACAAGGTGCGCAAGAACGATGTCTCTTCCTCATAAATAACCTTTGACACGAGTGTTTCCTGGGCTTTGATTTCAGGATATTGTTCACCCATTTCTCTCACAAGGATTGGCAGGAGTTTATACACAAACGGCTCTGTCAATTTCAGGAAGGTATAGCCATAGCGCACGGCGCGTCGGAGGATGCGGCGAATCACGTAGCCGGCCCCATTATTTGAAGGCAGCTGACCATCGGCTATGGTGAAGCTCACAGCACGCAGGTGGTCGGCGACGACACGCATCGCGATGTCGCTTTTCTCGTTTTCACCATATTTAACACCTGAAAGTTGAGAAATCTCATTGATAATTGGAGTGAAGACATCGGTGTCGTAGTTTGATTTCTTACCTTGCATCACGCGGACAAGACGCTCGAATCCCATACCTGTGTCCACATGTTTCGCCGGAAGGTCAACGAGAGTGCCGTTAGCGAGGCGATTATACTGCATGAACACGAGGTTCCATATTTCAATCACTTCAGGGTCGTCTTTATTGACAAGGTCGCGACCGTTGATTTTCTCACGAGCATGGTCGTCACGGATGTCGATATGAATCTCCGAGCACGGTCCGCAGGGGCCGGTCTCGCCCATCTCCCAGAAGTTGTCTTTCTTCGAGCCGTAGATGATGACAGACTCATCGACATGTTCTTTCCAAAATTCGTAAGCCTCGTTGTCAGGAGCCATGCCGTCTTTCTCGTCACCGCCAAACACTGTGACATAAAGCCTGTTTTTATCTATTTTCATCACTTCGGTGAGGAACTCCCAAGCCCAGGCTATGGCTTCTTTCTTGAAATAATCGCCAAACGACCAGTTTCCCATCATCTCGAACATGGTATGATGATAGGTGTCACGTCCGACTTCTTCGAGGTCGTTATGTTTGCCTGAAACACGCAGACACTTCTGAATATCCGTCACTCTTGGCGCCTTGCGAGGGTTGTTTCCTAAAAAAACATCCTTGAACTGGTTCATGCCGGCGTTAGTAAACATCAAAGTAGGGTCGTTTTTTACAACTATAGGGGCAGAAGGAACTACAAGATGTTGTTTCGACTGAAAAAACTCCAAAAAACTCTTACGAATTTCGCTTGCTTTCATCATTAAATCAATTTTCTTTAAAAAAAGTTTGCAAATTTAATAAAAAAATTATTAATTTTGCACGTTTAAAACGTAATTTTTTTCACTTTAATCTTTTATCGAGACACGATGGCGAGAAAAAAATACACATACAATCCACAAACTCTTGATTATGAAGAATATAAGCCTTCAAAATCGAGAAAGGCGAGAGATTTTCTCTTTTTCATCATCCTTGCGGGAATCCTCGGATATTTTACCATGGCGCTCATCAATCATGTTGTCGGCACGCCCAAAGAGCGCGTACAGGCGCGGGAAATCGAGTTTATGAAGCTTCAATACGACATCATCAACGACAAAATCGAGACCATTGACGAGTTGCTTATCGAGATGCAAGACCGCGACGACAACATTTACAGAATGATTTTCGAGGCGGAGCCAATCCCCACATCGGTACGAAAGGCCGGTTATGGCGGCACGAACCGCTATGACGCGTTGAACGGCTACGACAATTCTTCCATAGTCAAAGAAACGGCGAAGAAAATCGATGTCATTGAAAGTCAGCTTAAAGTGCAGTCGAAATCGTTTGACGATGTTTACGCCATGGCGAAAAACAAAGCGAAGATGTTGAGTTGCATTCCAGCAATCATGCCTGTGAAGGACGTTGACATCTATCGCATATCGTCTCATTTCGGATACAGGACCGACCCGTTTTACAAAGTTCAGAAGCATCATAGCGGCATTGATTTCTCCGGACCTATCGGGACGCACATCTACTGCACCGGCGACGGCGTGGTTGAAAAGGTCTCGTTGGGAAGCAACGGATATGGGAACAACATCATAGTAAACCATGGATATGGCTATAAGACGCGTTATGCGCATATCAGCAAATCTCACGTCAAAGTAGGGCAAAAGGTGAAACGCGGCGAATATATCGCCGACATGGGAAACAGCGGCAAATCCACCGCGCCGCATCTACATTACGAGGTTATTAAAAACAGCAAGGCGATAAATCCCATCAATTTCTTCTTTAACGACCTCACACCCGAAGAGTATGACAAGATTATCGAATTGTCGGAGAAACCCTCAATGACAATGGATTAACGTCATGGAAGTCAAGAAGTTATATTACAAAATCGGCGAAGTGGCAAAGATGTTCAACGTCCCCGCCTCCACCATACGCTATTGGGAAAGCGAGTTTAATGTTCTGCGTCCGCGCAAGAGCGCCAAGGGGAACCGTATGTTCACCGAGCGCGACATGCGTTATCTTCAGATTATTTACCAGTTGGTAAAGGTCAAGGGCTACACCATTCAAGGCGCCAAAGACGCCATGAAGACGAAGTTCGACAAACTTGAAGAAAACGCCATGATGATTCGCACTCTCAACGACGCGAGGGCGTTTCTTGTCGATTTGGACAAAAGACTTGCCGAGAAACAGAAAATGCAGTGAGACGCGCTTTTGCGCACATCTGCGACTTTGTTAAAACGTTTTATCTTTCATCAAATAATTTGTGACGTAGTCGAAGATACCGTCTTCCAAGATGGTAAAAGGCTTGTCGTATCCGGCTTTGCGCAGTTTGCTCATGTTTGCCTCGGTGAAATACTGATACTTGTCGCGGATATCGAGAGGTGTATCGATAAACTTGATATTCACAGTCTTACCCATTGCCTTGAAAGTATTCGATGCCAAGTCGTAAAACGAGCGGGCGTGTCCTGTGCCGAGATTGTAAAGACCGCTCTCCGGACGTTTCTCTATCAGGAAAAGAATTACCGAGGCTATGTCTTTAACATAAACGAAGTCTCTAAGTTGCTGACCATCGGCGAAATCAGGGCGATGAGAGCGAAACAATTGCACCTCTCCACGTTCTTCAATCTGATGAAAAGAATGAAGAATCACCGATGCCATGCGGCCTTTATGATATTCATTAGGTCCATATACGTTGAAGAACTTCAAGCCGGCCCAGAACGGCGGACAGTTTGTTTGCTTCAAAATCCATTTATCGATTTCATTTTTCGAGTGTCCGTAGGGATTGAGCGGCTGTAGTTTTTCGACAAGGTCATGGCTGTCGTCATATCCAAGTTCTCCATTGCCGTAAGTAGCTGCCGACGAGGCATATACGAGTGGGATTTGATATTCCGCACACAGTGTCCACAGCATCTCCGTGTAGTCGATGTTAAGTTCAACGAACACGTTCCAGTCGAACTCCGTGGTGTCGGTACGAGCACCGAGATGAACCACGAAATCGACCTTTTCATGATTGTTTTTCAACCATTCATGAAGTTCTTTTCTATCCAAAAGAAGTTCGTGTTTCTTATTGATAAAGTTTCTTTCTTTTTGTTTTTTTGAAAAATCATCCACGAGCACGAGGTCGTTTCTACCTTGTTCGTTCAGAGATCCCGCCACCACGCTGGCGATGAATCCTGCCGCGCCTGTTATTACTATCATGACATTTTAATTTTCTTCTGTTCTTATTTTCAAATAATTTCTCCATTTAGCGAGTACTGCCGTCATATCGGGGGGCAGTGCCGAGTCGAAGTGCAGTTCTTTTTTTGTTGTCGGGTGCACGAAGCCGAGCACTTTTGCGTGCAGGCAGTGTCGAGGCATTTCGTTGAAGCAGTTATCGACAAACTGTCGGTATTTAGAGAATGTGGTGCCTTTAAGTATTTTGTCGCCGCCATACAGAGCATCGTTGAACAGCGGGTGTCCGGCGTGCTGCATGTGCACTCGTATTTGATGCGTTCTGCCTGTTTCGAGGCGACATTCCAGCAAGGTCACATAGTTAAAGCGTTCCAGCACTGTATAATGCGTCACTGCTTCTTTCCCTTGGCTGCCGTCAGGATACACTGCCATAGCCACGCGGTCGCGTGTCGAGCGTCCGATATTGCCTTCTATCGTGCCCTCGTCTTCAGAGAAGTCGCCCCACACGAGGGCTTGATAGCGGCGTGTTATCGAGTGCTCGAAAAACTGTGCCGCCAGCACGGTCTGTGCCGTCTCGTTTTTCGCCACTATCATGAGACCTGTCGTATCTTTATCGATGCGGTGCACGAGATAGCCGAAACCATTATCCACTTTCGAGCCGTTTTCCTTGAAATGATAGGCCAGGGCGTTCAGTAGCGTCCCGTCGAAGTTGCCGTGACCGGGGTGCACCACGAGTCCCGCCTGCTTATTCACCACGATGACATCATCGTCTTCATAGACCACTTGAAGCGTGATGTTTTCAGGCGTGATGACGATTTCACGGGGCGGGTACGACAGCACCACTGTCACCACATCTAACGGCTTCACCTTGTAATTAGATTTCACAGGCTTGTCGTTGACAAGAATACTTCCCGCTTTTGCCGCGTTCTGAACACGGTTGCGCGAGACATTTTCCAGTCTGTTCTGCAAAAATTTGTCAACGCGAACCAAGGTCTGACCTTTGTCGGCAACAATCCTGAAATGCTCGAAAAGTTCAGTGTTTTCCTCGTTATTATCGCCAAGAACGCCTACAAAATCCTCCGACATGGTTGCAATTATTTGGAAATCATCAACTTGGTGGTTTCAAACGCACCATTTTCTTTCTTAACACTCAACATATACACTCCATCTTGTAAATCACTGACATTCAATTCATTGCAGTTATACGAATGCTTCACCGTTCTTCCTGTTATGTCGAAAATGAACACCTCTCTGTATAGCGCATCATTCTCGCCGATGATTCTGACTACATCGTCGGCCGGATTTGGATAAAGAATGATTTTCCCTCCTTCTTGATTGTCGGGATTTATCATCAAATCAGGATTGCCACCCATTATCGGGCGCAGCATGATAGAACCGGCGAAAGAGCTGTTTTTCCAGCCTTCGCCTACATCATAGAAATTATATTGACTATTATCATTTGACGAGTCGAATCCGATATTTATTGATTTGGAATAATGCTGTCGGATGCCTACATAGAAAGTCGAGTTCACTTTTACAATTTTGTCGAAAGAATAGTCAGAGAACGCGTATATCACAGTGTCGTTCCATTTAGGTCGTTGATTCTCAAGCGAATAAATCTCCTGACCTGGTTTACCGTTGTTATCTTTCCAAACCACAATATCGAAGAAATTGAAGTTGGCATCGTTGAAGGTACGGTTAAAAAGCATTTGCACGCCTCTCAATGTGTCGAGTGTAGTGACTTTAAATTTCACCGCGAAATATGTATCACCTGGGACGAGACCGTAGCCGCTTTCAGGAGTACCGTCGTCATAAGCGAAATAATTTCCAAACAGCTGCCGATGCTCCAAGATGTCGCCTGCCACCTCGCCACCATGTTCGTCAACAATCTCTATTTTATGACGGACAGTGAACGACGCTGTGTCGCCAGGCAAATTGTATGGATAAATGAAATCACCCATTACGATTGAATCCCTAAACACCCCGATATTTGAATATTGATTGATAATGAACGGATTAGCCTCATAAGAATAAGTCCAATCAGAATAATCATCTTCAATTTCACAAGAATAGCGCATTTCATGTGCGTTTACGTCCATATTTGTGAGATAAATGTCGAAAATATTGTCAATCTCATTTATCGGATTTACTTTATAATGCTTATAAGGCATTGATTTATACCGTTTTAATAGTGGTACCGGGTTATTTGTAAAGTTTACGGCAGGATAATAATCGTTATTCAAGTTGCGATTTCTATCGAGATAAACATAATCTATATTCCACTGATCCTTATTGCTTCTATCATTAGGATACATAGTGGTTGGCAAGGTTCCGTAGTTAAAGAAAAGGATATAAAAATCCTCTTTGAAGAAACAGGTGTCGATGATTGGTATCATGACTTTTTTAAAATACTTATTTTCACCACATTCATCAACAAACGCCTCAAAGCTCACACCTTCAGAAGCCCATATTTGTTTCCATGCTGTTTTTCTCAAGGTGACATAATTTTGAAGAACAGTGTCAAACACTTCTTCATCGTAGCCATAGCCGAATTTCAGGACGAGAGAGTCGTTTTTATCGGGGCTGTCACCGAAGCCTCCTGGCTGATAATAGAAGCTGAAATAAAGCGAGTCGGCGGGTGTAAGTGCGTAGCCGTCAAGACTGTCGAGGCGTATTTTCACTGAGAGGAGCGAGTCGCCTATGAAAGGGTTGCTACTGCCTCGTGCATACACCTTGCCATATCTGTCGATGATGTCCAGCGTAGCGGCTTTGAAGCTCACCGGCATTTTAGGGAAGCCGGAGTTCACGAAGACATTGCCTGTTTGCCATTTTGATGCGTCGGGATAAATGCCGTTGTTTCTGAAATCATCGAAAAAAGGCAGTGTCGCGACGACCTCTTCTCTCGATTGCAGCGGCTCATTTTCCGGCACGCCGCCACTGAAGCCGGTAAGATATTCTTGAGCCTTGCCGCTCATCATAAAGAAAGCGGCCGTCAATATCGTTAATATTATCTTTTTATTCATCATAGAAAAAACTTGTATCTATTTCATAATCAACATCTTCAATATCATCAAAGTCATCAAAGTCAAAAAGCGGTTTTTCAATCTCTTGTCGCCGGTATCTCATCTGCTTGTCAAGGGCGCGCTTATCCGGATTATACGAAAAGGTTCTGTTTTTCAATATATAATTAAAACTGTCAATCACGTATTTTATGGTGTCGGCGTTATATTTTTTCACTTTCCATATCTCAACGATAGAGTCTCGACGGAATTTCTCGTACTTATACCAGTCGAAGTCAAAGTTTTTAATTGACCTGTACCATACGTTCACTGTCGAGCCCAGAGGGACAACCGTCTCAATCGAATATTCCGGTTCCATGCGCGACACATAAAGAGCGTCGGCATCGTCATTATCAACAAATATCTCCATTCCGACATTCAACGAAGCCATGTTTATCATATTCTTGGCATCTTCAATGCCAACACCGATTAAATCAGGCAGATTCGTTGTTCTGGAGCCGGTTCCGAGTCCCACCACTATCGTCACTGCCGAGCCTTTCACCACATCATCGTCAGGCTCGACGACCTTGTCTTTTATCTTTTGTTCGACGACAGCGTTTCTTGCGAAATAATCGACGAATTCGAGTTCATCCACTTTCAGCCCTTCCATGTTCAGTCTCACCATGGCTTGACGAAGCGAGAGATTACGAAGATTCGGCATCTTCACTGTTTCCGGCGCTATATTTGTGCGGACAAGGTACAAATTCCTACCTTGTTTCACATTCTGGCCGGCGGCGGGGTCCTGCTGATACACCGCGCCTTCCGGGAAACCCTTGACATAGACGCTGTCAAGAAGAACGAATGCGAACTTATCTTTATATGTCTCCAAAACCTCGTCATAATTCATTCCGACCAGATCCGGAACTTGAAGTTCCTCACCATGACGAGTGAATTTATCAAGTTTGTTGAACGTGATTTCAAAAGCCCCGACAATCACTAACAACATGATTATCAAGCTAATATAAAACCACTTGTCTTTCAAAAAACGAAAAACTTTCATTTTTTTTACTTTTTTCGTTTACAATTGAGCTGTTTTTTGTAATTTTGAGTTCGCAAAGATAACGAAAAAAATTGGATTTAAGTTTATTTAACATGAAAAAAATAGCAATAGTCTGCGGCGGATATTCCGGAGAATATGAAGTCTCCATCAACAGTGCGAAAGTTGTGAAGAAGAACCTCGATATTACCAAATACGAGTCTTATATCATTGTGATTCTGAAAGACAGGTGGTATCATCTTGAAGACGACGGCACCGAGGGTGATGTCGATAAGAATGATTTCTCGATAAAAGTCAAGGGCGCGAGGGTTGTTTTCGACGCTGTTTTCAATGCCATTCACGGTGTTCCCGGAGAAGACGGGCAGTTGCTTGGATATTTCGAGATGCTTGGCATTCCCCACACCTCGTCGAATTTCACCACATCAGCGTTGACATTTCACAAAGAGTTTTGCAAGAAGATAGCGGCGGCGGCTGGAGCCAACGTCTCTCCTTCGGTGATTATCAACAAGGGCGACAGCTACGATGCTCAAAAAATCATCGCGACCCTGGGTTTGCCGTTGTTTGTCAAGCCCACGCGCAACGGCTCATCTGTCGGTGTCAGCAAGGTTAATGTCGAGGAAGACTTTAACGAGGCTGTAGCGACGGCATTCAAGGCCGGCGACCAGGTCATGTGCGAGAAATTCGTGAAAGGCCGCGAGTTGGCGTGCACCGTCATGGAGGTCAAGGGCAGAACCATGGTGCTCCCCGTCACCGAGGTGGTGAGCAAGAACGACTTCTTCGACTATGAGGCGAAATACACCGCCGGAAAGTCGGACGAGATAACACCTGCCGAGCTTGACGAGGTTTCGGAAATAGAGGTCAAGGCGACGTCGGCGATGCTTTACGACGCATTCGAGTGCAACGGCTTCGCCCGTTTCGACTATATCATGACACCGAAAGAGTTGGTTTTCATCGAGGTGAATATAGTGCCGGGCATGTCGGAAGCGTCAATTATGCCGAAACAAGCCGCCTGCATGGGGATTTCACTTGGAAAACTTTTCGACATGGCACTTGAAAATATTATGTAACTATCAGAATATGAACAAGATAATAAATTTCATCAAACCTTTCGCGGGCATCCTCGCCGTAATACTTATCGCCATTTTTTTCGGGGAGATATTGATGTACTTCGTCATAGCCGCCGTGTTAAGCATGCTCGGGCGTCCTGTCTGCAAGAGGTTTGAGAACATTCACATCAAAAGTCATTACCTAAACAGCAGTGTCGCGGCAGTGTTGACACTACTGATGATGATAGGTCTCCTGTTGGGGTTTTTCGCGATTTTGATACCGATTTTCAACAACGAGGCTAACATATTCAGCAATATCAACACGAAGGCGATTGTCGATTATTACCGGGAGCCATTGGCTGCCATTTACAACTTCCTCGGAAGATTCAATCTCATAACATCATACGAGGAAACTGTCGCGTTTGTCGAGTCGGAAATCAACTCGCTGATAAACTGGACTAATTTCAGCAACTTGTTCTCTTCTGTAATGTCAACCACGGGAAGCATTTTCATAGCGACATTTTCCATTATTTTCCTGACATTTTTCTTTCTCAGGGACTCGAACATCATACCGAGCATACTTCTCGCCATCACTCCTGACGGGCACGAAGGCAAGATGCGTATTATCATCAAGGAATCGCGCGAGTTGCTCACGCGGTACCTTTTCGGACTATTGACTGAAATAGGTTCCATGATGATTTTGCTTTCTGTGGGTTTATACATTTTCGGGATAAAAGACGCCATTGTGATAGCATTCATCGGCTGCATGCTCAACGTCATTCCTTATTTAGGGCCTATTTTAGGCGGCACAATAGGTGTCGTTCTCGGTGTCATCTCGGTGTTCAGCATTGGCAATTACGACATGCTCACCCATGATGTGATAATCATAATTTCAGTTTTTTTAGGTGCCAACCTCATTGACAACTTTGTGTTACAGCCGTTGATATACTCGAAGAGCGTGAAGGCTCATCCGGTGGAGATTTTTCTCGTCATTCTCATGGCAGGGAGCACTGCCGGAATACTTGGAATGATCATTGCCATACCGACCTACACGCTCATTCGCATCGT
Source organism: uncultured Bacteroidota bacterium (assembly GCA_900542475.1). GTDB lineage: Bacteria > Bacteroidota > Bacteroidia > Bacteroidales > F082 > Limimorpha. The sequence goes on from UQNO01000011.1 coordinate 36,733, forward strand.
CGCCAAGCAGTTTTTGAGTGAATTCAAGCTCGTGGAACTGCTGACGAGGAATATAGACTAAACCGTCAAAATATCTTTTTGTTTAAGTTCGTAAAGGTCATCGACTTTTTTCACGAATTTGTCTGTCAGTTTCTGTATTTCGTCCTGCAGTTGTTTCACTTCGTCTTCGGAGACGCCTTCTTTTTCAAGTTTTTTTGCATCGTCGTTAGAGTTACGGCGTATGTTTCTGACGACGACTTTCGTTTCTTCCGCTGCTGTTTTGGCGCGTTTTGCCAAGTCTTTACGGCGTTCTTCTGTCAATGGCGGGACCAAAATCCTCAGGAAATCGCCTTCGTTTTTAGGGTTAAAGCCGAGGTTGGCTGCTTGTATAGCCTTGTCGATGGCGCTGATTGCGCTTTTGTCGAACGGCATCACGATAATCTGACGAGGGTCGGGGGTGCCGATGTTTGCAGTCTGCTCTATAGGGACGAGTGTTCCATAGTACTCCACCTTGACACCTTGGAGCATCATCGGACTTGCCTTGCCGGCTCTGATTTTCTGAAACTCCGATTCGAGATGTCTGACAGCACCTTCCATCGATTCAGCGGTTTCATCTAAAATAAATTGAGATTCTTCTGTCATATACTTTACTTTTTTCGCTGCAAAAATACAAAAATTTTTATTTCGTCACTATTGTTCCGATTTTTTCACCTTCGAGCACCTTGGCGAGGTTGCCTTTTGTGTTCATGTCGAACACTATCATCGGCATATTGTTTTCCTTGCACATGGTGAATGCGGTGAGGTCCATCACTTTGAGGTTTTTGTTATAAGCCTCGTCGTAAGTAATTGTATCGTATTTAGTTGCTGCGGGGTCTTTTTCCGGGTCGGCTGTATAGATGCCGTCAACGCGTGTGCCTTTGAGGATGATATCGGCTTTTACTTCGACAGCGCGCAGAGCCGAGCCGGTGTCGGTTGTGAAGAACGGGTTTCCCGTGCCGCCGCCTATGACAACGACATGGCCTTCCTCAAGGAGTTTGATGGCTTTGGCGCTACTCATGGAATCAGCGATACGGTCGATGAACAGTCCCGACAACAATGTCGCTTTCACGCCTTTTGCCTGCAACGTTGATTGTATAGCCATGCTGTTGATGACTGTCGCCAACATTCCCATATAGTCGCCCTGGATGCGGTCCATGCCTTTTGACGCGCCTTGTAAGCCGCGGTAGATGTTGCCTCCGCCTATCACGATGGCGATTTGCGCACCGGCCTTCACCGCCAATGCTATCTCTTCCGCATAATCGTCAAGTCGTTGCGGGTCGATGCCATACTGCTGGTCGCCCATCAAGGCCTCGCCGCTAAGTTTCAATAACACTCTTTTGTATTTCATATAACAATATTTTTAATTCATTGATATTCACTATTTAAAACCAGAAACCCACATTGATGAATCCAACGGCCGACGAGTTGAAATTCGAGCCCATCAAACTCACCTCGACAGGTCCCATTATTGTATTCGCGCCTAATGTCAAGCCGGCTCCGGCGACAAAGCTGTTGTCGTCGAACCATAAGTCATACCTGTCGTTCATATATCCGACATCACAGCTTGCCGTAGCGTAAAAAATCTTATGGAAATTCCATTGCCAGGCGAACCTGCCGAAGACGATGTGGTCAACAATTTCATCGATAAAACCAAGTCCCGTGAAAGCCATGATATTGTCGTAATATTTCATTTTCGACTGTCCGCCGACCATAAACTGATAAAACAGAGGCACTTCCGCATCACCGATTTTCGTGCCGCCTTGTACGCCAAGTTTCAGCGAATTATGTTTGCCAATAGGAAACGCTTTCATGATGCTGCCTTGAACGATATACGACATAGGTGCATCGTCGCCTATGATGCTTTTCCCGGCCATATTGATTCTCCAACCGCGTCGCGCGAAATTCGGAACATCCTCATTACTGTAAAAATAATTCACATAAAGGTATGAGAACAAAGAATAATTAGGAGTCAAGCCGCTATTTCCGACAAGGTCTCTCATGTGAACATAGTCAGCCACTGCGCCGAAACGCAACTGCTGTGTCAGCGAGTGGACAATCTGCGCGTACATGTTCAGGGTGTTGCTCTGCATACTGAAAGTATTCGTTATCCAATTATCATCAAACTGATTAATATTCAAAGAGATGACACTGAAATCGACGCCAAATCTGACGGCTTTACCTTGACGTCTGTTAAGATGCAGTTTTATATATGGGTTTTCCGCTATGTTGACATCAATGCTGAAAGTCGTGCGGTCAATGCTGTTCCACAGGTTTTTCATTGTGAAATTAACCAAAGTTCCGATACCGTAATTATTGTCATAGTGAATACAAAACGCCAGCGACTCGTCAGCGCGTTCCTTGCAATGCAATATCAGCACATAACCGTCGGGGGCGTCGTCCACCTCATACCATAAATCCTCGTAGTATCCCGACGCATAAAGTTTTATCACCACCTCTTGGATATAATCCACCGACATGTTCATCGGGAAATTCTTACCGAACTCACGAACAACTCTAATTTTGTGACTATCAGGTATTCCTTCAACTTTTACATCTACAATATTAAGATTATCAACAGGTTTCACATGCGGTCTGTTTATCTCAAAAGGCTCTATTTGTTGCAGGCGTTCCGCAAGATTTTCAAGTTGTGGATAAAATTCTTTGGCGGCATCTTCACCGAACTGTATAATAGAGTCGAAATCGTTGAACGACAGCATATTACGTCCATGCAGGTCGGGTTTGATATAGATATCGCAATGTTTTCGGGCATACGCGCCCTCCTCAAAAGAAGAAAGGTTCATCATACTTTCAAGCAGTCCAAAGGAATTGTCGATTTGCGAGGCGGGAATAGTCGCGTCCTCCAAGTCAATACCTATTATAATATCAGCACCGCGTTCCTTCATGTTTCTCACCGGGAAATTATTGACCAAACCTCCGTCCACAAGAAGTTTGTTGTCCATTATCACCGGTTTAAACAGGAATGGTATCGACATGCTTGCTCTGACCGAGCGAGCCAGATTACCTTTCGTCATTTCATATTGTGCGGCATATTCCACATCTGTAGCGACGCAGAAATAAGGCACCGACAGCTTATTGAAATCATGGACATTGCTTGCCGGCAGCATCAGCCTTGACATCAGCAAGTTGACATAAACGCCGTCAACCACCGAGGGTTTGACCTTCACCTTGTTGTTTAGAATAGGGAATGTCGCAAGATATTGCCGTTCATACATTTTTTGTTCGACGGGCATCAGCACTCGGGGGATTCTGTCATAAATGACCTGGCTCCAATCCTGTTCACGAACAAGATTTTCCATCACATCGGGATCATAGCCCACTGCATAAAGTGCGCCTATTATCGAGCCGATACTTGTTCCGCCGATGAAATCCACGGGGACACCAGCCTCGTCGATGGCTTTCAGTATTCTTATCTGGGAGAAACCTTTGGCACCGCCGCCGCACAGCACCACACCGACTTTCGGACGCTTACCGCCCCTGATTGTGTCCTCCTGGGCATTGACGGCATCCAAAGAGAACAGACTGACGAGCGATATCAGCGCAAAAAACACAATATTTTTACTTATTCTCCTCATAATAAATCCTTTAGAACCAATATCCCACATTCACGAACAGGCACCATTTGTCAACGAAGTTGGATTTTGACAACTCCACCTCGACAGGTCCGAACAAGGTTTTATAGCCCAATGTCATACCGGCACCTATTATACTATGATTCGGTGTGAACCAGTTTTTATATCCTTCGTTATCATAGTCATACATTAAATCTTCGGTATCCATTGTGATTAGGTCTCTAAAATAACCCGCGTCGCAGTTAATCACGCCGTAGAAATTTTTATAGAAGTTCCATTGCCATGCCATCTTCGCATAAGCCGCATATTCCGTCATCAGCGACACATAAGGCAGTCCTGTGAAAGTCAACAGGTTATCTTTATAATACATTTTCGACTGTCCGCCGACGAAAAACATATCTTCGCCATCAAGCACCTTTGTGCCTAAACGCATTGCTCCTTCCGCGCCGATTCTGAATGCGTGACGCTGTCCTATCGGGAATGATTTTCTGACAAGAGCCTGCACTGTGAAATACGGTGTGCTGGCAGCGTCCTTGAAGACCCCGTCATACATGATACATTTTCCCAACATGTTGATATTGCACCCTTTGCGAGGAAAATCAGTCTGGTCTTCGTTATTAAAGAAATAATAGCAATAGAGTTCAGGTTTGAAGGCGTGTCTCAATTTATCTTTATACTCATTGTAATTTTCATCGAATTTCAGGTCTTCAGACGAGACATAATTGGCTTTCAGGCCGATTTTCAAGGCTTGCGACGCTGTCGGAGCCAGTTGGAAATACAAATTCAGAGCATTTTGGTGACTTCTCAATTGATAAAAAATATCTTTTGTCGCATGATAGAAACTATATCTCAGATTCATGACCGACACTTCGGCGGTACTGCTGAGCATTCTTGTATAACGATGAGTTATCCCGGCTTTAAACCAGGGGTTGTCGGCGATATTCAAATCGACGTTATAAATAAAATATGGTGTACGGGCATTCATGTTCAGCAGTACCCCGATGCCATAGTTGTTGTCGTAGTGCATTCCCAGCGAGAAGTTGAGCGATGTGTTTTGTTTACAATGCAGTTTCAAGATATTTCCTTCCGGGGTGTCAATCAGTTCGTACCAAACGTTGGAATAATAACCTTGGGAATATATCTTTACGATAATCGTTTCTATTTCGTCGATAAGGAACTCGTGCGGGAAGTCGTCGCCGAACTCGGACTTCAACAGCCATGTATTGTGGTCGTCCAGGCCTTCGACTTCCACGCTTGCAATCGTCACGCGGTCAACAACTTGTGTATGATGACGTTTCACCTCGAAAGGTCCGAGAGCCTGAAGTGAGTCGGCGAGACGTTTCAGTTCGGGAAACTTCTCTCTGGCGCCGGCTTCACCGCGATGTATTATTTGACCGAAGTCGGTGAACGACATCATGTTAGCCTTGCCTATATCAGGTCTAATCAGGATATCGCATTCCGCGCGCGCCTTGTTGCTTTCATCTTGAGACACGACGGAAATCAAGCGTTCAAGAACCTTGAGGGAGTTGTCCAACAATGCGTGCTCCGACTTCACTATCTCCAAGTCAACACCGATGATGATGTCCACTCCTTCCTTGCGGACATTTTGCACTGGGAAATTATTTGTAAGTCCGCCGTCGCAGAGCAACCAATCCTCATATTCCACAGGTTCGAAAAGGAATGGTATCGACATGCTTGAGCGAATCGACTGTGCCAGCGAGCCGCTTTTAAACTCAATCGGGTCGGCGGATATCATGTCCGTGCCTATGCACAGAAAAGGCACCGGGAGTTTGCTGAAGTCACGTTCTTTATAGGCAGGCATTGTCAGACGGGTCAGCAACATATTGACATACATACCATCAATCATAGACCTTTTCAGTTTCAGTTTGCCGTCTTTATATGGCATTGTCACCATGTAATGCCGCTCGTTGATACGTTTGTCGATGGGTATGAACTTACGTGGGATATTGTCTTTGATAATCCTGTCCCAGTCTTGTTCGGTACATAGTTTCTGCATCATATCCGGGTCGTAGCCCACGGCATAGAGGCCGCCTATGATGGAGCCCATGCTTGTCCCGGCGATATAGTCTATGGGAATGCCGGCTTCTTCTATCACCCGCAACGCTCCTATATGAGCGAAGCCCTTGGCGCCGCCGCCACTCAACACCACGCCTACCTTCGGACGATGAAACGTTTTTATTGTATCGACAGATGTCTGCGCCGATGCTGTAAACAACATCAGAAATAAACTTATCAATATGACAACACGTTTCATTTTATTATATATTACTCCAATTTCCCGTGGCAGTTTTTATATTTCTTACCGGAGCCGCACGGACAAGGGTCGTTGCGTCCCACCTTCTTCTCCACATGAATAGGCTGTGTCACGCGGTTTTCCTGTGTATTGCTGTGTGCCTGCGACAACAGGTCGGTACGTTGCTCTTTCAGTTTGCTTCTGTCGATAGCCTTGGCGCGATGCTCTCTGATGTTGCCTTTCTCCTGCACCGGCAGGTCCGACTTCATCAAGAAGGAGATGACCTCGCGGTTTATCTTCAGAATCATTTCTTTGAAGAGGTTGAACGACTCGAACTTATAGATGAGCAGCGGGTCTTTTTGCTCGTATTGAGCATTCTGCACCGACTGTTTCAAGTCGTCGAGCTCGCGCAGATGTTCCTTCCAAGCATCGTCAATCATGCCGAGCGTTATGCTCTTCTCGAGCGACAACGATATTTCGCGGGCGCCGTTCTGGACAGCTTTCTCGATATTGACAACCACATTCATGCCTTTCTTTCCGTCGGTGAACGGAATGAGAATGTTTTTATAGCCTGGTTGTTTCTCGTAAATATCCTTTATGATAGGCAATGTCTTCTCGCCCACCACCTGTGTCTTCTTGTTATATGACTCAAGCGCTTTCTCAAACAAATCATCGGCGAGCTCTTCTGTTTTGCCATGTTTGAACTCTTCCTCGTCGAAAGGAGGTTCTATACCCATATTCGAGAGGACATCTATCTTAAAGCCTTCATAGTCATCGACTTCTTTGTTTTTCTCTATCAGCGACTCGCCGAGGTCGTACATCATGTTGTTGATGTCTATTTGCAGACGTTCGCCGAAGAGGGCGTGGCGGCGTTTTTCATAGATAGCCTCGCGCTGTGAGTTCATGACATCGTCATATTCGAGGAGGTGTTTACGCACACCGAAGTGGTTCTCCTCGACTTTCTTTTGGGCTTTTTCTATCTGTTTAGTAATCATTGAATGTTGAATCACCTCGCCTTCTTTCATGCCGAGGCGGTCCATGATAGGCGCTATACGTTCAGAGCCGAACATACGCATGAGGTCGTCTTCCAGTGACACGAAGAACTGCGAGCTTCCCGGGTCGCCTTGACGTCCTGCGCGCCCACGGAGCTGACGGTCAACACGGCGCGACTCGTGACGCTCCGTGCCTATGATGGCGAGACCGCCTGCGTCTTTCACGCCAGACCCTAACTTGATGTCGGTGCCGCGACCCGCCATGTTGGTGGCAATGGTCACAGTGCCTGCCGCGCCGGCGTCCTTCACAATCTGCGCCTCCTTGAAATGCAACTTCGCATTCAACACATTGTGCCTGATGTTCTTACGCGTCAGCATACGGCTCAACAACTCGGAAATCTCGACGGAGGTGGTGCCCACCAAGACAGGTCTTCCTTGCTTCACAAGTTCCTCTATCTGCTCAATGACAGCATTGTATTTCTCTCGTTTCGTCTTGTAAATCAAGTCTTCCCTGTCGTCACGGGCGATAGGTCTGTTGGTTGGTATCACCACGACATCGAGCTTATAGATGTCCCAGAACTCGCCTGCCTCTGTCTCGGCGGTACCTGTCATGCCGGCGAGCTTGTGGTACATTCTGAAGTAGTTCTGCAAGGTGATGGTGGCGTAGGTCTGTGTCGCTGCCTCGACATCGACGTTTTCCTTTGCCTCCACGGCCTGGTGCAAGCCGTCCGACCAGCGGCGGCCCTCCATGATACGACCGGTCTGCTCGTCAACGATTTTCACCTTGTTGTCGATGATGACATAGTCAACGTCTTTCTCGAACAAGGTGTATGCTTTCAGCAGCTGCTGCACGGTATGCAGACGCTCTGACTTCTCGGAGAACACCCGCAGAATCTCTGTCTTCTTCAACACTTTCTCGTCTTCGCCAAGTCCTGACTTCTCCAGCTCCGCGATTTCCGAGCCGACATCCGGAATGATGAAGAACGACGGGTCGTTGTAGGCTTTCGCGAGCTGCTCGGTGCCTTTATCTGTCAAGACGACGGTGTTCAGTTTCTCGTCGATGACGAAATACAGCTCATCGTCGATGATATGCATGTTCTTGCTTTGTTCTTGCATATAGAAGCCTTCTGTTTTGAGCAGCAGCGACTTCATGCCCTCTTCCGACAGGAACTTGATGAGGGCTGCGTTCTTCGGAAGTCCGTGGAAGGCGCGGAAGAGCTGGTCGGCGCCATGCGATTTCTCTTCCTCGGTGGCATTAGGGTTTGTCAGTATCTTCTTGGCTTCCGCAAGACACTGTGTCACGAAGCGTTTCTGCGCCTCATAGAGGTTCACCACGTCAGGTTTGAGGCGCACGAACTCCTGGTCGTCGCCGCGTGGCGTAGGTCCGCTGATAATCAACGGTGTACGCGCGTCGTCAATCAACACGGAGTCAACCTCGTCAACGATGGCGTAGTGATGCTTGCGCTGAACGAGCTCCTCCGGGTTTCCGGTCATGTTGTCGCGCAGATAGTCGAAACCGAACTCGTTGTTGGTGCCGTAGGTGATGTCGGCGTTATAGGCGGCGCGTCTCTCCGCCGAGTTGGGCTGATGCTTGTCGATGCAGTCGCATGTCAAGCCAAGGAAGTTATATATTGTGCCCATCCACTCGGAGTCGCGTTTCGCCAGGTAATCGTTGACGGTCACCACATGCACGCCGCGTCCGGCGAGAGCGTTGAGATATACCGGCAAGGTGGCGACCAGGGTCTTGCCCTCACCGGTAGCCATCTCGGCGATTTTCCCCTGGTGCAGCACTATGCCGCCTATAATCTGCACGTCGTAATGCACCATGTCCCAAGTCACCGTGTTGCCGCCGGCCATCCAGCTGTTGCTGTAGCGCACCTTGTCGCCCTCGATGTTGATATGCTCGTATTTCGACGCGAGCTCGCGGTCGAGGTCCGTCGCAGCGGCTTCTATAATCTCATTTTCCTTGAAACGCCTGGCAGTCTCCTTCATGACAGAGAAAGCCTCCGGCAATATCTCGTTCAAAGCCTCCTCTATCTTGTCAAGAACCTGCTTCTCCAACTTGTCAACCTGCTCGTAAATGCTGTTCTTCTCCTCCAAATCCATGTCAGGATTGCTCTCCACATTGGACTTCAACTCCGCTATCCTCGCCTCCTCGGCGGCGATGTGATTGCGGATATATTCCTTGAACTCCGCCGTTTTGTGACGAAGACTGTCGATGTCCAAATCCTTGATTTTCTCGTATGCCTCGAGCGTTTTCTGCAAAAGCGGCTGTAACGCCTTGTTGTCGCGTGTCGATTTATTTCCAAAAAGTTTAGCTAAAAATCCCATTTCTTTATTATTTGTTCATGAATAAAACTATAATATGTGTCACTATCAAAAACTATGCAAAAATAATAAATTTTCACAAATATTTATTAATTCTCCTCACTTGAGCGTCAAGATAATGAAAAGGCGATGGAGCCGGAGCCATGCCGACCCTGTTTTTTCTCTTCAAAATGACGTATGCCGGACATATCTTGACATGATAATCCTCAAGCAGCAGAATGTTTTCGCCTATGTTTAAAAGTCGCCAGTCATATCCTTGTTTATCAAAGAGTTGTACATAGTCATCGAATGATTCTTTTGTGGCGATTGTGACAATCTGAATGGTGTCGCTCCATTGCTCATGCAGTTTATTCAATGCCACGAACTCATTTTCTATCAGCGGAGTAATATCGTCCACGAACTGAAGCAACAGCATGTCATTTTGATAGTCAGCGAGTTGCACTGTTTCGCCTTGATTGTCTTTCAAAGAAAAAGCCGGAGCCTTGGAGTCGTATGAAAGTTCTTTCAGTTGCTTGGTGAAATTTGCCGCCACCTGTCGGTTTTTCTTGCTTTTCGAGGATTTTTCAATCTGCCCGAGAGAACTCAATATTTGACTTTGATTATTCGTGTTTGAATAAAACGACCGGCTCATATTCATCATCATGACAAGCTCGGCTATCTGCCAATTACGTGACAAAAAGTCATTATCTCCGCCAATTGTGTTTCTCAAGTTTGGCAGCATATCCATATAAGCTTGCTGCATATACAGCACTTCTTGATTATCAAAATATTCCGATATTGTTTTTTTCGCATTGACGCTCATCAGCACCGATGCCTTGCGGTATTTTATCAAGTCTTTGATATATTTGTTTTCAATTTCCCCGAAGTTCTCTGCCAGTCGGTTGTCAAGTGTATCGAGCAGGCTTGTTTTTCTTTCACGATATATCCGGTTGAAATTTTCGTGAACAAACTCATCGATAAAGTCTTGAGTGGCGACGAATTGCGAATAGAAGCCGCCGTCATCCGCCGCATTGATTTTCATGGCGGGCATTTCCTGCTCGAAATAGGAGCCTTCGTTTTTTTCAGGAATCGTTATTTCTATGTCATAGTTTCCGCCAGGGGCCAGGACGATGTCCACCCTGGCGAGATTTACGGCTATTTGCGCCGGTGTAATCTCCTCGACATTGGCTTTCAGGGTGAAATTCCCGTCCTTATCCGATTGTGTCTCTGCGATTTTCGTCTGCTCGCATGTCAGCATCTCATCGTATGCGAGAAGGCGCACCAAGGCGTTGCGGACATTGACCTTGCCAATTAGCGAGATGTTTTGGGCGGACGCTAAAACCGGGCAAAGCAACGCAATAATCAGACAGAAAACGCTTTTATTTTTCATGGAATCCTGATTTTTCCGGAACGAAGGCGTTCAAATCGGCATTGTTTCTAACAAGGTCGCGCACCACCGTGGAGGAGACGCAACGCAGACTCGGGTCTGAAAGGAAAAATATCGTCTCGACATCAGGATTGAGTTTTTTGTTCGCTTCGGCGATGACGCTCTCATACTCGAAATCGGCGGTGTTCCTGAGTCCTCTGATGATGAAACCGGCATTCATCTTTTTGCACAAATCAACTGTAAGACCTTTATAACCAACGACTTTAACTTTCGGATATTCGGCAAAGGTGTTTTCTATCCACCTGATTCGTTGCTCAAGCGGGAAGGTGTGTTTCTTATCGTTATTGACTCCTATGGCGATGATTATCTCATCGAAAAGCGGCAACGCCTGAAGCACAATGTCCTCGTGTCCGCGTGTGACAGGGTCGAAAGAACCGGCAAAAACTCCTGTTTTCATGTTTTGTTGAAAAGTGCAAATAAAATAAGCGATTGTTTCAGACTGCAAAGATAAAAAAATATGTGACACCAAGAGCGATGTCGCATATTTTTAATTTTATCCTCAAGCATAGAAGCCGGAGGCGCATGCGCCTCCGGCTTCACATTCCTTAACCTCCTTGAGGAAAAGGTAAATATTGCATCCAACTAACGAACAAGACGCACCGAGAGACCCCAGTTTCGCCAACTTGAGTCGTCCAACTTCAATTTATTTGTAGTACTACCCATAAAACCTGTTTCGGAGTAAATGCGTACATTATAAGCCCTCCCATAATCGCTGCTTCCCGTAGAAGACCAATAGTAGCCCTGCGGGTAACCAGAGCTATTGTCATAACTATGAACAGAAGTATCACTACGATAACCATTTCTCGGCAGGAACACACAACCGGCGTTCTCGCATTCCGTCCAATTGCCACCATTGCAATCTGCACCGGTGTAGTTGTCAGGGTATATCACAACACCGTCTATTCCACTTACTGTGTTATAAGTGAAACCGGGTTTCCCGTTTACAACACGATCGAACAGGTACTGCCATTCCTCCGCTGTCAGGGTGCGCCACTGTTTGTAGCCGTCGCCGCCGTTTGAGATGTTGTTGTAGCCCCAGTCGGCAGTGCCGTTTTCGCCGTTTCCATGAAAATCGCAGGAAAGGCAATTATAGGCATAATAAGCTGCATAATTAGTATGCGTGCTCCAAGGTTGATAAATATTGCCGTTGTGGTTATAGCCGCTTGTGCCCCAGCCGAAAAGACCAACCTCGGTTAAACCATAATAGTTGTTATTGACAGAAATATAACTCTCAACCTTGTCATATTGGTTTTCCATGAAGCTCCATGTCCATGTTCTCCATGCGTCGGTGGTGGTTGCTTTCAAGTTGCCTTTCGAGAACATCACTTTTTTATTGGCAGACACGGAGAACAGGGCGTTTATCGCTCCTTCCGGGGCGTATTCCGTGGTAACGTTCACAGCGTAGCCTGCGCCGTATTTCCTGCCAGCCTCGAGAGCCGGGAGTGCCGGGCGGCTGCCTTTAAAGTGTCCGGAGAACGCTGTGCCGTCGGCGCCCGCTGCCTGTCCAGATGCGTTTGGAAGCAGTATCGCCCAGTATCCATCGCTGCCTCTCTTCACGAAGGTGATGTCACCGTTGCCCTGTGTGCCATAGCTGAAGCCGTTGTCGGCGGCTGTTGCCTGGGTGAAGTCAACGGTAACCTTGTTCTGCAGGCCTGTCACGCACACGCCCATATTGTAGTCGTAGCCGTTGGCTGCCTTGGTGACGTCGAACTTCACGAGTGCGCATTTGTGGGCGAGGTTGGCGGAGTATGTTCCTTCACCTGTGAAATCTTCGTTCGAGGCCCCGAACGATATTACTGGCAGGCTGCTCGCCTGGTCGCTGATAACGACAGAGCAACTACTTGTTATACCTGACGTGGGGGTTTCCGCCGGCTTGACATTGCCAAGGAAATAGAAATAAAGTTTACCTGCTCCTGTTGTCGGTGTGGCGACAGTGCCGGAGAAGTTAGTGCCGTCGTGTTCGATGGCTCCAATGTATTTGCCGTCGTATGCCACGTACAGCACATCGCCGTATGCAAAAGTGGTCGCTCCGGTGGTGAAGTCAATGTCGGCTTTTGCGCCGCCGCCGGTGTTGACGGTGATATTGCAGGTGTTCATGTCGCCGCCCGCCGGGCTCACCGCGTTCTTTTTACAAGCGCTCATTCCCAAAAGGAGTGCGAGCGCCGATAATGCCAATGTAATCTTTTTCATTGTCTTTCCTCCTTTTTCTTTAGTGCCACATAGCCTGCGCCAACGGCTGTCAGGATGAGAAGTCCGCTGCCGAGAGGCGCGTCGGTGAACGAATCCATGGTGATTGTCCATGCTGCCGGGTTCATGTCCATTGACGAGGCAAAGAAGCCATCGGTGGCCAGTGCGAACTGGGCCTTCATTGTCATCGGCGACAACATTCCCAATGTCATCGCCACTGAAAGCGCAAGGGCTTTCAATTTAGGTGATTTTTTCATTTGTATAGTATTTAGGTGATAAATTAGTGTCGAGGGTGGTAAGGGGGTTAAGGGCTTTAAGGGCGGTAAGGGCGTTAAGGGCATTAAGGGCGTTAAGGCCTTTAAGGGCGTTAAGGCCTTTAAGGGCATTAAGGGCGGTAAGGTGGTGGTTGGTTTTTGGCTTAACTTATTGACAATCAGCGAGTTGCCCCCCCCCGTCGCCTATTTGGCATATTCACACCAATCCCACAAAACGCCGGGAAAGGCGTTTTCACCGATAGATGATTATATGTATGGGGGTTTGTATCCATTTTACGTTGCAAAAATAATAATAAAATCAATACAATATTGTTTTTTTTCAATATTTTTCAACAATAATTTCTTAAATAGATATATTTTTCGTTCCTTGGTCAGGAAGAAAGTCACCTCATCAGGTTTAGAATTGTCGGCACGAGCGTTCTCAACGACGCGAAAGTTCTTTCTTGAAAATCTCCGACATGTTCTTTGTCAACGAGATACACTTTCGATATTCCTTCCTCTTTTTGTGGTGTGTTTTTCATTCCGGATTTGGTTTTCATCAAATACCAGTTTGTTTTCTTGATAGTCCACTGGTTGTCGAGGAGATAGCAATGCCAGGTGGCCGGCAGTTCTTTTATGGTTTCGAGGTCGGTGATGCCTGTTTCTTCCTCCACTTCGCGTAGGGCGGCGACTTCCGGTGTCTCGCCTGTCTCTATATGTCCTTTCGGAAGGTCGGGGATGCCGTTTCTTTCTATCGCGACAAATTGATTGTCGATGATTACCACTCCGCCGGCGGCAGGTGCTTGTCGGAAGAGTGTTTTTATCGCGCAGGCGAGATTTTCGCCGTCGGCATCGGACAAATCGAGGTTTTCGAGTGTTTCATCGTCAAGCCAGCTCTTGATTTTTGAAACCAACACATCACAGTTTTCAACATCTTTATTATCAATAGATAACAAATCTTCACAAAAATTATTTGCGATTAATTTTCTGTTATTGCAAAAAAGTCTGTACATTTGCGCAAAATTTCACATTTATATGAACGAAAAAGAAACCGCTTTAGCATTAGCGAATTTTCTGCTGCAAATTAAAGCAATAAAATTGAATCCTGCAAGTCCTTTCACCTGGGCGAGCGGATTAAAGTCGCCTATTTATTGTGACAACCGTGTCACTTTGTCGTATCCCAACATCAGGACATTCATTCGCGAGGCGTTTGTAAAGATGTGCATGGAGCGTTATGGCAAGCCGGACTGTGTAGCGGGTGTGGCGACAGGCGGCATACCCCAGGGCACATTGGTGGCGCAGGAGCTTGGTGTTCCGTTTTGTTATGTGCGCTCGGAGGCGAAATCGCACGGTCTCAACAACCAGGTTGAAGGCATAGTGTCGCAAGGAGCGTCGGTGGTGGTGGTCGAAGACCTTGTCTCCACGGGAAAATCGAGTCTTGCAGCGGTCGAGGCATTGAGAGAGAGAGGAGCCAACGTCAAAGGCATGATGGCGATATTCACCTATCAGCTCGACGCCGCGGCGGAGGCTTTCAGAAAAGCCGGCTGCGACCTTGTGACCATCAGCAATTACGAGGCTTTGATTCAAAAAGCCGTCGAGGAAAACTATGTGAGCGACGAGCAGATACACTCGTTGATGGAATGGAGAACAAGCCCGCAGGCATGGTCTGATGCGCAAACGAGATAGTCTGCGCATGACATAAAAATCCCGAAATTCATATTGAAATGTTAATTCAGTCACAATATATAGACAACAGCAGGAGCGAGCAGGAGTTTTTCGGCGTTGTGGGCGACATGCGGAACATTCCGGCGCTGCTGCCCCCACAGGTCGTCAACGTGAACGCCGACGAAGACAACCTTTCGTTCACGGTGCAAGGCATAGGCAGCATAGCCCTGCGCGTAAGCCAAAGAATCACTTACAGCTTGGTACAACTCGTGCCGGCAGGAAAGACACCTTTCCAATTCGTCTTAAACATCAAGATAGCAGGATTGGGCAACAACTGCCGCGTGATGTACGAAATCGACGCCGAGCTCAACCCCCTTATGGCTATGATGGCTAAACGTCCGCTTCAGAACCTTGTGGACATGATGGCGGAAAGAACCGCAACTCTTTGACATCACACACTATTCCGGCTCCCTCCTTGTCATGAAGAAGGAGGCGTCCGTATTTATCAAAACCTTTGATAATCATTGTTTTAACTTGATTTTGATAAAAATAATCAGCCCATTGGCCGAAGCGGTACGACTTCGCGGTATATTTCCTGTCGATTTCCTCTTGACTATCAGTAAAACGAAGGCTTTCGACGGTTTTTTTTATGTTGGTTATCAACATATCAAGCACCTTGTCGAGGTCGAAGTCCTTGCCGGAGATTTGCTTCAACGATATTGGATTAGGGATATCCTTTGAAAATTCCATCTGGTTGACATTCAAGCCGATACCAACGACAGAGATACCCATTGCACAGCCTTCGACGGTATTTTGAATCAACATGCCGGCAAGTTTGTTGTCGCCGAAATAAATATCATTAGGCCATTTTATATAAAAATTGTCAGACGGGAGAATATTTTGAAGCGTCTCCACTATTGCGACCGACACCGCCTGTGAGATTTTAAACTGGTTTTCGGCTTGGAGGAAACTGACATTCAGGGCGATGCTGAACAGCAGGTTCATTCCCGCCTCGCTCTCCCAGCGGTTTTCACCCATTCCACGTCCGGCAGTCTGATGGGCGGCGACAACGACAGTGTCCGAAATGTCATTGTTTTCGGAAATTTTGTCATACAAAAAAACATTCGTCGAATTTATTTCATCAAAACGCAAAATTTTCATCGCCATTCGTTACATATAGATTTATCTAATGAAAAGACAAAAATATACAATTTTTCTTGAAGTTGGTACTAAAATCTTGAATTTATTAATTATCTTTGCAAAAATTTTCAATTTATGCGAATCAGACACGAAAACGACAATACGGAAGA
The DNA here is from genome assembly GCA_900542475.1 of uncultured Bacteroidota bacterium. Classification (GTDB taxonomy): domain Bacteria; phylum Bacteroidota; class Bacteroidia; order Bacteroidales; family F082; genus Limimorpha. The sequence continues at coordinate 52,757 of UQNO01000011.1, forward strand.
GGTCTTGAAAACCATAGTAGAGACCATGTTAGAGGCAAAGGCGCAAGAGGTTACCTCATTGGATATGAGGGAGTTACATTCTGCGGTTACAGATTATTTTGTGATATGCCACGCCCAATCGAAGACACAGGTGAGTGCCATTGCGGAAAAGGTCATCGACAATGTCCGCAACAAGCTTCGCGTGCATATCTATCACGAAGAGGGCTTTGAGAATGCGGAATGGATTTTGTTGGACTATGTTGACGTAGTGGTTCATGTTTTTCTCGCGGAGAAGCGCGATTTCTTCAAGTTAGAGGAGTTGTGGGCCGATGCGGAGAAACACGTTTATGAAGATTAAAAAATTTAGACAATGGCAGAAAACATCAACAACAAGCCCAGGAAAAAGATAGGATTTTATTGGATTTACATAATACTGATAGCGTTTTTCCTGGGTTCGATATTTTTCAACAGCTCTGGTTCGGTGAAGACAACGACATTGTCTGAATTGAGCAGAATGCTTAAGGAGGGCGATGTTGACAAGATAGAGCTTGTGAACGGCAAGACGGCGGAGATTTATCTCAACGAGCAAGGCATGAGGAAATATTTCCCCAACGAGACGAGGAATGTCTTCGGCAAGTCGCCGAATTACACGCTCAACGTGTCGGAAGACCGTCTTTATTCCAAGATGGACGAGGCGCAGCAAGGTCTTGAGAACCCTATCGAGGTTGTTCCTGTGGAGCGTCACAACTGGATGGGAGATATTATCAGCTGGGTGCTTCCGTTGTTATTGATAATAGCGTTTTGGGTTTTGATAATGCGCAGGATGAGCAGTGGTTCCGGCATGGGCGGTGGCGGACAGATTTTCAACATCGGGAAGTCGAAGGCACAGTTATACGACCAAGAGAAGGGCAACAAGACCACGTTCAAGGACGTGGCGGGTCTTGAGGAGGCCAAGGAGGAGGTGATGGAGATTGTTGACTTTCTCAGGAATCCCAGCAGATACACACGTTTAGGCGGCAAGATTCCGAAGGGTGTTTTGCTGGTAGGTCCTCCAGGCACTGGCAAGACATTGTTAGCGAAATCGGTGGCGGGCGAGGCCAACGTGCCGTTTTTCAGCATTTCCGGTTCCGACTTTGTGGAGATGTTCGTCGGTGTCGGTGCGTCGCGGGTGCGCGACCTTTTCAAGCAGGCGAAGGAGAAGTCGCCGTGTATCATCTTCATCGACGAGATTGACGCCATCGGCCGTGCGAGAGGCAAGAACATAGTGAGCGGCGGCAACGACGAGCGCGAGAGCACTCTGAATCAGCTGCTCACCGAGATGGACGGTTTCGGCACCAACTCGGGTGTCATAGTGTTGGCAGCCACCAACCGCGCCGACATTCTCGACAAGGCGTTGATGCGTGCCGGACGCTTCGACCGTCAGATATATGTCGAGTTACCCGACTTGAACGGTCGTCGCGAGATTTTCGCGGTACACATGCGCGGGCTGAAGTTAGGCGACGACGTTGACAACGAGTTCCTGGCGAAGCAGACACCGGGTTTCTCCGGCGCCGACATCGCCAATGTGTGCAACGAGGCAGCCCTCATCGCCGCGCGCCGCAACAAGGAGAACATAGGCAAACAAGACTTTTTAGACGCCATCGACCGCATAGTGGGAGGTCTCGAGAAGAAAAACTCCGTGATAACACCGTCCGAGAAGAAAGTAATAGCATTCCACGAGGCGGGACACGCCACGACGAGTTGGATGCTGGAGCACGCTCACCCTTTGGTGAAAGTCACCATCGTCCCGAGAGGCAAGGCACTCGGCGCGGCCTGGTATCTGCCCGACGAGAGGCAAATCACCACGAAAGAGCAGATGTTTCACGAGATGGTAGCGACACTCGGCGGCCGCGCCGCGGAACAAATTGTCTTCGGACAGATATCCACCGGAGCGCTGAACGACCTCGAAAAAGTGTCGAAACAAGCCCACGCCATGGTGATGTACTATGGCCTCGACGAGACTATCGGCAACGTGAGCTACTATGACTCGACAGGGCAGCAAGACTATGCGTTTACAAAGCCGTTCAGCGAGAAGACAGCCGAGAAGATTGACGACGAGGTGAGCAAACTCATAGAAAAAGCTTATCAAGAGGCGTTGCGCATCTTGAATGAATACAAAGGAGGTCTCATACAACTTGCCGAGAAACTCATCGACAAGGAAGTCATCTTCACCGACGACCTCGTGACGATTTTCGGCGAGCGTCCATGGAAACAAGAGGAGAGGACGTTCTCGAGACGCAAGGAAGAGAAGGCGGAAGAGAGCGAAGGTTCCGACAATCAATATTCTCCGGACAACACCACAATAGCGTAAAACATGAAAGTATTCTCATTCGGAAACCTCGGCGAGCGCACCAACAAGGAGCAGATTCTTGCGAAGGTGCGCAAGGCTTTGATGTCGAAGGACGAGAAGATGTTTTCCGATGTAAACATGCAAACAGAGACTTGGACGCCGTTCAAGGAGGAGGACGGTGTTGACTTCACTTTCGTGGAGCGTTTCAAAGACAATGGTGGCATTTTCGTTTATTTTGAAAGCAAGGACGATTTCATCGAGGCGATGAAGCAGTATATTGTCGAGAACCGATGGGAGCCGTTGTGCAGCACCAGTGCGAGGATAGAGGCGTTGTTCCGGGGCAGCGGCATCGAGTTGTGCAGCGACTACGGTGTCAACCGCAAAAAGACCGTGAGCATTGTTGACTGCGAGTGCTTGATAGCGCAGACAGGGAGCGTGGCAGTGACAGACGCATGCGCGGGGTCGAGGGAGGCGTATTCAAATGCCGACACCTTGTTGATATTCGCCACTCCAAACCAGATTGTGGCAAGCATGAAAGACGCGATAAAACTCTTGAAAGAGAAATATAAAAAACAAAGACCCGCAGAGACCGTCATCATCAGCGGCCCGAGCAAGAGCACCGAAATAGACAACCATTTAGTTATCGGAGCCCAAGGAATAAAACAGATTGCGCTGTTTTTAGTCGAAGAAGAATAAAAAATCAATCATCTAATGCATTACATAAGAAAAGCATGAGAGTGTAAATTAAACTGTGTCAGGCTACAATAAAAAGTAGAACGACAAAGTTTAATTAAAAATGGAAGAGAAAAT
>UQNO01000012.1 GCA_900542475.1 uncultured Bacteroidota bacterium
TCATATATCTAATTTTTCGATTTGCAAAAATAACAAATAATAGATTTGTGCAGTTGGTTTTAGTGTATCTATTTTTTAAAACAAGCGGCGACCTCGGAGGCGTTGGCGCCTGATGTCGCGCCAACGCCTTAAAGGTCGCCGCTTTCAAGCCGTTGAGATTTTACTTCTTCTTGCGTCTTGCCACAGCGTAAACGCCGCCTATCGCCGTGAGCACTATCAGGCCGCTGCCGAGAGGGGCCGGTGCGTCTCCAGTCCAACCATGCGAGCCTGGAAGGGAAGGGAACACGGTGGTGCGTAAAATGTCACTACTTCCCCAATCGTTGAAGAACGCGTCTGTCGGTCTAACCTGGGCTTTCGCTCCGAAACTCATCATAATAACCAATGCTGTTGCTAATAATATCTTTTTCATTTTATTTTCCTTTCTTTTTTGTCATCTCGACCGAAGTGCGGAAACCCTCTTTTTAGAATGTCCTCCGAACAAGAGGATTTCTCGACAAGACCGAAATGACGGTTATTAATATTATCTTACGACAATCTTCTGTGTCTTTTCATTCAATTTGAAGATGTAAATACCAGTTGAGGAGACGTTTATTGTTTGAACACCGTTGATTTGCTGTGTCGCTATCATACGTCCCATCACGTCGAATATTTGGAGTTCACCTTCGCCGTTGACGACGATGTCGTTGCCGTCTTGGTGGGCGATGATGTCGCTTTCAACAGAAGTGTCGTCAGCGTTGTACTTGAGTTTCACGATGAAACGGGCTTCGCTGTCGCTTGGTGATGCGATGAATCTGTATTCTCCGTCGAGGAGCATGTCGATATCTTTCCCTGTGCGGCGGTCGAGGACGTGGAGATAGTTGTATTTGCCTTTAGCCTCGTAGCTCAAGGTGTAATAACCCATTGTCATGGCCTTGAAGTTGAGGCAGAACATCTCGGTGTCGTCGCTCATCGAGGCGATGGCGTAGTCCTGACCGTTTTGTGAGATGTAAATCATCGGGATATTGTTGTTGCGATGGCTGATTTTGTTCAAGCCGGCACTTTCCTCAAACAGAGCGTATGTAACATCTTCGTATTGGTTGTTAGATGCTGTGAATGCGACATAATCGCGGTTGCTGCGTGATCCAGCGGCGTTTTTGCCTATGGTGATCTCCTTGTTTTCGCTTACCTGAACCAGGAATCCTTGGCAAGGAGCTATTTCTGACTCGACAGATGATTTCCAATTGCCGGCTTGTGTAAGTACGTAACCGCCTGACAACTCGGCACCTGTGATATTTCTCATGGTGATATTTTGCGAGAACGGGTTGCCGATAAGATTGAAGCCTTTAAGATTGCCGGAACTCTCGGCTTTGAGAGAGTATGACACGTCGGCGTTTCTTAATTCGCCGATGAATGCAAGCTCCTCGCCATTTGCGTTCCAGTACAAGTAACCGCGACCATTTTCAAACCCGGTGAAATCAGAAGAGTGTCCTGAGTTTTTGTAATTTTCCCATAAAACGTCTTTTTCATTATAGCGGTAGAAGTCATATCCGGAAGTGCCTACGAGATTTGTAACGTTTGTTGCCACTACATTCGCCGCCAAAGGAGAAGCGATGGTGTACCAGTCGGCGGCGGCCTCTTTTGCTCCGGCATGTGCCGTTGATTTCTTCACCGTGGCCTGGACGTTGTCGCTGTTGAAAATGAGCTGACCGCCGTCTTCGATGACGAGGTTGGCAGGGTCGGTGTTGGCAAGGGTGCCGTTCACTGTCACTACTGAACCTTTGTGGACAATCAACTTGGATGAGGCAGTGAGTGCAAGGGCATCATCGAATGTCACCTCGCCATAAGTGTCGTAATTGTCAGTGACATGGATGTTTCCCAAACCGACGTTTCCTTTGTTTTTGTAGTAAATCCATCGAATATATCTTACATCGGTATTATCGTTGACAAGTGTAACCGTTTGAGTTTTTTGTTGCAGTTCGGTATATTCTTTTAAATCAGTGTAATCAGAACCGTTTGCTGAAACCTGAACCTTGAAAGTGCTCCCGGAGAAAGTATTACCGATAATATCGTATGAAATAGATACAGGGGCTGCATTTAGTTTCAATGTAAGTGTACTATGTTCAGTGTTGCTTTTCTTTTCGAATTTTAGCTTGGTGGTAGCATAGTTATTATAATCCGCACCAAGATATATTTGTGTTAAACCATCAGTGTTTTCGATGTCAGCCTTGCCACCGTTAAAATAAAACGGTAATGTCGCGTAGTCAACAGTGAATTTAGCCTGGTTGATAGTGACAAGGTTGGAATAAACATCGTTGTTGTCATTGTCCTTGGCAGTTACCTTTAAGTAAGCGGTGCGAGCCTCGTTGTTGTTGGCTGTCACGTTGTACTCCACATTGCCTTCTGTATTGATAGAGGCAGAAATCCAATCGTATGTTGTGCTTGCTCCTTCTGCATTGCAGAAATAAACAGTTGGTGCAAAAGTGGTGATGTTCGCGTGAGTTACGGTAAGTGTTCCGTTTGTGGCTTCAGATGGTGCGTCAACTGTAGCGGGATCAACAGTAATAGATGGGTCCGTTGTCGTCTTTTCTTCAATACTTCTAAGAATGACATTGAAATGGCTGCTGGAAACACCGGCAAAATAACCTTTTACGATAACTTGTTTGTCTATTAATCCAGTCATTGTTTTGGTTTGTTCGCTTGTCGGGAAAGAAATGCTCGCATCTGTTGAGAGTCCGTCAACCTTAATATTGTAATAGGTGCCGCTCTTAACCAATTTCCCCTCAATCTGCACATAGTCGCTAAGATGGTTGCCTGTGCTATAGTTGCCAATTGCAGAGGCATCAAGAACCTGAATGGCAGGAGTGTTGTTGTAATTGGAGCTGCTGGCTTCTTCTAATGTGGCTTCTTTTGGGAATTGGTAAACGTTGTTGTAGGTGGTTACTTGGCCGGAAATCTTTACAATGCTATTCTCTGTATAAGTTGTGGAGAAGTTGTCGCCATAGTAATAGTATGCATAGCCTGTGCCGTCGCCAACAACAAAGCCACGGCTATTCATTGCAACAATTGTGCCTTGCACTGCGTATGTTCCTGTTGTGTTTATATCGGAAATGTTGTTAACCACATTCGGATTTCCAGCTTGTGTAACAGCGACATTTTTAGTGACGGTTCCTCTTTCTGTGTTGGTGTATGTGAGAGTTACCGTGGCCGTGCGTGCCGCCGCGGCTTCGTTCTGTGAGCAAGTGAAAGGCACAGACGTCTCGTTAACAGTACCAGGTATGAGCCAATCGCTTTCGGTTGAAGCAGTCAATGTGCCACCATTTACCGCGTTGTTAATGGTGTAACCAATTGAACCTGCAGTGGCATTGTATTCAATAGAAACATCAGGAGCTGAAATTGATGGGGTGTCGCCGGCGCCTTCATTATGGTAGTACTCTACTTTTGACACAGAAATCAAACCGTTCTTACTGCCAGATTTACAATCAAACTCTATTTTATAATACAAGTTTGTGGCTGGATTTGCCAATTCTACAGTTTGTTTGCCCGTGGCATTGTTAAATGAACCGGCTTCAACCCAGTTGGTGCTATCAGAACTTGTATATAACTTGATGGAATTGATACTGGTGGCAGTAATAGCGTCAATAGTCAAGTCAATTTTAGTAATTGCGACATCGTAAGCTGTTTCTGTTTTTATCTCACCAACAGATGCGTTGTTTTTGCGGCCAAATTTTACATAATTCCACATATTGTTATTGTTGTTACCATTAACTATAGTCCAGGAAAAACCATCATTTGTGGTAGTCCATGTGGTAGTATAACTGCCCACTGACTGTTGATTATAATCCGGTCCGAACAAGCAAGTCGAATAAACTGCTTCTGCTCTCGTCTGTCCCATCACCCATAGGGGGGGGGTAATCATTGTCAGCAGCGCAAACGCTGCAAGTAGTAAAGTAAATTTTCTTTTCATGTCGTTTCTTTTTTTGTTGTTATTTGTTTATACATGTTAATATTCTATATTTGCATCAAATAGCAAGTCAACTCGCAAAGATAGTCATTTTTTCAATAGATGCAAAAAAATCCTCAAAAAATTTAACGCCCTTAACGCCCTTAACGCCCTTAATGCCCTTAACGCCTTAACGCCTTAATGCCCTTAACGCCCTTAACGCCCTTAACGCCTTAACGCCCTTAATGCCCTTAACGCCCTTAATGCCTTACCGCCCCTACCGCCTTACCGCTGCTTCATTTAGTTTGTTCAGAAATCTAAAAAGCAGATAATCAGTCTGATTCAGCAATACTATCATCATATTTGCTATCACATCCGGCGAACGGCTCTTGGCCGTAAGTACGATGTTTTTGTCGTTTTCCGGATTACTTGCCAAGGTTCTTGTCGCTTCCTTTTCAACAGAGCCGTCTTCCCATTTTCTGTAATTGCGAACAACCAAATAATCTTCATAATCTTCAAGTAATTCTTTAAGGCTGGCTTTAGCTACATTTATCAAAAAAATCTTGTTTTTGAGAGATACCACACCGGAAGCGCATCCTTCGACGATGTTTTGCTTTCCACTTCTTGCCGCTTGAATCATTTGATCTTTTGTCCTGTCGCCTTTTTGTAGAAACTTCTCACAGAAAAAGTATGTAACCTCATATATTACATGTGCTTTCTTATAAACCAATAAATCTTTATAATCACCATATTCCATTGTAGTCTTCATAATCAATGCTGTTTACCCTTAATGCCCCTAATGCCCTTAATGCCCTTAATGCCTTAACGCCCCTAACGCCCTTAACGCCTTAACGCCCTTAACGCCTTAACGCCCCTAACGCCTTAACGCCCCTAACGCCTTAATGCCCTTAACGCCCTTAATGCCTTAACGCCCTTAATGCCTTAACGCCCTTAACGCCTTACCCCCTTAACGCTGCCGCAAAATTACAACACCTTCGTCGAATTAGTCGTACGAAAAACGACTAAGTTTAAAATTATGGCTTAAAACATTGACAGTCATGGTGTTATAAAATGCAAAAACATTGCTGAAATGTTAATAAATTTTAACAATTCGAGACAACTAATTTGTAATCAAAGGTTTATGACGAGACAACTCCAGATATTAGCGAAAGAGCCTTGATTTACTTTGAAGGTATCATTAAAGGCTTGAGAGCCATTAACTCCGACAATGCCATCAACGATGTTGTTTGATACCCTTGACGCAGTCGTAGTAAAATCGTTAAGTAGCGGTTGCTGGCGGTATTGGAAAAATCTTTTGATTTTTCTCTTTTCTCTTTCAACATTTGTTCGTATCTTTGCAAAAATTTTAGAAAAATTTTAAATATCATGAGTAACCACAAGAAACTTTTTGAGGAGTTTCCTCCAGTGACCACCGAGCAGTGGGAAGCTGTCATCGAAAAAGACCTCAAAGGGGCCGATTACAACAAGAAACTTATCTGGAAAACAGCCGAAGGTTTCCAGGTGAGGCCGTATTATCGCGCGGAAAACCTGAAGGATATACCATGGCTCGACACCAAGCCGGGCGAGTTTCCTTATATCCGCGGCAACAAAAAACAAGGCAACGACTGGCTCGTTTGCGAAGACATCGTGGTTAACGACTACCACGAGGCAAACAAAAAGGCTCTCGACGCCCTCAACCGTGGTGCCACCGCTCTCTCGTTCCGTCTCGAATACGACAAGCCATACGACGCTGTCGAGATATCGGGTCTTCTGAACGGCATAGTTGCCGAGGCTGTCGAGATTAACTTTTACAACAACAAGTACCATTTGCCGTTACTTGAGATGATGTCGAAGGTGCCTGGCATCCGCGGCTCGCTGAACTACGACCCGTTGACACGTTACATTCGTCGCGGCACATGGTTCATCACCGAGAACACCGACATGGAGCTCGCGGCAATCCTTGCCAAAGCCGAGATTCCGGGCGTGCAGACCATAGGTGTCAACGCCCATGTGTTCACCAACGCCGGCGCTACCATAGCTCAAGAAATGGGTATCGCCCTCGCGGAGGGTGTGGAATATATAGAGCAGTTGCTCGTAAAAGGTCTCACTATCGATGAGATAGCGCCGAAGATGCGTTTCAACGTGGCTGTCGGGCAGACTTATTTCATGGAGATGGCGAAGATGCGCGCCTACCGTATGCTTTGGGCGGAAATCCTCAAGGCTTACGGTGCGAAAGAAGAGAACTGCAAGATTCGTATTCATGCTTTCAATGCTTTGATTAACATGAGTTTGTACGACCCATACGTCAATATGTTGCGTACAACCACCGGCACTATGTCGGCTATCCTTGGCGGTATCGACTCATTCTGTGTGACGCCATTCGACGCCACATACGAAGAAGCATCGGAGTTTTCAGACCGTATCTCGCGCAATCAGCAGCTCATCCTCAAAGAGGAGTCGCATTTCGACAAGGTTGCAGACCCTGCGGCGGGTTCGTATTACATCGAAAATCTCACGGAGTCCATTGCTGCGGCGGCATGGGGCGTCTTCCTTCAGATTCAAGAAGAGGGCGGCTACCTCGCCTCGGTGCGCAAGGGTACAATCCAAAATATCGTGAAGGACAGCGCGGCGAAGCGTTTCAGCAACGTCGCCACGCGCCGCGAGACAATACTTGGAACCAACCAGTTCCCGAACTTCACCGAGACGATGAAGTTCGACCCTGCGGAGTGGGTGTTCAAAGCCGACTGCAAACGCGAGGCTAACGCTGAAATCGATACCATCGACACCTTCCGCGTGGCTCAACAGTTTGAGACAATGCGTTATGCAACAGACGTTTACGCCAAGAACCACAAGCGTCCTGCGGCATGGATGTTCACATACGGCAACCTCGCCATGCGTAAGGCTCGTGCCAACTTCGCATCGAACTTCTTCGCATGCGCGGGCTTCGAAGTCATCGACAACCCCGGTTTCAAGACATTGGAAGAAGGCATCGCCGCCGCACGTCAGGTGAAACCTGAAATATTGGTCATCTGCTCATCTGACGAGGAATACGGTGAAGGCAACGCCCTCCGGATTTTCGAGGCTCTGAAAAACGACACCATTGTGGTGCTCGCAGGTAACCCCGAAGGCACCGCCGACATCCTCAAAGAGGCAGGCCTCGAATACTTTATCCATGTGAAGAGCAACGTGCTCGAAACTTTGCAGAGTTTCCAGCAGAAATTAGGTATAACAAAATAAGAAAGGAGCAAGCAATGAAACCAGATTTCAAAAATATCAACATCAACGCTATACCTAAGTCACAAATCAAGGCTGATTACAAACCTGACTGGGAAACTGTTGAGCATATCAACGTGAAGCCGGCTTATACTGCCGAAGACCTTGAAAACATGGAGCATCTCAACTATGCGGCGGGTATCGCCCCATATCTTCGCGGACCTTATTCCACTATGTATGTGATGCGTCCCTGGACCGTCCGTCAGTATGCAGGTTTCTCGACGGCTGAAGAGTCAAACGCCTTTTACCGCCGTAACATCGCCGCTGGCCAGAAGGGTCTGTCGGTGGCTTTCGACCTCGCTACTCACCGTGGCTATGACGCTGACCATGAGCGTGTTATGGGCGATGTCGGCAAGGCAGGCGTGAGTATCTGTTCTGTTGAAGACATGAAAGTCTTGTTCGACCAGATTCCTTTGAACAAGATGTCTGTTTCAATGACAATGAACGGTGCGGTGTTGCCGATTTTGGCATTTTACATCGTCGCCGCTTTGGAGCAAGGCGCAAAATACGAAGAGCTTCAAGGCACTATCCAGAACGATATCTTGAAAGAATTCATGGTGCGCAACACATATATCTATCCTCCGGAGTTCTCGATGCGAATCATCGCCGACATCTTCGCGTTCACCTCGCAGAATATGCCGAAGTTCAACAGCATTTCAATTTCCGGCTACCACATGCAAGAGGCGGGCGCTACTTGCGACATAGAGTTGGCTTACACTCTCGCCGACGGCTGGGATTATCTCCGCACCGGCGTGAAGTCGGGCTTGGACATCGACGCTTTCGCTCCGCGTCTGTCGTTCTTCTGGTGCTCCGGAATGAACCATTTCATGGAGATTGCGAAGATGCGCGCGGCTCGTATGCTGTGGGCCAAGATTGTGAAGACCTTCAATCCGAAGAGCGACAAGTCGTTGGCGTTGCGTACTCACACCCAGACATCAGGCTGGTCGTTGACGGAGCAAGATCCGTTCAACAATGTGGCTCGCACCTGCATCGAGGCTATGGGAGCGGCTTTGGGTCACACACAGTCGTTGCACACCAACGCTTTGGACGAGGCTATCGCGCTTCCTACCGACTTCTCGGCGCGTATTGCGCGTAACACGCAGATTTATATCCAGGAAGAGACCAATGTCTGCCGTGTCGTTGACCCGTGGGCAGGTTCATATTATGTTGAATCGCTGACCAAGGAGATTGCCGAGCGCGCCTGGGCTCACATCATGGAAGTCGAAGAGATGGGCGGCATGGCAAAGGCTATCGAGACGGGTCTTCCGAAGATGCGTATCGAAGAGGCCGCGGCTCGTAAGCAGGCGAGAATCGATGCCGGTTCAGAGACTATCGTCGGTATCAACAAATATCGTCTTGAGCATGAGGATAGCATTGATACTCTTGAAGTTGACAACACCGCAGTGCGCGAGTCGCAGATTCGTCGTCTGAAAGAGTTGAAAGCCAACAGAAACGAAGCTGATGTGCAGCGCTGCCTTGATGCTATCACAGAGTCTGTCAAGACAGGCAAGGGCAACCTTCTCGCTCTTGCGGTGGAAGCAGCGAAATGCCGCGCCACATTAGGTGAGATTTCAATGGCTTGCGAAAAGGTCGTTGGTCGTTATAAAGCTGTAATTCGTTCAATATCAGGAGTTTATTCTATGGAAGCAAAGGGTAATGACAAATTCGTCAAGGCACAGGCAATGGCTGATGAGTTCGCTAAAATAGAAGGTCGTCGTCCTCGCATCATGATTGCGAAGATGGGTCAAGATGGTCACGACCGTGGTGCCAAGGTTGTCGCCACAGGTTACGCCGACATAGGCTTCGACGTGGATATGGGGCCGCTGTTCCAGACACCGGCAGAGACAGCGCGTCAGGCTGTGGAAAACGATGTCCACATCGTGGGAGTGTCGTCGTTGGCGGCAGGTCACAAGACTCTTGTGCCGCAGGTCATAGAAGATCTCGCCAAACTCGGTCGCCCGGATATCATGGTGACAGTGGGTGGCGTTATCCCTCATCAGGATTATCAGTTCTTGTATGACGCCGGCGCAGTCGCAATCTTCGGACCCGGTACCATCGTGTCGGATTCAGCAATGAAGATGTTGGAATTGTTGTTGGCGGTACGCAGATAATAATTAACAATATATGGAGAGGCGATTGCCGCATCTCTTATATATGGCGAAAAATAATTTTTATACGGTTTGGTGCGGTCGGCAAGTCGGTGTTTTCGCCTCATGGGCGGAATGCTGTCGGCAGGTCGAGGGGTTCCCTGGTGCGAAGTTCAAAGGATTTCCCACCAGAGAATCCGCCGAATCGGCGTTTAAATCGGGGCCGTCTGTGGAGACGGGTGCTAATCCGTCTCGGGGAGCGTTGAAATTGTCCACCGAGACGTGGCAATCATTGCCCGAGGGCGCGCCGAGACCCGAACCTAATGCAATAGCAGTCGATGCGGCGTGCTCCGGCAATCCGGGAAAAATGGAATACAGAGGCGTGTACGTCGCATCAGGCACGGAATTGTTTAAAAGCCCGGTGTTCGAAAACGGCACAAATAACATAGGCGAGTTTCTCGCCATCGTACACTGCCTCGCCTGGCAACAGAAAAACCGTCTCGACATACCGATCTATTCCGACTCGCTGAACGCTCAGAAATGGGTGCGCCAGGGGCTTTGTAAAACGAAACTCGTCCAAAATGAAAAGAACAAGTATCTCTTCGAGGTGATAGCGCGAGCCGAGAAATGGCTTCACAACAACACTTTCAGAGTGCCGGTTTACAAATGGAGAACAGAAATTTGGGGTGAAATACCTGCAGATTTCGGTCGTAAGTAATTAAAAATCAACGTTATGATAAAATACGATACCCTTTATATCCAATGTCCTCGATGTGGCGCATGGCTCGAAGGTCATGTCGTGAGGCCGGAGATGATAAATAAATCAATATTGTATTCTGACGGTAAAACGTTGAACAACAATTACATAACCGAGCCTCAAAAGATAATAGCATGCCCGTCGTGCAGCCATTGGTTCTGGATTAATGAGTACAAAGAGCCGGCTGTGACCTATAACAAACCCGGAGTGCCTTATTATAGTTGGAATCATTGGCGTTTCTTCGGAATACATTTCAATAGCGTGGAAGGTCGTATCTCTCTTGTGAATCATTATAAACGATGTCTGGAAGCCATTGATAATGATAGAGATAAGGAACTTTACATTCGTCGTATGATGTGGTGGGCGTACAATGATTTAGTACGAAATAACTATCAGATGCATTTTCGTTTTCTCTTTACAGGGAAGATGAGTTTCAACGTGTGGCGCAAGAACCGTATCAAGCAGTTGAAAGGCCGTCTGCTTTTTAGAAAATATCATGACGATTATGTGGCCAATATGAAGGCTTTGCTGATACTTCTGAAGGGGCGTTACACTCCCGATGATGAAGATTACGAGGCTTCGATATTGGAAATCATAGAGTTATATCGCGAGATGGGAGAATACGACGAAGCCCAGAAAATGCTTGATACTATCCCGAGACGAACCCATTACATTGGAAATATAGAAAAAGAAGTTAAGAGGAGACACGATTTTGTGTTTTTAGTAGCTGGTTGATGACGTGTGACGCGCAGAAGCAGCCGAACACCGCCGGCATGTAAGAGATGGTTCCCACAGTGGCTATTTTGTTTTGTTGTTGTTCGTCTTCCACTATGAAGGCGTCGTCAGCCACTTTCTCGGGTGAGAACACCACCGTGATGCCTTCACGGATACCCAGTCGGTGCAGGCGTTTGCGGATATAGAAAGCCAATCGGCAGTTGTAAGACTTTGCAATGTCGCATATCTCTATTTTTGTGGGGTCGAACTTGCCGCCGGCTCCCATGCAACTCACGATATTTTGATGGTTTTGGATTGCGTAATAAAGCAGAAACACTTTAGGAGCCATGGTGTCGATGGCATCGACAACGAAGTCGAACTTTTGTGCCATCAAGTCGATAATCGATTGATCTTTAAGATATTGTGGAAGAGCATGAATCTTGATGTCGGGGTTGATGTCGCGGATGCGCTCGGCCATCACCTCTGTTTTGAGCTTCCCTATGGTGCTGTCTAACGCCAACAGCTGACGGTTTTTGTTGGTGACACTCACGGTGTCGCTGTCAACGATAGTCATCTCTCCGATGCCTGCACGCGCAAGTTGTTCCGCCGCATACGCTCCCACGCCGCCAAGCCCGACGACTAAAACGTGCGCCCCGGCTAAACGCTCAATGCCTTCTTCACCTATTAATATATTAGTGCGTTGTTTCCAGTCTTCCATAATTCTCAAAAATCTGTTTGCGCAAAAAATCAATGCCGCGCCCCGTCGATTCCGCCGCCCTTGCATAAACGTCTTTGATGTCCCTTCCCGAAACGTCGGTCTCTAAAAACAGCCTGTCCAATGGAAGGTGTTTCAAAATTTTAATAGCTTGATTTTCATCACGATACAAGACCTCGCCCAATGAAATATATATGTCGTGTTTCAGCAACTGCAGCATGGTCTCCACCGAACTGTTGAACCCGTGAATCACCCAAGACATGGTGGCTTTTGTCTTTTTTCTTATTTCGATGATTTCAGAATACGCCCTCACGCAATGAATTATCATCGGCTTGCGGTAAGTCTCTGATAATCTTACCATTTCGCCAAACACTTCGATTTGTTTTCCGAATGTTTCTTTATGGATTTTGTCGAGTCCGACTTCGCCAATTGCAAAAAAAGCGTCATTTCGACTGTCGAGGAGCGGAATGGAAAAATCCACTGCATCTGAAAGGAGTAGATTTCCCGACCCCTGTTCGTTTCGTTCGAAATGACGCTCTGTAAGGCCTTCAACTTCCCACGGATGTATTCCCCAAGTCGTGAGAATCTTCTCACCATGCTCATCAACAATCTTTATAACAGATTGATTGTCAACATGAGTATGGATGTCAACGAACATTGGAGTTTGCCCAAGATTTATTTCGCTTTGCCTTGGTTGGCGACACTTTGCATCTTTTTGGCAATTTCTTCAGGGTCGCCGAGGAAGAAGTCTTTCAACAGCTTCATGTTGTCGTCAAACTCGAAGACGTAAGGTATCGCTGTCGGGATGTTGAATTTGATGATTTCGTCTTCCCCCATGCCTTTCAGTTCTTTCACGATGCCGCGGAGACTGTTGCCGTGCGCCACCACCATTACTTCGTTGTGACTATCAAAAGCTTTGAGAATCACTTCTTTATAATAAGGCATGAGACGTGCGATAGTATCTTTCAACGATTCTGTGAGCGGAATCTGTTCGTCGGTCATTTCAGCGTAGCGCAGGTCCTGGCGAGGACTGTTCGGGTCGTCCATGGCGAGTGCCGGAGGCTGCACATCGAAACAACGCCTCCATCTTAACACTTGTTCTTCACCGTATTTCTTGGCCATCTCAACCTTGTTGAGTCCTTGCAACTTGCCATAGCTCTTCTCGTTGAGACGCCATGTCTTGTACACCGGCAACCAGTCCATGTCCATCATGTCGAGGATGTTGTTCAACGTCTTGATAGCTCTTTTCAAATATGAAGTGAAGCAAATCTCGGGTTTATAACCGCCTTCTTTGAGGGCTTTTCCCGCGTCGATGGCCTCCTGAATGCCTTTTTCTGATAAATCGACATTTGTCCAACCTGTGAAGAGGTTGAGCTTGTTCCATTCACTTTCGCCGTGGCGAACTAATATAAGTTTCTTCATAATTTGTAGTGTTAACAGTGAAAAGTGAAATTATCACTAATCAACCAAAATAGATTGCAAAATTAAACATATTTTTTGATAAAAAAAATAAATAATAAAAAACTTGGTTTTTAACATTCTTCACTCCATTCTTTTTGCTATTTTTGCATCATGAGATTGATTAAACCGTCGGGATTTTTCAGGATGTTTTATCCTTCGCTGCTTTGGCGGATGCCGGAGACAGGGGAGAAGACTGTCTATCTCACCTTCGATGACGGGCCGCATCTGCTGATAACGCCTAAAGTGCTTGAACTTTTGAGAAGTTATAACGCCAAGGCGACGTTTTTTTGTATCGGCAACAACGTGAAACAATTTCCTGAAACATTTGAATTAATCAAGAAAGAAGGACATTCTGTCGGTTGTCATACCTTTAATCATGAAAACGGTTGGAAAAGCGGAGTTGACACTTATGTTAAATCATGCCTTGATGCGAATGAGTTGATTCGCAGCAACTTGTTTCGTCCGCCCCATGGCAAGATAAAACGTTCCCAATTAAAAAAGCTAATGGCGTTGCATTCCGCGTCCCTGCAGATAGTGGCATGGACTGTGATTGCCTACGATTGGGACCACGCCCTTTCGCCAGAAGACGTCTATCAGAACGTCATAAAAAACGCCGGCGACGGTGCGATTGTGGCTTTCCACGACAGCGTCAAGGCCTACAACAATATGATTTCAGCGTTGCCGAGAGTGTTGGAATACTATACACAAAGAGGATTTACTTTCAAATCTTTATAATAATTTCTTGCGGAATACGCACGAAAAGGAATCTTTGTTTTTTGATATTTGTAACCCGACAAAACAAAACACCCTGTAAATCAATAACTTACAGGGTGTTTCTTGGTATCGGGTAAGGGAATCGAACCCTTATTTCGACAGTGAGAGTGTCGTTACCTAACCGTTAGTAGAACCCGACCTCAATTGCGCTGCAAAAATACAAAAAAAAATTAAAAACAAAACATTTTTGTGATTTTTTTTAAAAAAATTAGTCTTTAGTCCTTGGACATGGTATTTCGGCAATTTTTGCCAAATCTAATAATCCAAAGACTAAAGACTAAATACTAAAGACCGAGACTAAAGACTTTTAACTATCTTCTTGACAACGCTATTGCCTGAATTGTCGCTGATTTTCACGAAGTACAAGCCCTCGCTCAACGACTCGACGTCAATTTCGTTTTTGTTTTCAACAAACAGCACCTGCTGTCCGACAGCGTTGAAGATTGTCACATACTGAACGTCACCGTCAATATGCAGAGTCTTGTTCATTGGATTTGGATAGACCTCGATTTTTGCGACATTGTTTTCGCCCACTCCGGTATAGATTGACTCGTTGATTTTTACAGGAATTGTTTGCGTGGCAATGTCGGTAACGATTTCAATCTCGGTCTCATAATAACCTTTTACATGTAATAACGGATAAACTCTGACTTCCCAACTTTCGCCGACGGCAAGTGTTGCCGGAAGAGTGCCAGCGTATGAATAATCCACAACGACAAGATTGTCGTCGGCTGCTGCTATGCTATTGATAGTAAATGGATTGGCAGTGTTGTTTGTGATGGTGAATGTTACTGTGCTTATCTCGTCAAAAACAATTTCATTAACACTGATTGTTGGTGTTACGGAACTATGCTCCTCCATGGTGAAATGGTGTGGGTCGAGCTCGGCAAACACAGGCTGTGTGTAGCGGCGTCCTGACTCGTCTGCGCCGAAAACGTAATAGTTGATTTCCGACTCTCCCTGATAACCTTTGATGTAACCGACATACTCGTCGGCGTTGCCTGTGGCGGTCATGTGCGCCACCTGGTATTCTCCGCCGTCTATGCTATAATAAACAAGGAGAGAGTCTTGTTTCAAATCCTGACCGCTGTAGGCGATGAACTTGCTTGTGATGGCAATTGAATCCTGCCAAGTCTGTGTGCCGAAAATAACGTCTCTGTGGTCAACGAAGAGCATGCCGAAGTCCATCACGCCACGGGTGCGGCAGTGAAGAGCGTCGGTGTTCTCCCAGCTGATATAGTAGTCGTTGTTTGTTACGCCAACGATTTCATAACCCGGCATTGCTTCTTGGTAAATTGCGATAGCCTGTTGATTGTATGTGGTGTTGTCGCCCAATGGCACATAAACCGACTTGTTGAGAATCAAACTGTTGGTATAAGGAGCGAGTGTGTATCCGCCTGGTTCCTGCACACGGTAAACGCGGTAAGGATAGCCCCAGCAGCAGTTTGTTGTAGCAAAATACTCGGCGACAGCCTCATAGTCGGCGTAGTGTGGGTTGCTTTGCGGCAGTTGCGCAATCAAAATCTTGTCAGGAGCGAGATATTTGCCCCAGCAATCGACGTGTGCGATATAGTCGCCCTGTGGGTCAATAGTCACATGATAAGGGTCGATGCCGAGGTAGTCGCGCATCTTGTTGCGGACGTTGGTCTCGTTGTTGTTGTTTTCCTGAAATACAAGGTTGTCGCTGACACCATGACCGCGACCGTCTTCCATCATGTTGCCGCCGGTGTGCACGAGGTTCATGCCGTACATCGGAATGTTCCAGAAGTTGGCGAACACTCCCGACATGTTGTCGTCGTTAGGACGAGGACGATTGTATATGTTGTCAACGATAGCCGGGTTGCGGCCCTCAAAAATGTACCATGGGCCATAGTCGCGAACCCAGTATGAATCTGATTGAGCGTTCACAAATGTTACATTGTCCATGTTGACACCTGCATTCTGAAACGAGTTCTGCGCATTGCCTTGATATGATGTTGACACAATGCAGTAAACATGACAGTTGTTTGCCAACTGAACGACTAAACTTTCCGGGATTCCGAGAGGGTAACGAATCATGACACCTTGCATAGGCTCAAATTCTGCGACAAAACGAGGCTCTCCAGTCGGCGGGTCGGTCTCGACAAAATTGACAGCCCTTACAGGCGTGTGCATTTCTTCTTCAGAGAGATAATGCCATCTCTTCCAATCCGGAGTGGTCTGCTCCTGCGCGTTTACCCTGATGCTTAAGAATAAAACAAAAGCAACGATGCTAAACAATACTTTCTTCATATTAAAAATTTTAGTCCGCAAAGATACTTATTTGTTTGATATATGCGTTATTTTTATTGATTTTTTTGTAATTTTGCATTGTAAATTTTATTGAAAATGAATTGTATATTATTGATTTTCTTGACATTAACTCAAGTTGGCGACACGATAGCCTCTAATCAGCGTCTTGTGAACGACTCCATTGACATGTCTATTCTCGACGACTCCATTGAACTCGATTCGGTAAATCATAATCTTCCCGATAGCATACAAGAGCGGATTCAAAAAATGTTCGATGACGAAAATTCCGGAAAAGGTATCGTTGATGAGTCGGCGGATATGTTGGAAATGATTGATACTCTTAAAGTAATACCATATTTTGACAACAGTTTGGTCAATATCTGCAACTATCCTCCTGGATATATTCCAGTTTACCCCGACAGTGTTTATGCGCAGCGTATAGAAGAATTGAACAGAAATACCACCATAGAGTTGGTTTACAACAAGCACGTGAAGTCGTTTATTGATGTATATGCGGTTCAAAAACGTGACAAGACCGAGCGTATTCTCGGCTTGGCAGATGTTTATTTTCCTTTGTTCGAGCAGACTCTCGACAAGTACAATATGCCTCTTGAGTTGAAATATTTAGCTGTTGTGGAGTCGGCGCTCAACCCGCGTGCCGGTTCGTGGGCGGGTGCGAAAGGTCTCTGGCAGTTTATGTATGCGACAGGGAAAGCGTATAAACTCAATGTCACCACGCTTGTCGATGATCGTTATGACCCGCTGAAGTCAACGGAGGCGGCATGTCAGCATCTCAATGATCTCTACACCATGTTCGACGATTGGTTTCTTGCGCTTGCGGCGTACAATTCGGGTGCGGGCAATGTGAAAAAAGCTATCAGAAGGGCAGGAGGCATCAAAAATTATTGGGCGATATGGCCTTATCTGCCTCGTGAGACACGTGGCTATGTCCCCGCTTTCATAGCAGTGAATTATGTGATGAATTATCCTGCCGAGCATAACATCTGTCCGCTCGACCCGGGCATCATAAAGACAGGTGTCGATACCGTTATGGTTCACGACGTCCTTCATTTTGAACAACTTAACGAGATGTTGGGTGTCCCGATGGAAGATATCAGATTCTTTAACCCTCAATACACAAAATCCATAATTCCGGCAACGGATAAAAAACCTCTCGTACTACATATTCCTGAAAAATACGTCGATAGTTATATTGACAAGGAAAAAGAATTGTATTCTTTCAAGACAAAGAGCGGCATTGACAGAGAGAAACTGCAGGAACAGATGAGACAAATCTCCGACAGAAGCGTTCATGTTGTCAAAAAAGGCGAGACATTGAGCGGCATCGCAAAGAAATATCATGTCGGCGTTAAACAGCTCAAATCGTGGAACAACCTTACGTCCGACAACCTCAAGATAGGACAAAAACTCATCGTTTACAGCTCGGGCGCGCCTATGGCACAAGCCGGCAACGCTAAACCCGTCGAACGCTCTACAACACAGAAAACACATGTGGTGAAATCAGGAGAGACACTGGGTAAGATAGCCCAGACATACAAATGCTCGGTGACGGATTTGAAGAAATGGAACAATCTGAATACTAACACTATAAAAATCGGGCAAAAACTGAAAGTATATCCTCCGGAAAGCCAGTCAACTGCATCGAACAATGCAACGGCGGACAATATTGTTTATACAGTGAAATCAGGAGACAACCTTACAAAGATAGCCAGGAAACACAATGTAACGGTTGACTATATCAAGAAGAAAAACAACCTGAAGAGCAGCGATTTAAAAGTGGGGCAGAAACTAAAACTTTAAACTCCAGATGATTGTCTCAAGCTGTCTTAACAAATTGCGTTTCGGCTTGTTGGGATAATATACATAACCCAAAGCAGTGGTGATTCTGTTGTTTTGAGGGTTCACAAATGTGTAGGCGACGTACGGCCCGGCCATAAATTCGTTTTCCATCTTCCAAAGTCCACGCATCTCAACAGCGTAAGCGGCAGGAAAATCTGGTGTTATGACGAACACGGGCTTGACAAACTCTTTGTCAAGCGTCATGTAACTGCCGTCGGTAGGACCTGGAATGTATTGCCTCATGACGGAATCGCAGGTCTTTATGAGTCTTTTTTCACTGAAATCATCGGTGCTTTTATATGGCAACTGATAGATTATCAACCCCAAACTCTTGTCTAACTCCTCTTTTCTCAACCAAGTGCAGTAGTCGCTGTGTGTCGCTATATAATATCCTTCAGGTATAGTCATGGTGCATCCATAGATGTCTTTAATCGTCCCCATGACCTTGGCGTTAGTCATGGGACGAAAGAAATCCATGAAACGCGCGCGTTCATTCTTGTTGAATGTCTTTCGCAACTCATCTTTCTGATTGTCAAACACTTTAATCCATGAATCAGGGTCTTTGGCTTTGATTTTTATGACATATTGAGGTGCCGACATCCAGTCGTCTTGCGATTCAATAATCGAATTCGTCAAATCCGGCACTATTTCGGCGATGATGAGGTTGCGGTGCTTTTTGAACATGTCGTTGAGCGCGTTAGTGTTGATATGCGCCACTTTAAAGTTCTTTTCAGGCTGCGGAAGCCCATATTGCTCCTCTTCGAAAAAGTCGCGAACCGCTTGTCCCATCCGACCGTTCCATTGCTCGTCGTTTTGTGTCACAAACAATATCTCGGAAGTGCCGCCAACAGAGCGGTCCTTGCGAGACTCTGTGTTTTTGTCGATACATGATGGTAAAACAGCTGTGAACGCTATGGCTAAAACTAAAATGTGTACTCTTTTCATGGTGTTGATGTTTTGATATCGCCGCTAAAAATAACAGCACAAAATTAACGTAAAAATTTGAATCATATTACAAAATTTATTATTTTTGCAACAAGTTTAGGACTAAAAATATTAAAGATGACAGATATTTCATCGGTTTCAGCAACATCGCCGTCGAACATCGCCATTGTGAAGTACTGGGGCAAACACGGCAATCAACTGCCGAACAACCCTTCGATAAGTTTCACTTTGAGCCGTTGCCATACTGAAACAACTATAAATTTCAGAAACAACAACTCTGATAGTTATACAATGCGTTTTCTGTTTGAAGGCAAGGAGTCGCCCAAGTTCAAGGAGAAAATAGAGAAATATCTCATTGATAATCAACGATATTTCGGTTTTTTAAAGGGTCTCGACCTTGATGTGGCAAGCAGCAACTCGTTTCCGCATTCATCTGGCATTGCTTCGAGTGCGGCTTCGATGAGCGCCCTTGTTTTATGTCTGCTTCAAATCGAGCGGATTGTAAATCATGCTGTCGCTCCAATTGATATGAGAAAGGCCTCTTTTCTGTCAAGGCTGGCCTCGGGAAGTGCGGCGCGTTCGGTGTTCCCTGTGATGGCTCTGTGGGGCGCGACACCGTCAGTGCCGGGGAGTTCCGATGACTATGCGGTGCCTCTGGCCGATATGGTGAATCCTGTTTTCAAGACATATCACGACAGCATACTTATAGTGTCGGACAAAGAAAAAAGCGTGTCGTCACGTGTCGGACACTCGCTCATGGACGGGCACCCAATGGCTGAAAGCCGTTATGCCGCGGCTCGCAAGAATGCCGAGAGGCTGCTTGATGCGCTGAAAAACGGCGACATTGAGGATTTTATCGCTATTGCAGAGGCCGAGGCATTGCAGCTTCATGAGATGATGGCGACATCAAATCCGCCGTACAAGCTCATGGAACCTAACACTGTTAAAATCATGGAGTTGATTAGAGAATATCGCCGAGAGTCAACGATTCCGGCATGTTTTACCCTCGACGCAGGGCCGAATGTGCATCTTCTTTATCCTGATTCCGTCGATGCTCAAGTGAAAAAGTTCATAAAAGAAGTCTTGTCGCAATATTGTCATGATAATCAATGTATCGACGACGTTGTCCAAAATGATATAAACCAATAAACTAAAGTCATGGAGATAAAAAAATATTACGGTAAGATAATCCTTTTCGGTGAATATTCGATGATTTTCGGCTCGTCGGCTCTGCTGATGCCTCTTTATACCGCCGAATCGCATTGGGACTATATCTGGCGTAACCATGGCAAAAAGAATTATTCGTCAAATCGTAGCCTTCATTCGTTTGCCAATTATCTTGAAAATAACGAGTATTTTACGGAATATATTGATGTCCAAAAGTTTAGAGCCGAATTGAAGAAGGGTCTCTTCCTCGCTTCGTGTATCCCCTCCGGCTATGGTGTCGGCAGCTCCGGCGCACTGACAGCGGCGGTTTATGACCGCTTCAAATCCAAGGAGATAAAAAATTTAATCGTATTGAAAAAGTTCCTTGGCGACATGGAAAACTGTTTCCACGGCAACAGCTCCGGATTGGACCCCCTGCAATGTTATCTTGGCACACCGTTCATCCTTACGGAAGAGAAGAAAATACAACTCCTTGAAAAGGACTTTTTGCCGGAAAACATACATGTCTTCCTGCTTGACAGCGAGATAAAAAGTGAGACGAAGCCTCTTGTTAACTATTTTAAGGAACAACGTGAAAACCCACGTTATCTGAAGGCATTCAACGAGTTGTACTGTCCTTTTGTCGGTCGCTGCATCAACTCATTGGTATCCGGTGATGTCGATAAATTCTTCGATGATATGTCGCATCTCTCTTATTATCAGATGGTTATGCTGCGTCCGATGATTACCGACAATATGCTGCCTCTGTTTTCGTTGAAACGAAAAGATGTGCATTTCCAAATAAAACTGTGTGGCTCCGGCGGCGGCGGCTACTTCCTCGGCTTCTC
Source organism: uncultured Bacteroidota bacterium (assembly GCA_900542475.1). Taxonomy (GTDB): domain Bacteria; phylum Bacteroidota; class Bacteroidia; order Bacteroidales; family F082; genus Limimorpha. The sequence goes on from UQNO01000012.1 coordinate 20,771, forward strand.
CGACAATATGGAGGCTACAAACGAGTTCATGAAAGAAAACAAGTTTCCTGTCACCTGGATTATCTGATTGATAATCTTAATGATAGATGATGTTTAACTCCGGTCTCTTATTTCTCAAAGAATCAATCTCCTTGGTCTTTATCTTTGTGCCGATAGCCTTGATATATCTCATTGAACTGTGGTTGGCCACCGACGACAAAGTCCTTATGTTAGTGTTGGAGATATTCAACTCCTCAAGCGAGGTGCATTTTGACAACACCTTGATGTTCTTGATGCTTGTGTTGGCGATGTTAAGCACCCGCAAGCTCGCCATATTCTCGAGAGGATTGATGTCAATGACACGGGTGTTTTCAATCGACAGAACTTCAAGTGTCTCCAGGTTTTCCAGAGCCGTGATATCATTGACGGCATTGCCGTCTATGTAAAGCTCTGCAAGCAATCTCATTCCACTCAAAGGACTTAAATCTGTGATGTGATTGTCTTTGACATTCAATTTCTTAAGAAACATCAACTTTGACAAAGGCTCAAGACTTGATACCACTATTCTCGTGTCAACAGTTATTTCCTCTATGTTGGCTGCGGCTTGAAGTTGCTCCGCGGTAGGGTTTGTGTTCATCTCCACAATACCTCTGAAAACCTCTCTCCAATCGTTGTCAAGAGTGCTCCACCAGCCTCTAAGTGCCGCCGACTGATAAATAATGGTGGCATTGGGCTGTGCCGACTTGAGAGCAAAGACACTCTCGGAGTTGACCTTGCTGCCTTCGGCTTTGACTAATGTGAGGTTCTTCATCTTGCAAAGAGGCTCCAAATTTGAAACATAGGTGTTCTCAATGTTGACTTCCTTTAAATTGCTGAGGTTTTCAAGCGGTTTCAAATCTTTAACCTTGGTGTTTCTCAAATTCAGATATTTCAGATTATGAAGACCGTGAAGCGGTGTCAAATCGACAATCTTTGTGTTCTCGATATTGAGACGTTCAAGACTTGTAAGCCTTTCAACAGGTATCGCATCCATGAAAAACGGGTCTAAAGTAAGTGATTTCATGCTGATAATGGCGTGAAGCTCCTCCGGACTTGGATTGATGCTGGTGTTGTTTTGCGCTGAAAACGCCTTTTTCCATGAAACATGAAGCCCTTCCCACCATTCCTGAAGCGCTGCCGTCTCATAAATGACCATCACGTTGTGATTTTTCTGAATGAAATCAGTGGCTTTTTCAGAGTCTATGTTGGTGTTGTCGCAATAAATCCTGACGAGTCTATCCATGTCTTTTAGAGGCATAATATCGTCAATGGCAGTGTTTCTGCATTGTAACTCGTTGAGTCTGTTCAAGCTTGCAACAGGACTTAAGTCGGTTATCGGAGTGTTGTCGATGATGAGCAATTGAAGGTTGTCAAGATTCACGATAGGACTTAAATCAGAAATCTCGGTGTTGCTGATGTTGAGATAACGCAGCGACTGCGGCAATTCGACAGAGTCGAGAGCGGCGACTTTCGACCCGGAGATGTTGAGGTCGGTAAGCATCTCGCAAGTGCTTAAAGCACTGATGTTCTCAACGTTTGTCCCAACTAATGAAAGGTTTGTCAGATGATGATACAATCCGATGATTTCAATGTCGCTTAAAACTATGTTATCAGCTTTGAAAGTTTTTATTTCATTGGTGTATCTTAAGTCGGAAATATCTTTTATCGCAGTGTTGCTGATGTCTAACTTCTTGATTTTGTTGAGATTTCTGATTGGAGAAATATCATCGACATCAGTGCCGGAACAATCGAGATTTTTCAGGCTGGAAAGCTCGTAGAGAGGTTCGAGGGTGTGGATGTTGGGGTCGTTACTGATATCAATATCAGTAATTTTTGTAAATCCTATAAGTTTCTCATAAAGGGCAGGCATATCGCAAGTAACGGTGCTTTCAACCAATCTGTCGTCAACCACAACGATGTTTTCATGATAAATGTGAATGATATTCATCATTTTAATGGTGTCGGCGACATAGTGTTCGTCGCCGAAATATGCCTTCCAGGCTGCGGGCATTCTGTTCCACCACAACCTAAGCTCTTCTGTTTCATTTGGTTTAGTGGTATATATGCTTGCTATTTTAAGGTCTTTTTTCGATTTGTCAATGTTGATTTCCATGAAGCGTTTGCAGGTGTTGCTCACCGTGTCTCCGACAATATTGTGTCCGTTGATGGTTCTCATCATTGTCACTTTGAAGAAAGTCTCGCCGTTTTCATTGACTTGAGGCGTTATATTCTCGATTTTAAAAGTAAAAGTTATGTCGTTGAAGAAGAAGTCGATGTCCTTAAGATAGTCTTGAACGTCCTTATTGATATAGGTGCTACGGCTGTCGTCGAGGTCGTCTTCGATTTGTACCTCGTCGTCTTTGAAGATTTTGGAATAACTTTCCTTGAAGATAATATCTTTCTCATGTGCCGATGCTTCAGGGTCTCCAATGAAGGAGAAGGTTTCTTCTAAATACTTCACCATCATTCGGATTTGTTCCGAATATTCTTCAATTTCATTCTTGCTAAGGTTGGATTTTTGCGAAAAAACACCTTGGCATATAAATAACAAAATCGCAAAAAAGACTAATTTTTTCATTTGTTTGGTTGATAAATCTTTAAAAGTGCCTCTTTTTCAGTGTCTTTGAGATAAATCAAGTTTGAGATGAGCCAGCCTGAATTGTAGCCGCTGCGATTAAACCATGTTACCTCGAAATACCATTTTTTGATTTGGAAGACGTGGAATTTCACGCTTTCGACATGGTCGAATTTCAAGTTTCCTTGCTTTATCTCATAAAAAAACAATGTCAAATAATCTGGATGATAATCGGTGGAAGCATAATATTCGACGGTTTGTGGGTCGTTGAATATTTTATAAATGTTCATGAAGTCAAGTTCGTGACTCATGGGATGCAGAAAATGTTTCTCGCGCTCTGCCAACTCTCCTTGTGGAAAATATTTTTGAAATTCCGAGAAAAAGACGTTGGAAATCACCCATTTAGAACCCAACCCGTCTTTTTCTAAAGTCATGATGAGGCTGATGTCCACCACCTGGCCTTTCCATTTGAATTTCGCAGAAATCTCCGAGTACCATTCGCCTCCGAGAAATTCCATAAATTGGTTGTTGTTTTTGGTAAGGTCTTCGATGAAATAATCGCGGAGCGTGCCTGATGTTCTCGGATTGTCGAGGTCGAACAACAAGGCGAGGGCGTCTTTGCGTTTCGCCGCGCTTCTATAGTCTTTGTCGTTGGGATACAGCCGGTTGCCATACTGGTCCTCTTCATAGTTGAACCTGTGGATAAACTGTCCCATCTGTTTTGTCATGGTATAAAACTCGCGTTCGTCCACCTGGACGTCGCCGAGGTTGCCGACGACTTGAGCATCGGCTTTAAAATATAGTGCCAGCAATAATACCGGCACTATAATCTTCAATGATTTATTCATTATTTATGTGTGGTTTCCTTTACTCGCATGTCGCCAAGCAACACGTCCCAGAAGCCAATGAGGCGACCGCCAATCTGTGTCTCTTTGCGTTTCACATAAACGGTGATGTCTTTCTTTGTCGTGTCCTGATAAACGAGTCTGCCCTCGGCGTCATATCCTTTGAATGTCTGGAAAATAGTGATTACGCCTACGTATGTACCGTCGGGTTGACGCTGCAAGTCGGATACATACTGAATCTTATACCAATCGATTTCGACACGGTCGTAGTTAAGACGCATAAGTCTTTCGAGGTATTTGCGCACTTTATAGTACTCTATTTTTGTCTTCGATAATGACGACACGCCGATTTCTGCGTCAGGAGCGAAAAGCTCTTCGGCACGGTCGATGACTCTGTTGGCCTCACTCCATGGAGTGTTCTTGGAACCTATCAATTTGACGTATTTAGACAGGTCGCGAACTTTTTCAAGTGCAAGACTGTCAATGGCTTGCTTACGTTCTGGACTGAGCTCCGGCTCTTGAGCGAATGCCTGATAACCTGTTAATGCGAAAAATGCGAGTGCTATTGCAAATAATACTTTTTTCATCTTATTTCTTAATTAATTCGAGTTCAGTAATCTTGTTTTCTGCGTTGTACTTTATGTTGTCGATATTCACGGTGACTTTTTTCTGGTCTTTCAGATAGTTCAGGTAGTTGACAGCTGTCGTCGGACGATCGTAATCGTTGTAGTTGTTAAGACGTATGAGTACCACTGCGTCCGGAGACTCGAACAGCTTTAATGCCTCTTTGATGTAGTGGTTCGCGGCGCTGATGTCTTTCGCGTTGGCAATCAAATGGAAGAAGTCATAGATGCCGTTGTTTGACTGATTTTGCTCCGCCGATTCTCGCAGCCTCTGCTCTTCTTCAAGACGTCGCTGCTCTGCTAATCTGTCTCTCTCCTCCATTTCCTTGGCGATTTTAGCCTCGGCGCGCTCAATCATTTCTACAATCTCGGGGTTCTTTTTTGAAAAATCAATCTGCTTTATTTCGTTGACACGCGCCAACTGTTCCTCTAAAGACCAATTTGTCTCGTCGTTCAAAATGGCATTTAAATCTTTGGTGGCTTGTGCGACCTTTGCCTTGTACTCTTTCTTGGTCATTTTGCCAGATGACTTACAACTTGTTGCACCACAAATTGTTACGAGAGCAACCATTGCAAGAATGATGATGTTTTTTAAATTCTTTACCATATTACAAAAATTTGTTTGTCATTGATTAATTAACTCGCAAAGTTAAGAAATATTTTGTTAGGAAGTGCGATTATTCAAGATTTTTTAGCAATTTTGAAGGCGAAATGAAATATTACAATATACCGCTCTTTCTTCCCGAACTCGCATGTCCTTTCCGATGCGTTTATTGCAATCAGTTTAGTATTACCGGAAAACAGAAAATGCCTGATATTCAAGAAGTTAAAAATACCATTGACAAATATCTTGAATCATTTAAGGAAAAAGACAGGTTCGTGGAAGTGGCGTTTTTTGGCGGAAATTTCACCGGGCTTCCGGAAAAAATGCAGGATGATTTTTTGAAAATTGTGCAGCCATATATGGAAAAAGGTGTCATAAACGGCATCCGATGCAGCACTCGACCGGACTATATTGATGAAAAACGTGTGAAAATCCTGAAAAATTTCGGTATGCTTAATATCGAGCTCGGAGCGCAGACGACAAACGATGGGATTTTGCAGAGATGCGGGCGCGGGCATTCATACAAAGACATAGAAAACGCTTCGCATATCATTGTCAACGAGGATGTGACACTGGGTCTTCAGATGATGCTCGGATTGCCTTTCGACACCTTTGAAGATGACAGACAAACAGCTCGTGACATCGTGCGCCTCGGAGCGAAAGAAACACGCATTTATCCTTGTGTCGTCGTGAAAGACACTGAATTGGAACGGCTTTACAGAAACGGAGAGTATTCTCCTCTGTCTCTTGATGCTGCTATCGAACAATCAGCGACATTGTACGAGTATTTCTCGGAAAACGATGTCAAAGTGCTTCGTATAGGTCTTCACACCTCCGATGACTTGAACGGCGACGCTTTTGTGGCCGGTCCTTATCATAAAAACTTTGCAGAGATGGTGTTCAGCCGTTTATGGGGTAGGAAATTTGATGAAATTAACGATAAATCAGAAGGTCTTGTCGTCGAAGTGCCTGCAAATCAACTGAATCACGCAATAGGATACAAAGGAGAGAATAAAAAGAAATTGGAACAAAGATTTAAAAAAGTTGTCATCAAAAGTGAAAAACGCGAACAAAAGGCAAACTCTTGCAACAAAATTGCAATCATAGCAAGCTCCACCATGCCGCCAAAAGCAAAAGAAACGCTCTCCCAAATGGGCGATGTGACATGGCTTGAACCCTCCGAAAACGCTTATCCCTCAATCTCGTCACATCCCGATGTTTTCTTCTTTTGCCATAACGAAAGGTGTTGTAAATCAATTGTTTGTGCTGAAAAAGTCCATGTTGGTTTGCCTGACAATATTGAGGTGATAAAAGGAGAGACAAATGTTGGAAAAAAATATCCGGAGACATGTCATTATAATGCTGTTGGAATTTCTAATATATTGATACACAATTTACAACATACAGATTTGTCCATATTGAAATTATATGGAAAAATATGGACAAAATCAGTGCAAATCAATGTAAATCAAGGATATACACGTTGTAATCTGTTGGCTTTGAACGAGACTAATTACATTACTTCCGATTTTGGTATTAAGAAAACTTTGGAAGAACAGGGATTCGTTGTGTTCTACGTTGATCCGCGTCAAATCATGCTTCCTGGTCATGACCACGGATTTTTTCCAGGCTGCTGCGGACTTTATAATGACGCTGTCGTTGTTTGCGGTGCGTTGAAACATCTGAAAGAATGTAAGGACTTGCGCAAGTTTATTCGACGTAATAAGATGAGAATAATAGAGTTATATGATGGGAAACCTATTGATGTCGGAAGCATTTTCATCATCAGATGTCAAAAAAATTAGTTATTTTTGCAAAAAATATTTGACTTGAAAAAGATAGAACTTCTTTCCCCGGCGAAAAATCTCGAGGTTGGCATGGCTGCCGTCAATCACGGTGCTGACGCGGTATATATCGGCGGTCCGGGCTTCGGCGCACGCGAAAAAGCAAGTAACAGCATAGAAGATATCGAGAAACTGTGCCGTCATGCCGCCATTTTCAATGCCAAAGTTTACGTCACTCTTAATACTTTGTTGTTTGACAATGAGTTGGAACAAGCTCGAAAAATCGCATGGGACTGCTATAACGCCGGTGTTGATGCTCTCATTGTGCAAGATATGGCTCTTCTGATGATGGATATGCCTCCGATTGGACTGCATGCCTCCACACAATGCCATAACATCACCGCTGAAAAAGTGAAGTTTCTTGAAGATATTGGATTCAAACAGGTGGTACTTGCAAGGGAATTGAGTATCAACGAGATAAAAGAAATTCGCTCGAAAACGACAGTGCCGTTGGAATTTTTTGTCCACGGAGCGTTGTGTGTTTCATACAGCGGCCAGTGCTATTTGAGCCATGTCATCGGGCATCGCTCGGCAAATCGTGGAGCGTGTGCCCAGCCATGCCGGCTGAAATGGAATCTTGAAGATGAAAACAATAACACCTTGATAACCAATAGACATCTGCTGTCACTGCGCGACATGAACAACTCTGAAAACATTGAGGAACTCATAGATGCAGGCATCACTTCGTTTAAAATCGAAGGTCGTCTGAAAAACGCTGATTATGTGAAGAATACTACTGCGTACTACCGTCGTGTCATAGATAAAGTCATTGAGCGCAGACCTGATTTGGAACCTGCTTCACGAGGTGTCTCGACACCGTCATTCGAACCGAATCCCGAGAAGTCGTTTTCCCGAGGTTTCACTGACTATTTCGCACATGGCCGACAAAAAAACATCGACGCTCCCTTTACCCCGAAATCAATGGGAGAATACATCGGAGAAATAAGGAAAATTGATGGTAAGAGGTTGACTGTCAAGCTGAAAGACGGCGTTGTCCTGCACAATGGTGATGGATTGTGTTTTTTAGATGAAAGCAACGGATTGCAAGGTTTTAATGTCAATGGAGTTGAAGGCGGCGCGATACTGGTGTCGTCGGCATTGTCGCCGTCTCGACCGAAACGTATAAAAGAGAGGCGAAGAGAAGAAGACTCTTCCAAACTGTATCGCAACTTCGACATTTTTTGGCAACGCTCCGTTGACACTTCCAACGGCAACCGTAAAATCGCAGTCAAATTGCAAGCGGTTGACACTCTTGAGGGCTTGAGGCTGTCGGCATCCGTCGATGATGACATCGGCGCAAGTGTTGAGATAAAGTGCCAAAAAGACCCGGCGAAGAACTCGGAAAAAGCGTTCGAAAGTATTCGTGCAAAGCTGTCGCAATGGGGCGACACTAAATTCACAGTCGAAAGCATCGACATAGACTTCAAAGAGGTCTATTTTATTCCGAACTCGGTTTTGGGAGATATGAAACGGCAACTGATTGTGAAATTGGAGGAGACATTGATGGAACATCATCGTGTGGAACCCTGCCGTAATGCGTCTCAACAAGCGGATTTTCCTACAAAAACATTATCGTATTCAGGTAATGTCGTCAATTCATTGTCACGTAAATTCTATGAAAATCATGGTGTCGCGCATATTGACGACGGTTTGGAAAAAACAATGCCCGAAGGCGAAATCGTGCTTATGACCACAAAACATTGCATACGTTATGCCAACGGCATGTGCGCAAAAGAAACCGGAAAACCTGCCACACCGTTGTTTATCAGCAACGAACACGGTCGTTTCCGCCTTGATTTTGACTGCAAAAAATGTTGTATGAAAGTAGTCGATATTTAAAAATTTTGTAAATTTGCAAATTTATAGGATATAATAATTAAACGAAATATGTTTAGAACTCATACTTGTGGTGAACTTCGCATGGCCAATGTGGGTCAGGAAGTCACTTTGAGCGGCTGGGTGCAGCGCGTACGCGACAAGGGTGCCTTGCTTTGGATTGATTTGCGCGACAGATATGGTATCACGCAACTGTTTATGCAAGAGGGCATAAGCTCTGTTGAGACGATAAAGACCGCCCGTGAAATCGGACGCGAGTTTGTCGTTCAGGCAAAAGGTGTTGTAGTGGAACGAGAGTCGAAGAATCCGAAGAACCCGACGGGAGACATAGAGATGAAAGTGGAGTCGTTGAAGATTTTGACCACCTCGAAGGTGCCTCCGTTCACCATCGAAGATGTCAGCGACGGCGGCGACGATATACGCATGAAATATCGATACCTCGACTTGCGTCGCAACCCAATCAAGAACAATATCATCTTGCGTCATAAAATGGCTCGGGAGATTCGTGAATATTTGTCAGGCAACGACTTCCTTGAGATTGAAACTCCTTGCCTTATTAAATCGACACCTGAAGGCGCTCGCGACTTCGTAGTGCCTTCGCGCATGAATCCAGGCGAGTTCTACGCTCTCCCACAATCGCCGCAGCAGTTCAAACAACTCCTCATGGTAGCGGGTTTCGACCGCTATTTCCAGATTGTACGCTGCTTCCGTGATGAAGACCTCCGCGCTGACCGTCAGCCGGAGTTCACACAGATAGACTGCGAGATGTCGTTTGTGGAACAGGAAGATGCTATAAATATGTTCGAGGGCTTGGCAAAGCATCTGTTCAAGACTGTCAAGGGCGTTGAATTCGGCGATTTTCCAAGAATCACCTGGCATGACGCAATGAAATATTACGGTAGCGACAAGCCGGACACCCGTTTCGGAATGAGGTTCGTCGAGCTTAACGACGTGGCGAAGGGTCATGGATTCCCGGTGTTCGATGAGGCCGAACTCGTGGTCGCCATCAACGCCGAAGGCTGCGCCAACTATACCCGCAAGCAGACCGACGCCCTCACCGACTTCGTGAAACGTCCGCAAGTCGGCGCAAAAGGCTTGGTTTATGTAAAATACAACGAAGACGGCACCGTCAAGTCGTCGGTTGACAAGTTCTACACACCCGAGGTGTTGAAGACATGGCTCGACAAATGCGATGCCAAACCAGGAGACATGTTGTTGATTCTCAGTGGCAACGCCATGCCGACAAGAGTGCAGATGAGCGCTCTCCGCCTTGAGATGGGCAACCAACTCGGCTTGCGCGACCCTAACGTATATAAGCCATTGTGGGTCGTTGACTTTCCTCTTCTTGAGTGGGACGACGAGACACAGCGTTTCTATGCCATGCACCATCCGTTCACGGCTCCCAAGCCGGAAGATGAGCACTTGCTTGAGCAGCCCGACAAATGGGGTGAGATTCGTGCCAACGCCTACGACATCGTGCTCAACGGCACGGAAATCGGTGGTGGCTCGGTGCGTATCCACGACAAGAACCTGCAAAGGAAGATGTTCCATACTCTTGGCTTCACCGACGAAAAGGCGCAGGAACAGTTCGGCTTCCTGATGAACGCTTTCGAATACGGAGCGCCGCCGCACGCAGGATTGGCATTCGGTTTTGACAGACTTTGCTCATTGTTCGGAGGACAGGATTCTATCCGCGACTTCATCGCGTTCCCGAAAAACAACCAAGGACGCGATGTCATGGCGGAAAGCCCCTCGCCGATTGCGCAGGAACAGCTCGATGAATTGCATATCTCATTGAACTTGAAATGATGCCAGATGAAGCAAATGAAGAAGATATAGTGGCTTGTTTAATGAATCGTAACATTTCAGTTGATGATATGGCATTGAAACAATCGGCACATCAGATTCTAAAAACGAAACCACGACGGGGATATTTGACTATATCCAATGCATTACAATGGAGGTTGCAATACCAACAAATTGTTGACTTAAGAAAGAGTATTGCCGGAATTTTTAAGATGATTTGACATGGAGGTCGATCATGCAGGTACTTGGAGCCGATATATCTGATTTGGTTTTTGACATATTGAAAAGTTCAAATCTCAAAACACTGGTTGTAGATAGCCCTAAAAAATATACTATTGTAACTCGACGATATATTGGTCAAAAAACAGATTACCTCGTCAACTATCCCCAAAAACATGAATGCCTTCAAAAACACATTGATGAATTTCGTAAAAGAAAATCCACTATTTATCAAGGGAATCCTGACTTTTCTATCTTTGGTACAGGTGATTACTCATTCAAACCCTATAAAGTGGCTATTTCAGGTTTATATAAAACAATGTATTTTACACTGATTATGCCACAAGAAAAACCTCTCATGGTTGATGATACGTGTTATTTTTTAAGTTTTGATAATTTAAAGGACGCAGTTGCTGTTCATACATTATTAAACACTGAAATCATACGTTCATTCCTTAAATCAATTACATTCCCTGATGCAAAAAGAATGATAACAAAGGAGGCATTAATGAGGATTGACCTTGCAAAGGTGTTGGAGCTTTCAAACCGAAGTCAATTAATAAAAGAAGCCAATGCTGCTTTTTCCGCTATTAACAATAAAACCAGCATAAAAACAGAAGATTTTGATTTTATAGACAAAAAGATGTTCAATTAGAATTGTTTTAATCAAATAAAATTAAATTAAATTAAATTAAATATGAAACGTGTCTTACTAACAACTGGTGGCGGCGACTGCCCCGGTCTCAACGCGGTGATTCGCGCTGTTGTGAAGCGCGCGTCGCAGGAGAAAGACTGGGAAGTGCTCGGCAGCATACAGGCGTTCAATGGAGTGCTTTGGGAGCCGCAGGAAATAGTGCGTCTAACACCTGAAATCGTGCGCGGGATACATTTCCGTGGCGGCACAATAATAGAAACGACCAACAAAGGAGGCCCGTTCAGCTGGCCGGTGAAGAAAAACGACGGTACTTGGGAGGTCGTCGACCGTTCCGACGAGATGATTCGTCGTCTCGAATATATGGGTATCGACTGTGTCATCAACATCGGTGGCGACGGCTCACAAAGAATCTCACAAAAATTGTATGAAAAAGGCCTGAACATCATCGGAGTGCCGAAAACCATCGACAACGACCTCTCGATGACCGACTGCACCTTCGGATTTCAGACCGCGGTGCAGATTGCCACTGAAGCTGTCGATAAGCTCGTCACAACAGCGGCTTCTCACAACCGCGTCTTCGTGCTCGAAGTCATGGGGCGCGACGCAGGCTGGATTGCACTTAACGCAGCAATAGCCGGCGGTGCCGAAGTGTGCTTGCTGCCAGAGTTTCCCTACGATATAAGTATAGTGAAGGCTCGTCTTGAAGAGCGTTTTCACAACGACCGCGGTCATGCCATCGTGGTCATCAGCGAGGGAGCGAAGCCGAAAGACGGCACGCAGATATTCACCAAGAGCAATGAACCTGGCTACGAGAACGTGAAACTCGGCGGCATCGGAGTGAAGTTTATCGAACAGATGAAAGCCGCCGGTTTTGAACACGATATGCGTGAAACAACACTCGGTCACCTGCAGCGTGGCGGCGTGCCGATAGCATACGACAGAGTGCTCGCGGCACAGTTCGGCGTGAAAGCATTCGAGATGGTGCTGAATAAAGAATATGGTCACATGGTGGCATACCGTCACCCTAATGTCATAAGCGTGCCTATCAAAGACGCCGTGGCGAAAATGAACTTCGTGGAGCCGGAATGCGACCTCATACGAACAGCAAAAGGCTTGAACATTTCGCTGGGAATCTAAAGGATATTCATTCGGTTCGCATCTTGTTTCAAAAACACGGACAACATTATTGAGAAAATCAAAAGGCTTGAGCCTCCATAACTTAAGAATGGCAACGGGATGCCGATAACAGGCACTAATCCTATTGTCATTCCTATGTTTATGGCAAAATGAAAGAAAAAGATACATGCTATCCCGTAACCATAAATACGACTGAATACGGAGCGTTGCCGCTCTGCTAAATGTATGATTCTCAATACTAAAGATAGATAAAGAATTATTACGGCGCAACTTCCTACAAATCCTGACTCTTCTCCGACAGTGCAAAAGATGAAGTCGGTGTGCTGCTCCGGCACGAAGTTGTATTTCGTCATGGTGCCGTTGAGATATCCCTTGCCGGAAAAACCTCCGGAACCTATGGCAATCATCGACTGGTTAAGATTGTAACCGACACCCTTTATATCGTGCTCCTTCCCTAAAATGATATTAATGCGTGTTTGTTGATGCGGTTTTAAGATGTGATTGAAGGCGAAATCGACCGAAAAGACAAAGGCGCAGGCTGCAATGAAAAAGCCTGTCAGAAGCCAGATGTTTTTCTTGGTGCGATTTATTAATAAAAGGAATAAAATGTAAATGAGAATAAGTCCTGTAATGATATACCATTTTGATACACAAAGAGATACGATAAAAAGTGTCGCCGCTGACAATCCAATAATCAAGAGTCTGCCCCCCATGCCTTCACGGTAGATGACGAGCAGAAACACGATAAAGACGAAGGCCGAGCCGGCATCGCCTTGCGCCAAGATGAGCAACATCGGGAAAAGAACTATGCCGTAGGCGATGAGTTTTGTCTTTGCTTTTGTGATGTCGGTGTCAAGTTTTCCGAGATAATGAGCTAACGCCAACGCTGTGCCGAATTTCGCCAGTTCCGAAGGCTGAAATGATATTGGTCCGAATTGAATCCAAGATGTGGAACCTGAAATTTTAGAACCGATTACTAAAACCAATAACAGAAATATTATCGACAAACCATAGATAATATAAGCGAAAGCGTTGAAGAACTTGGCATCTACGAGTAAAATGGCAAATCCGAAGACAAGGCTCACTCCTATGAAAAGGAGTTGTTTGCCATAGTTTTGTGACAAGTCGTATATATGAGGATTAGCCTCGTTATAAGCTGCCGCATAGATGCTTAAAAGTCCAATCGTTATCAAGGCTAAATATATGATTAACAACCATATATCGATTCTTCCGATTATGTTTTTACTTCTCATTCTCCGGGTTGGTTAAGTGTCAATACTTTTTTTTCGAGATTGGGGCGCGTCACCTGGCCTTTGATATATTTCTCAATCAGCAGCGAGGCTATCGGTGCTGCCCAGATGGAGCCGAAGCCTGCGTTTTCCACTACTACGGCGATGGCTATCTGTGGATTTTCCACCGGCGCGAAAGCTATGAATATGGAGTGGTCCAAACCATGCGGGTTCTCGGCGGTGCCGGTCTTTCCTCCAATGGTAATGTCAGGAATCGCGGACATTCTGGCAGTGCCGTGCTCGCCCTCGAAGACACTCTGCATGCCTTTTTTCACATTTTTGAAATGCTCTTGCCGGATATCGATGAAATGTTTTTCAAAAGACACGCTGTCGTCGTTGTCTCCGAAACTTCTAATGTAATGAGGCTCATAGAAAAATCCTTCGTTGCCTATGGCCGCTGCAACGTTGGCGAGCTGCAGTGGTGTGACCAAAATCTCGCCTTGACCTATGCTGAGCGAGCGAACGGTCATGGCATTCCACACTCCTCTGTAAACCTTATCGTAGTATTCCATTTTCGGAATGTTGCCTGATACCGTGAACGGAATGTCAGAGTTGAAAGAACTGCCCAAACCGAAGCTGGTGACCTGGTCATACCAAAATTTGAAGCCGTCGCGTTGATTGTTAAATCTTTTTGCGGTTAACATATCGCGAAAAGCCTGCCAGAAATAGGGGTTGCACGAGTTTTCGATGGCATCGCATAGTCTCACGGGCGAGCCGTGATGGTGCGTGCATTTGATGGGAGCGCTGTTTGGACCGCTGCAAGGATATGGAGTGTCGGCAGTTATCGCGCCACTTTGTAATGTCACCAAACCGTTAATCAGTTTGAAAGTGGAGCCAGGAGGATATGTGCCGCTGATGGCCCTGTTAATCAACGGTTTATCTGGGTTTTTGAGTAATTCATTGTATCTCGCGCCTCGTATGCGTCCTACAAGCTCGTTGGGGTCGTAGGTCGGACTTGACACCATCGCTAAAATCTGTCCTGTGGCAGGTTCTATGGCGACGATAGAGCCGGTCTTCCCTGTCATAAGATATTCTCCATAAGACTGAAGCTCGACGTCGAGGCCGAGAATAATGTCTTTGCCAGGTTCCGGCAAAGTGTCATATTCGCCATTCATGAAACGCTCTTTCTCTCTGTTGTGCACATCGACAACAGTGATTTTCATGCCCTTCTTGCCCCTGAGCTCTTTCTCGTAATACTTCTCAATGCCCGATTTGCCTATGTAATCACCGAGCTTATAATAGGAATCGCCCTCCATTTCCGGCTTCGTCACCTCACCGATGCTGCCTAAAGTGTGGGCGGCAACAGGAGCCGGATACTGACGAATCGAACGGGTTTGAAAATAAAAACCAGGATAGTTGTACAAAACCTCCGCAATACGCCCGTACTCCTCCTTGGTGATTTGCGAAATGAAAATAGAAGGAGTGATGTTTGAATATCTCCTGGCTTTGTTTAAATTGTTATTATAAACCTGATTGCTGATATTCAACAACTTACAGAAGGCGGCGGTGTCAATGTTCTTTGCTTGGGAAGGAACAATCATGAGGTCGTAAACCGCATCGTTATAAACGAGAAGCTTGCCATTACGGTCGTAAATCTTGCCCCTTGAAGGATATTGCGTGACGTATCTTAAGGTGTTGTTGGCAGAAGATTGCTTGTAGGAATCATCGAGAACCTGAATGACGAAGAGCTTGGCTAAAAGGATGATGGCGACCAATATGAATATGGAGCCGATGACATATTTGCGATGCGAATAGTTTATCTTGTTCTTAATCATATTGTTACGAATTTTCTCATCATTAAGTTTCCATTTACAAAAATATTAAAAGTTTATGAAAATTATACCTTTAATAAATAAAATATTGTATCTTTGCAAATCATAAATTTTTTAATTCGAATGGAGAAAGTCAAGTATAGAATATTTATCATAATGATAATCACAGCGTTAAGCATGGTTTCTTGTGCTAAAAAGCAAGAAAGTGTCGTAATCGCGAAAAATTTTGAAGGTGAGGTATGGGGGCGATTCGATTACCTGGAAGCTGATTTTAATGTGGAGAAGGCTCCTATGACCGCTGACTTGGTTATGGATATTGATATTTCTGATGTCTTTCCTAATATCTATCCTTATCATGGCGCCGATGATGGTCTTTTTGTCATTGCATTGAGTATCAACGCTCCTGATGGAGGGCGTCGCTCGCGTGAATATAAATTCCGATTGAAAGACAACTATGGGAATTTCAAATCTGAAAAAATCGATGGATATTATCATTTTGAATTGCCTCTGATTAACGAAATGAGTTTCAGTGAAAACGGAGAGTATAAATTCAAAATTGAAAATAAATATCCCAAAGATCCGCTGTATGGTATTAAATGTCTGAATGTAAATTGTTTACAGATAAAAAGCAAATAGAACAAAAGTGGTATGCCGTCTATGTGAAGTCAAGGTATGAGAAAAAAGCATACAAATTGTTGGAAGACAAACATATAGAGGCATATCTCCCTTTAATCGGCAAACTTAAACAGTGGAGCGACCGAAAAAAAATGGTGGAGGAGCCATTGTTTAAGTCATATATTTTTGTGCGCACAGATTTAAAAAATTATTACGAAATCCTCAATACGCCTGGAATAGTGCGATTTGTTTGTTTTGAGGGAAAGCCAGTGCCTGTGCCTGATAATCAATTGGTTGCGGTGAAGTCGTATATTGGTGAGTTTGACGGTGAAGAAGATGTGACCTGTGTCCGGGAATTGCAAGAGGGACAATCGGTTGAAATAGTGCGCGGACCGATGCAGGGTCTCGTCGGAAGACTTGTCGAGATTAGAGGCAAACAACGTTTGATAGTGAATATTGAGGCAGTGGGGCAGAGCTTGCCAATCAGCGTCTCGCGTTATCAGATTGAAGCACTGTCTTGAGAATTTCTATGGAATTCATATCATGAAACCCACTGACGTGGAGTTTGTAGTATGAAATGACCGCTTCCAAAAGCTGCCGACGCTCATGGTTTGTGAAGTTCAAACAACTGTCATCAAAAATATTGGTATCACAAAGTTTATAATAAAAGTCACTTAATTGACTATCAATGAAATATGTCGCGCCGCCGACATCATGGCGAAAACAGCCTTCCTCCAAGTCGAAGATAAATCCAGGCTTGTAACCGTTGATATTCGGTGAAAAACCGAGATGGCAACTTAATTTCATGGCAAATTTCAACGGAAAGTCGGCGGTGTTGCCGTCCATTTCATCAAGATGTGTGAGTGCGTTGTGTACGAAACAGAAGAGTTCGCGGTCTGTCTCCGTTTCCTGTATCGCTTTTGAAAGCAACTCGCAAATAAACAGAATTATGGCGTTTTTGTTGATGTTGACCGGTATGTCCTTATAGGAGTATTCTATGCCGGCTTCCTTTAGATACCCGAGTTCTCCACGTGATTTGGCACTTACAATGTCGAGGAGCGTGAGCGGTTGGAATAAAGCGGCGCGTATCTTGGCGTTTTTGTTGAACGCACCTTTTACCATAAAAGAGCGTAGTCCGTTTTGTTCTGTTAAAATCTTGACAATCAGACTGTTATCCCCATATCTGATGGCTTTGAGAACAATGGCGCGTGTTTTGTCAGAACTGTCCATCTTATTTCATGATAAGGACTTTGGTGGCAAATGTCTCGTTACCTGTCTCGTCGCTTGCGAAAATGAGGTAAATGCCTGGCTGTACCTTGTTTCCGTTAATATCGGTGCAGTCCCAAACGGCTTGTCCTCCTTGTGCCTGCAGATGCGTGACGAAGTCTCCGTTGGTGGTGGTGATTTTTACCAAAGCATTGGTAACCAGACCTTTAATGCCAACAATGCCGCTATGTTCCGGTCTGACAGGATTAGGGTAAACCACAACATCAGAGTTTTTTTCATTGCCCTTGGTGGCGGTTCCTTTATAAGAAATTATGCCTTTATCGGTGGCGAAATAAACGTTGCCGTCATCATCTATGGCTATGTCTGTCACGGTGTTAGACAGCAGAGGGCTGTTTTCCATCGTGAAGTGGTGATAGGTTGTCTGCCCGTCATTGGAGGTTTGTATTACACCATTGTTGGTTCCAAACCAGAGGTTGTTCGCGCCATCTACCGCCATTGAAATCACCGATTGACCGGAAAGCAGATAATCGGCTTGTCCGGTTCCGTCGTTGCGGGGTATTAAGATGCGCGAGCAAGAATAAGTGTTGTTGTTAAAGATTTTTTTAGAATTGTGAAAAAGCCCTACACCGTCGGTGGTCCCGACCCATACCGTGCCCTTGTGGTCGGTCACGAAGCAGTTGGCATCACCTGGCAGAGCGCCGTTGGTTGCACTTTTGTCAACGGTTTTGGTGATGTTTCCGTTGAAAACGGTAATCTTGCCGCCACGCAATGATATCCACTTGATGTCGTTTTTATCGACCATGATACGCCCAATCTCGGTGTTTCCAATGTTGTATGACCGCCAAGTGCCGTCGCGTCTCCAAACCGAAAGCATTTTGTCAGCGCCGCTGTTGGCAATCCACATGTTGTTTTTGCTGTCGAAATCGAAACATGTTACGAAGGTGTACTGTTTGAAATACACGAAATGGTTGCCCAAACTGCTGTTGTACTGACTGTAAACATTTTTGATATTGTTTCCTTCAAAAACAATAAGACCTTTGGAATAGGATGCCGCATAGTAAATGTTGCTGTTCACTGGATCGCTGTTAACCCAGGTGATATCGGTGATGCTGTCGAAAGCGGGTGTGTTTGTGTGGGTGAGGTACGACCATCTGTCACCGTCATATCGCGACAAGCCCACATGGCTCCATGTAGGAGCCCAGGTGCTGGTGTATCCCCCGGCAGCAACCCATACGTCTTTCCCGTGTGCGTTGATACTGAATACTTTTTCAGAATAAGGGCCGTTGAATGAAATATATTCACTCTCGCCGCCAGTATGGATTTTTATCAAAGATTGTGTGTTGGAACCCACCCAGTAGCAATTGTTTCTGCTGTCATAAAGTGTTGAAAGAGGCTCGTCGTCGTTGGAGGAGAACACAAGGTTCTTGTTGATGTCGTAAACCCTGAATCTTTTTGCTTTTTCTGTGATTATTATTCTATCGTCGTAAGCACGCAAGTCGCTGATTATCTTCTGGTTCCCGTCAAGGAAAAATTCCACCGAAGTGGTGTCGGCAATGGCATACAGGACATCGGTATTGTGCTCGTTATCAGAAGAGTTGGCAACGACATAACCGTCAAAAGTTTCTATTTTCGAGAAATTATTTGAGAAATTGTTTGTCATTCCGGTACTTGAAGGTTTGATACGTTTCCATTGCGTGTAATCGGCAAGGTATGGATTGTCGGCTGTGGCATAATAAACGCCTTTAGCCGTGGCGGCGTAAAAAACATTGTTGCAAATAGTTAAACCATTGACACTCAAATATGTGCCGTTAGGACCGATGATATATGTATCTTTAACTTCGTTGCGGTTCAAATCAATGACGACGATACCGAAGCCGCAGCATACGTATGCCAACTTTTCGTTAAAAAACACATTCTTAATACTTTTGTCTCCAAGAATATATTTATGGTAAATGTCGGGAATGTTGGTTATATTACCTTGATTATCAATAATATCGATATTGGTATTGGTGTAACCGACGAACATTATATCCGCTGAATCGCTGTATTTTATAATGCTGATACCATTGTCGGAAAGTCCGTTTATTTTTGATAAGTGGTTGATACTGTTGTCGATAGTATTATAATAGAAGATGTCGTAAGGTGTTGCGGCGAACACTTTTCCGTTCATTAAATCAACGCTGATTACCTTGAAACCAGGTGTATGTATTGTCCATTCCCCGATTTTCTGTGCGTTGATGATGAAAGTTGACAACATGGCGTACAGGAGCAGTGATGTTTTTTTCATAGGAACCATTTTACTTGTTAAAACGACGAAATCACGTCATAAACATTATGAAAAAGTACCCCGGCTGGGAATCGAACCCAAATCTCAGGTTTAGGAAACCTCCGTTCTATCCGTTGAACTACCAGGGCAATTCTGCGCGCAAAATTACGAATTTTTTAAATTATTTGCACATTATATTTACGAATTGTTTAATTTTGCATGATTTTTCAAACTGAAATTGTAAGATATGATTCGGATTTTTAACCATATCGTTGATATTCAATTGTTTTTGAAGGCGAAACGCAGTTCCGGCCTGTCGGTGGGGCTTGTTCCGACTATGGGTGCTTTGCACGAAGGACATCTTTCATTGATTCGTCGAGCGAAGAAAGAGAACAAGATCGTAGTAGCAAGCGTGTTTGTGAATCCTGTTCAGTTTAATAATCCTGCTGATTTGGAGAAATATCCCCGCACGCCGGAAAAAGACGTGGCGTTGCTCGATGGTGCCGGCTGTGACGCTGTGTTCATGCCATCGGTAGAGGAGATGTATCCCGCAAAAATCAACGACCACTATGATTTCGGCTCCATAGAGAAGGTGATGGAGGGCGCTTGTCGTCCCGGTCATTTCAACGGCGTGGCAATAGTGGTGCGCAAGTTGTTTGAAATAGTTGAGCCTGACAGAGCGTATTTCGGTGAAAAAGACTTCCAGCAGCAGGCTATCATCAGAAAAATGGTGAAGGATTACAATATCAATCTCGAAATAGTGCCTTGCGATATTGTCCGAGAGAATGACGGTCTCGCCATGAGCTCGCGCAATATGCGTCTCAACGCCGACGAGCGCGCCATAGCGCCGATGATTTACAAGGTGTTGCGGGAGACTGTCGCCAAGGTCGATACGATGAGCCCTGCCGAGATGAAGGCTTTCGCATTGAAAAGATACTCCGAAATAAAACAATTTGACGTTGAATACGTTGAGATAGCAGACGAGACGACGCTGCAGAGCGTGAAAGAATGGAACGACAGCGAACACGCCCGCATCTTCGTGGCGTTGCAACTCGGACCTGTCCGTTTGATTGATAACTTGAGAGTTTATTAAAATGAATATAGAAGTTCTTAAATCGAAAATTCATCGCGCCACTGTAACACAGGCCGACCTTGACTATATCGGCAGCATCACTATCGACGAAGACTTGATGGATGCTGTCAACCTTGTCGAAAACGAGAAAGTCGATATTTACAATATCACCAACGGACATCGGCTGCACACCTATGTCATCAAAGGCAAAAGGGGCAGCGGTGTCATCGGAATCAACGGAGCGGCTGCACATCTCGTGAAGAAAGGCGACCTCGTGATTATCGCTTCCTACGCCTCGATGGACTTTGAAGAAGCCAAGAAGTTTAAGCCTATGATTGTTTTTCCTGACAAAAACAACAAAGTTTGAATAAAAAAGCCTCCAAAACACTATGGTACGTGGCTTTCCTTGCACTGGGAGCGGCGTTGTTGTGGTTCAGTTTCCGTAACATCGACCTGTCGCGTCTTTGGACAGACATCAAAGGGGCAAGGTATTCATGGATGCTTTTGAGTTTGACGTGTCTCGCCATCTCTTTGTTCTTCAGGGCTTTACGTTGGAACGTCCAGATTGAGGCACTTGGCTATAAAACGAGAGCCTCTTCCACCTTTGGAGCCGTCTTAATCGCTTATTTTGCAAATTGCATCTTTCCAAGACTGGGCGAGGTGGTGCGCTGCAGCGTGCTGAAACGAAAGGAAAACATACCTTTCGACAAGACTTTCGGCTCGGTCGTCTCCGAGCGCATAATCGACATTCTGGTGTTGTTCTTAATGGCATTTCTGGTAATCGTTTTTCAATGGAAACTGCTCGGAAGTTTGATTACATCTTGGATGATGCCGCTTGTTAACAGGCTGATAAACAATGTTTTACTTGGAATAATAGTAATCGTTGCCGGTATCGTTCTTGTCTTTTTTTTAGTGAAAATAATTAGAAGAAACAAGAAAATCGTTTCTCTTTGGCATGGTTTCATCGACGGTATAAAGTCGGTTGTCACTATGAAGCATAAATGGCGTTTTGTCCTTTATACGCTGGCGATTTGGGGCTTTTACGTACTGATGACTTGGCTGCCGTTCTATATGTTGCCCGAGACATCGCATTTGGGCGTGGTAGAGGCTGTCACCTTGCTTGGAATCGCAACTTTAGGCGTTGTCGCGCCGGTTCCAGGAGGCATAGGAACATATCATTTCATCGCCATCACCTTGCTGAACGGCTTCTATGGAATTTCTGAACAAGTAGCAGGTTCATTTGCCGCCGTCAACCACGGCTCGCAAATGTTGTTTTACCTCATCACCGGTATAATCGCCTACGTGGTGATGCTCTTTTTTGACAAGAGAAAACCTGTAAACTAATCCTCAAGATAGTTGATATAACACCTCTTTTCGGTAATGTGTTTTGAAAAACAATCCGGGTACGAGTGTTGTAAAACGAGTTCTTCTATTTGCGTTTTTAATATCGGATTATTGTTAGAATGCTGATATGTATAAGTATAATAATTCTCCGGATTGAGTATGGGAAAAATACCTTTCATTTATTTCGAAAAATTAACACAAAGTCATTTGGTTTTTCGTATATCTTTAGTAATTTTGCAAAAATATTTTCGGGAGAATGAATTATTTCAAAAAAATAAACAACAAACTTCTTGATAAAGCAGGTCTCGCAGCTTGGCTTGACGATTGCCGCAAAAACGGAAAGAAAATTGTTTTTTCTAACGGCTGTTTCGACATTTTGCATCGCGGTCATGTGGAATATCTGTCAAAGGCGGCATCGTTTGGCGATGTGATGATAATCGGCTTGAACACGGATGCTTCTGTCAAGCGTTTGAAAGGTCCGTCGCGCCCGGTGAATGACGAGAAATCGCGCGCGTTTGTGCTTGCCGGACTCGAATTTGTCAGTGCCGTCACGTTTTTTGACGAAGACACTCCTTATAATCTGATAAAGACAGTCCAACCGGATTTCTTGGTCAAGGGCAGCGATTACAAGCCGGAAGACATCGTCGGCTACGACATAGTGACGGCGAAAGGCGGCAGAGTCGTCACCGTTGACTTGGTAGAAGGGTTCTCGACGACAGGAATTATCAATAAAATGAAATGATGTGTGTCCACAGCGTATTGAAGACACATCTCTAAATAATCTCCAATACCAGTCCTTTCAGATAAGCTCCTTCGGGATGATAGATGTTAATCGGGTGGTCTTCTGGCTGTGCGAGCTGGTGCAAGATAGCGGCTTTTCTGCCTGTTTCGATGGCTGCTGCCATGACAATGCTCTGAAATTGCGCCTTGTCAACAGCTTGTGAGCAGCTGAAGGTGAACAGCAAGCCTCCCGGTTTAATCTTCTTGATTGCCTCTTTGTTTATGAATTTGTAACCTTGCAAGCCACGGTGCAGCGACTTATGGTTTTTCGCAAAAGCCGGCGGGTCGAGGATAATCATATCGAATTGATTTTCAGGCATATCTTGAAGATAGGTCTTGGCATCTTCAACCAAACTCGGGTTGTCTTCATTTGAAAAGCCGTTCAGCCTGATATTGCTCTCGCAGCTTGTTATCGCTTTTTTGGAGCAATCAACGGAAACCACTTTTTTCGCGCCGCCTTGCAAGGCTGTCACCGAGAAGCCTCCGGTGTAGCAGAAGGTATTCAAAACGGTGCGTCCCTTGGCCAATCTCTTCACTAAATCGCGATTGAGACGCTGGTCGAGGAAGAAACCTGTTTTCTGCCCTTCTTCCCAGTCAATCAGGAACTTGGAGTCGTTTTCAAGCACAAAATCCTCACATTTTCTGCCAAGAATATAGCCGTCGTCCACTGCGTCTTTGCCCATGCGTTGCATCGCTTCGGAGCTTTTGTTGTAAACGGCCTCTATCTTAAGATCCGGAATAGCCTCTATTGCCTGTGCTATTGCGTTGACACTCAATGCCATGCCCTCCGTCTGCGCCTGAATCACGGCGGTCTTTCCGTAGATGTCGATAATCAGTCCGGGGAGGTTGTCGCCTTCCGAATGGACTAAACGGAAGCAGTTGGTGTGGGGATTATCAATAAATCCGAGTGCTTTGCGTGTCTTTAAGGCTGCGTTGAGTCGCTGCTGCCAAAACATAGCCCCGATTTTGGTGTTCTCGAAAGAAAGAAGTTTCACGGCGATGTTGCCCGCCTCGCAGAAACCAGTGCCTAAAATCTCATCATGAGAGTTTATAACTGTCACAGTGTCACCGGCTTGTAAATTCGGGGCTGCTTCTGCTATGGCACCCGAGAAAATCCACGGATGGAAACGCTTCACAGCCTCGTCCTTGCCTTCACGAAGCTTGATAACAGGATATAATGGGTTCATTTTCAATTAGTTTTTTATTTTCCAAGGCTCGTCCAAGTCAATGTCCCAGTTGGCTCGCACTTCGAGCGTGCCTTTGTAAAACACTATCTTTTCCGGTTGCAGTTTTTTGTCGAAGTTGCCAGGACTCCATTCACCGTTGGCATCTAAATCAAGAGTGGCTTTGAGTTTGTATTTCCCTGGTTCAAGATACCAGAACGAGATTTCGTCGGTGTTTGTAAGTATTTGCTTTTCAACGATTTTGCCCTGCTCTGTCGTCAATTCTATAATTACTTGAGGAACATTTTCGGGCACTGCCACGGTGAGAAAGATGTTGCCATAAGCCGATTCTTCCTGAACTTGGAATTTTAGTCCGATGGAATCGTTGACGGCGCCTCTCAATCCGAAGAATACGGAGTCGGGAATGATGACCTGATACTTTTTCTCTTGTTTGAAGTTGTTTAGAATCTGATATTTAAGACCATAGTTATCGACTTTTTCAAATTGCAGGGCGTTATAGACGGTATCGTTATCTTCGATATAGAATGTGGAGTTTAGTTTTTGTAAGCCGACGACGGGTTCGTTGAATGAGAGGACGAGTGACTGTTCCGGCTTGAGTTTGTTGGCCTTGATATTGTTTTTTATCACCAGTTTTTTAATGACATTTTCTTCTTGTGTGCGTTTTCTTCTTGATGTGGATTGGCGTGGAATGAGGCTGTAATGTGTTGTGTCGCAGATATTCGCGCCATCGTTGATACTGATTCGGAGGCTGTCTTTACAAGGTGTGAAATACCATAACACGGTGTCTTTTCTGGCGGAATACACGGGCATGATATTGAACGTGTCGGGCAGTTGCTCCAGGGCGTTGATAGCAACATTTTGAGCCGGGTAGCGAAACACGAAGCGTAGCAGGCCCTCTTCGACAAGTTCTTTCTTGAAAATCTTCTGAATGGAGTCTTCCTGAATGAAAGAAAACAACTCGTAAATAGGATATTCAGGTTTTTTTATTTCGATAACGGAATCGTTGTTCGCAATGGAATCATTGGCTGTTGTATCGTATATTGCATCTTTAATAATATGATTATCAATAAAATATGGCTTGACCAAATCTGAATAAAAGGCTATTTCTTCGTTTGGAAGATCGTAAATCATGTTGGAATTATTGTCTTTTAATGCGAATAAAAGATATTCTTTGTCGGAGAGTCCGGAGAGTTCGAAATCGCCTGATTTGTCTGTCATGGTGACATAGTTTGGCTTGCTGTTATACGGCAAAGAGTCGTATAATCCCACTAAAAAGCCCTCCATTGGTGTCAGCGTCGAGGCGGAAATCACTTTCCCCTTCAGTGAAAGGGAGTCGATGCTTTCGCCTGTGGAGAAATTGAAAACATAATCTTTGAACACATTGCCCTCGTGCAAATCCTTGATGGCATCGCCAAAATTGATGGAATAGGTGGTGTTCTCCTTTAGGGGTTCCTCAAACCTGATAGTCACTGTTTTACCACTTGTCCTGAACGTTGGTTTTTTGTCGGTCGGAGGTGAGATGAGCACGTTGTTCGACGGATTGTTCAGTGTCACGAATTCATCGAAGGTGAGAGAAATCGTCTTCCCTTTGAAGTTTGTCGAATTGTTTTCCGGTGATGTGTTAAGCACGACGGGCGGTTGTTGGTCTTTCGGTCCCCCGCTCGGTGTCACCACATTGGCACAGCGGCATAAAACCAACAGAGTGATGATTATCGCAATATTTCTGACAATGTTTTTCATGATGCAAAAATAATAAAAAATCATACTCGCACATATTTGAAAAATTAGTATCTTTGGCACACTCATTAAAAATACGATGACATGAGAAAGTTTTTGTTTGCTTTATTTGTCGTGTGCTCATTTGTCATGAATGCGCAGGTTGTGCAAGTGTCTGGTAATCAATCTGGTGTGTGGAATGGCGAGGTGCATCTGACCGGAGATGTTTTTGTTCCTGACGGCGAGGTGCTGACTGTTGAAGCAGGAACCTCTGTCATCGCCGATGGGTATTATGGGATTACCGTTTCGGGTGCTTTCCTGGCTTTTGGCGACAAAGAATCCCGGATTTCATTCACGGTGGCAGACACGACGGGCTATTCCAATTACGCTGTTCCTGAACTTGGCGGTTGGAAGGGTATACTTTTTTTTAAACCTGATGAGATAAAAATTGATTATTGCGACTTTTCTTACGGAAAGACTCAATTGGACGGTGACGGCGGCGCGATGTGCATGTTTTGGGGCAGAGATGTGGAGATTTCAAACAGCACCTTCCACCACAACACCATGCGACGAAGAGGCGGCGCCATTTTCGCCGAGAACTCTATTCTAAATATCCACGACTGCACGGTTTATGATAATTTTGGAGTGGGTTTTGAAGGCTCCTACACCTGGGGCAGCGGCTTCCAATTCCTGAAATGTAATATAGTGATGTCTGACATGGTTTTTTATAACAACACTGGCGCCGGCTACGGCGGCGGTATGAATGTTGACAGCTGTAATCTGGAATTAAAAAATGCGGTGTTTTATAAAAACTCCGCAACAAATGCCGGTGGCTTGGGTATCCAACGCTGCAAAAACTATAACGTGAAAGTGTCAAACATGCTGGCATACGAAAACTCGGTGATTCATTATGGCGGAGGTCTCGCAATAGCAACTTCCGACCCGGAACTCAACAATCTCACTATCGTTCATAATTATTGCGGCGGCGGCGGTGGCGCCGGAATGCAAAATGCCTTCAACGCCAACCCAACCCTTAACAACTGCATATTCTATGATAATCGCGCACTTCATATATCAAAAGACGACAACAGAGATACTGTCGAGTATTATTACGGCTCGCAAATATGGCTCTGGGGCTCGGATTGCTTCCCGATTTTTAACAACGGATTGGTGCAGTATGGCTTGGATACTATTGGCAACGGAGAATTCCTCCCGGAAAGTCATTATAATGATATGATTAATACCAACCCGTTGTTCGTAAACGCCTCAATGCATGATTATCATTTGACTGAAAACAGCCCTTGTGTAAATACAGGAACCGCCGATATCTCCGGACTTTTCGTTCCTTATATCGACTTGGATGGCGGACCGAGAATCTGCGGCGAAAGAATCGATATGGGCTGTTATGAATTTGGTTATGAGAATGTGAACGAGACCTCTATTGATGAAAATACTATTTCAATATATCCTAATCCATTGAATGACAACGCTTATTGTATTATAAAACTGAACAAAAACTCGGATGTTGTCTTACGTCTCTTTTCGCTTGACGGAAAAGAAGTTTATCGTGAAGAAATCAAAGGTTTGGAGGCTGGCGAAAATCGTGTTTCGCTTGACGGAATGATGGGAAATCTTGAAAAATCAAATAAAATATATTTATTAAATATTGATAATCAATCTGTTAAGATAATATATTAGATTACTGTTATATGAAAAAACTTATTTCTGAAAATAAGGATATCCTTTGGATTTCGCTGTGTGTCATGGCGTTCGCACTGATGACGTTGGTGTATTTTTCACCGATAATGCAAGGCAAACGCCTTAAACAGCACGATATCGAGATGTATAAGGGTATGTCGCAGGAAATCGTTGACTTTAAAGCGAAAACCGGTGAACAGAGTTTGTGGACCAATTCCATGTTCGGTGGTATGCCGGCGTGGAACATCGGTGTGCCACAAAACAGCAACCTGATGACGTATGTCAACAAGGTGCTGACAGTCGGCTTCCCGCATCCGATAGGTGCGGTGTTTATCAGTATGTTGGGCTTTTTCATTTTGTTGCTCGTGCTCGATTGCAAGATTTGGATAAGTTTCATAGGAGCCATAGCGTATGGCTTTACCTCGTATCTCTTCATAGTAATCGGCGCCGGTCATAACTCCAAAGCTGTCGCGATGGCATATATGGCGCCGGTCATCGCCGGTGTCTTGTTGACTTACAAAGGAAAATATCTCTGGGGCGCGGTACTGACGGCCATGGCCCTCGCCCTTGAAATAAGGGCCGGACATCTTCAGATAACGTATTATCTGCTGCTTATCGTGGTGTGTATAGTGGTCGCGGAAATCATTGAAATGATTAAGACAAAGGAATATCTGCACTTCATCAAGGCAAGCGGAATACTTGCAGGTGTCGCTGTTATCGCGATTTTAACCTGTACGACAACGCTTTATGCAAATTATGAATTTGGCAAAGAGACTATGCGTGGCAGACCTGTGTTGAGAAAGAATGTCGAAAATCAAACCAAAGGTCTTGACAGAGACTATGTTACACAGTGGAGCTACGGTATCGGCGAGACATGGAGCCTTATGATACCGAATGTAAAGGGTGGAGCCTCGGCATACATCGGGAACCACAATCCGGCTTTGGATAACTGTGATCCGCGTTATCGCCAGGTCATCGCACAACAGAACGCTTATTGGGGCGACCAACCGGGTACCAGCGGCCCCGTATATGTCGGTGCAATAGTGTGTTTCTTGTTTGTCTTGGGGCTCTTCATCGTGAAAGGTAAATACAAATGGGTGCTTCTCGTTGCCACCGTGTTGTCGATTTTGCTCAGCTGGGGTAAAAACTTCATGGGATTCACGGATTTCTTCCTTGATTATATTCCGGGTTATAACAAATTCCGCGCCGTCTCCATGACCTTGGTGATTGCGGAAGTCTGTATGCCATTGCTCGCATTCCTCGCTTTAGCCGAGATTTTCAAAAATCCGGATATAATCAGGCAAAACAAGAAATATCTGTATGTCTCGCTGGGAGCCACCGGTGGATTATGTCTCTTGTTCTATGCTTTGCCGCAGACGTTCTTCAACTTCTTGAGTCAGGGTGAGGCCATGCAGTTTCAGCAGATGCAGGCAGGGCAGGACGGAGCTGTTTATCAGACATTCGCCGCGCAACTGGAAAACGTGCGTGTCGCTATCTTCAAAAAAGACGCAATACGTAGCTTCTTGTATATTAATTTCGCCGCAATTGTTGTCTTGTTGGGAGTCAATGGGAAAATGAATAAGAAATTTGTCTTCCCGGTTCTCGCGATTTTAATTGTTATGGATATGTTTGCAATCGACAAACGTTATCTGAATAACAATAATTTCATCGACAAGCATAAAGCCGACAAACCTTTCGTGATGAGTGATGTCGATAAGCAGATTTTGCAAGACAAAGATCTTGATTATAGAGTTATAAACCTCACAGTGAGCACGTTTAACGACGCGAGCACTTCTTATTTCCACAAGTCTGTGGGTGGCTATCATGGCGCGAAACTTCGTCGCTATCAGGATATTATCGATATGTATCTGAATAAACGTGACTTGAACTATTTCAAAGTTCTTAACATGTTGAATACCAAATATATTATTTATCCACAGGATAATAAAAAGGTGGTTTCAAAGAATTACGATGCTTTCGGCAACGCTTGGCTCGCTTCAGAAATCAAATGGGTTGACACACCAAATGAGGAAATTAATGCCATCGCCGATACTGATGTGAAAAATGTCGCTATTGTCAATAAGGAATTTAAAGACTTGATAGGTGATTTTAAAGCCGCTCCTTCTGAAGGAACAATTAAACTTACTGATTATCAGCCAAATCAATTGAAATATAGCTTCGATTCCCCGAAAGATGAAATAGTCGTTTTCTCGGAAATCTGGACTAAAAAAGGCTGGACGATGTGGGTTGACGGCGTTGAAAGCCGGTTGTTCCGTTCTGATTATATTTTGCGCTCCGCAATTATTCCTGCCGGACGGCATGAGATAGTAATGCGTTATGAACCAAGTGTTTGGCATATCGGAAATACCATTCAATTTATTACATCATTGTTGATATTGATAGGATTGGCTGCTGTGTGTTGTCACACATTCAAGAAACGTGATGCGATGTCATGAAGCGTGTCCTGATAATCACATATTATTGGCCGCCATCGGGGGGTTCCGGCGTTCAACGCTGGCTTAAAATGTCGAAATATCTGCCTGAAAACGGTTGGCAGCCGGTGATTTACACAGCCGAAAACGCTGAATACCCCGTGGAAGATGCTTCTTTGGTACAAGATGTGGTGGCGGAAGCGGAAATCCTCAAGAGGCGTATTGTCGAGCCATATACTTTTTATAAAAAGTTCCTCGGAATGAAAAAAGAGGAGAGGGTGAAGGCTGGCTTTATCAACGAAGGTGCGAAAAAATCAAGTTGGAAAGAGAAACTGAGCGTTTGGCTGCGAGGAAATTTGTTTGTTCCGGATGCGCGCCGCTGGTGGATAAAGCCATCAGTGAAATATTTGACTCAATATTTGAAAAAACATTCTGTCGATGCGATTGTTTCAACCGGACCACCGCATTCTATGCATCTGATAGCTATGGCGTTACATAAAAAATTTAATATTCCTTGGGTCGCCGACTTCCGTGACCCGTGGACAAATATCGATTTTTATAAAGACCTAAAACTGACGCGATGCGCCGATAGAAAACATCATCGCCTTGAACGTCAAGTGCTTGCAGAAGCGACAAAGGTTGTTACAGTCGGCTGGCACTGTGCTGAAGATTTGGAAAACCACGGCGCTAAAGACGTTGCCATTGTCACCAATGGCTATGATGTTGATAATCATAGCCCAAGGATAGAAGCCAATCCGCCTCTGCATGCAAACAACAACTCGCCATTTGTTTTGTCGCATATCGGAATCATAGGCGCAAACAGAAATCCTGAATCATTTTGGCAAGCCATAAATGAACTGACCCAAACAATTGATTTAAAAATCAGATTGATAGGTCAAGTCGATAATTCCGTTCTCGCATCAATAAAACATTACAACATTGAGAGATTTGTTGAAATAATTCCATATATTCCTCATAATCAAGTGATTGAGGAGCAACAGAAGTCTGATGTGCTGCTGCTGTTTGTCAACAACAGCCAAAATGCAAAAGGTATTCTAACCGGAAAAATATTTGAATACATGGTCAGTGGCCGTCCTATTTTGAGCATCGGACCGGAAGACGGCGACTCGGCACGTGTTTTAAATGAAACACAAACAGGTATTACAGTTGATTTCAATGATAAAGAAAGAATGAAAGCCGTAATCTTGGATTT
>UQNO01000013.1 GCA_900542475.1 uncultured Bacteroidota bacterium
TCATTTTCTTCAAATTATCTTTTATCACCGCGATTAAGATGATACTATTAATCGTGTTCACTCCAAACAAAATAATGAATCCTATGCCTGCGGAAATGCCGAAAATCGTTTGTGTGACCCAAAGTGAGATGAATCCGCCGATGAAAGCATAAGGAATGGTGCTCGCCGCTATTAAAGTGTCTTTGATGGTTCCGAAATTGAAGTACAAAAGAAACAGAATGAGCAATAAAACCGCCGGAATGATAATCGCCAGTTGCTTGCTCGCCCTTTCTTTGCTCTCAAACTCGCCGGCCCATACCATTTGATTCGATTTCGGCAAATTCACGTTTTCCTCCACTTTCTTTTTCGCCTCCGCGATGGTGCTTCCCAAGTCCCTTCCCTCGATACTAAAGCCAACGGCGATATAACGGCTGCTTCCTTCCCTGTAAATAAAGGTGGGGCCTGTTATGAAGTCGATGTCGGCGATTTCAGACAAAGGGATTTTATTGTCGTTCATGGTCGGAATCAGTATTTCTCCGATTTTCTGCCGGTTGTCTCTGTATTCCTTTTGGAAACGGATGCGCACGTCAAACATTCGCTCGTTTTCATAAAATGTCGTTGCCACTCTTCCGCCGATTGCCATTTCGATTACGGCTTGTGCATCGGCCATCACCACGCCGTATTTCCCCATTTTCTTTTCATCGAACTTGATGCGCAACTCGGGCAGACCTATATTCCGGTAAACGTTAAGGTCGGTGATGCCTTCCACATCTTTCAGATTGTCTGCGACTTGGTCGGCGTATTTCTCCAACTCGAACAAATCGTCTCCGAAAATCTTTACCACCAAGGAACTTTTCACACCTGCCACGTATTCCTCTACGTTGTCTTGGATAGGCTGGCTGAATCCAAAAACAATTCCAGGATAAGTCTGTAGCGACTGTCGTATTTCATCTATCAATTTATCCTTCTTGATTTTCCGTTTCCATTCTTTTTCCGGGTGTAGTTGTATATGGAATTCGATATTGAAAAATCCGGTCGGGTCTGTACCGTCATTAGGTCTTCCCACCTGGTTCAACACAAATTTCACTTCTTCAAACTCAAGGATTTTGGCTTTCATCTCTTTCGCCAGGCTTTGCGATTCTTTAATGTTCACGCTGTTAGGC
This sequence comes from uncultured Bacteroidota bacterium, assembly GCA_900542475.1. Classification (GTDB taxonomy): domain Bacteria; phylum Bacteroidota; class Bacteroidia; order Bacteroidales; family F082; genus Limimorpha. The sequence goes on from UQNO01000013.1 coordinate 1,143, forward strand.
AATGTTGCTCTTACGTAAATCGCTCCTTCATTCAATTTGGGAATAAACTCGGAACCATAAAAAATGAAGCTTATAGTGCAGACAGTTAAAATGATGACAAAACCGATTAGTGTGGCTTTTCTTCTTTTGTTGCTCAGCAAAAACAGCTTGAAAATATTGTTTTTGAAAAAGCGAGAAACAACATTTTCCTTTTCGACTATATTTTTTGAAAGCAACACTTTGCATAATGCCGGCACGTAAGTTATGCTGAGCAAAAGCGAGCCCAACAAGGCATAGCCAAGTGTAAAGGCCAGAGGCGAGAACATTTTTCCCTCCACTTTTTTAAAGGAGAAAATAGGGAGCAGGGCGACTATCAGGATTATTTGGGCAAAAACGATGTAGGTGGCCACGCTTCCCGCACTTCTTTTTATCAACCCCATTTTGCTCATCTTGTTGAATCTTGCTATTCCTATATGACGGGCTTTTTTCTCCATCTCGACGAATACGGTTTCCACAATCACCAGTGTCCCCTCTAACAATAGTCCGAAGTCGATGGCTCCCATTGAAATCAGGTTGGCTGGCAGGCCTTGTATGCGCAGCATGGTTATGGCAAACAGAAATGCGAGGGGGATTACCGACGCCACTATTACGGTGGTTCTCCAATTATATAAAAAGATGAATACAATGATGGAGACCAGCAGTATTCCTTCCACAATGTTTTTTGAAACGGTGTTCACCGTGGCTTCGACCAATTCCGTTCTGTCGAGAAATGGTTCGATTTTCACATCGTTTGGCAAGACTCGCTCATTCAAATCGTTGATTTTTTCTTTCAGTTTCGCTATTACCTCCGCTGGATTCTCGCCCCGCAGCATTACCACGATACCTTGAACCAAATCTTCGTCGTCTTGTAGGCCGACCACCCCTAATCTCGGTTTGGAAGACACTTTGACCTCGGCGACGTGTTTCACCAAAATGGGAGTTGATTCTCTTACCTCGATGAGAATGTTTTCTATGTCCTCGATACTTTCCAGCAAGCCTATTCCCCGCACAACGTAAGCCTGGCTGCCTCGTTCTATCACATCGCCGCCCACATTGATATTGCTTTTCGAAACGGCGTCGAAAACTTCCAGGGGCGACAAGTCGTAGTTTGCCAATTCCGTGGGATTTATAATTATTTCGTAGATTTTTTCTTCTCCGCCGAAGCTTACCACATCGGCAACGCCGGGAACCGCTACCAATTCACGTTCAATTACCCAGTCTTGAATGGCAGTAAGTTCATTTATCGGGCGGTCGCTTTTCAATACATAGCGAAATATTTCGCCGGTCGCGCCATAAGGAGGCTCGATTCCCGCGTCCGCACCGTCAGGCAAATCAACGCCTTGCAAGCGGTTTGCCACATATTGTTGAGCGTAAAAGTCATCTACCTGGTCTTCAAAAATCACGGTTACAACCGACAATCCGAAGAGAGAGATGGAACGTACCTGCGATTTTTGGGGAACGGTGTTCACCGCTTTCATTATCGGCAATGTCACAAACTTTTCAACTTCCTCGGCGCTTCTTCCGGGCCATTGTGTGATGATTCTCGCGCGCGTGTTGGTTACGTCTGGAAACGCTTCAATGGGAGTCTTGATATAGCAATTTATGCCTACGACAACCAATAATGCCGTCAGGAAAAAAATGATGACGGAATTTTCAAGTGAAAAAGCTACTATGTTCTGAACAATTTTCCGCATTGCGATTGTTTTTAAAAATTCTTGATTTGCTCGTATATCAACAAATGGTTTTTTGATACGATTTTCTCGTCTTCGGCCACGCCGCTGGAAATAAAAGTGTTGCCGTTGCTTTGGGCGAGAATTTCTACCGGCTTGATTTCAATTTCACAATCGTTTCTGTAAACGACCACATAATTGTTATTGTCGTCGAAAATCATCGCGTCGGTGGGAATGCACAACGCCTCGGTTCCCTGTTCCTTAAAGGCGGTCACATCGACTATCATTCCGGGTTTTAGTTTCAAGTCGGTGTTTTGCAACACGATTCTTGCTTTTAATACTTTTGATTTTTCGTCCAATACCTGCGAAATGGAGGATATTTCCCCCTCGAACGTCTTGTCGGGATATGAAAGAGTCTTGATGCTCGCGCGCATTCCCGGTTCGATGTTAACCACATTCGCGGCATAAATATTCGCCAACACCCAGACTTCGCTCAAGTCGGAGATGGTGAACAACGGCTCTCCTTCCGCCGAAATCTGCATCCCTGCCGATATGGATTTGTCGGTTATTATCCCCGTTGCAGGAGCCTTGATTTGAAAAACTCCTTTTTCGGCACTTGCGCTGAATAATCCGAGATTGGTGTTAATCCTTTCCTTTTCCGCCTGCAAGACCTCCAACTCGCTTTGTGCTTCCATCAAATCTTTTTGTGACGCAATGCCGTCATCAAACATCGACTGCAGCGATTGCAGTTTTTTCTCGGCTACTTTTATCTGTGACGCGATTGTCTTGAATTGTGACTGCAACTCCGATAACTCCGCACTTCTTAATTCCGCCAATATTTGACCTTTGGTTACTTTGTCTCCTAATGAAAAGTAGGTGTTTGAGATTATTCCGCTTACCAAACTGACAAAATGAACTACCTTGTCGGGATTGGTTTCTATGCTTCCTGTGAGAGGAATGCTTTCGGTTACTTGCTGTTTTTGCGGCTGTGCCAATTCGATTTTTGATTTGAAATTGTCGTCTAAACAATAATTTTTGCTTGTGGAATTATTGTTTTGTTCTTTTGAATTGCTGCAACTAATTGGAAGTATTGTTCCAATCAGGAAAGAGACGGCCAAAATTTTTGTTTGTATTGTATTCATTTCGAGTTTTTATTTAATTATGTCGAATCCGACGGAGTAGTTGAGTTCCTCTTTTTTTTCATTCACATCTTTAGCCGCTTCGAGAATTATTTTCTTGTTTTCCATATAGGCCTCCCAAAAGTCAAGATATTCGAGCATGCCGATGTTCCTGTCGGTGAAATTTTTTGTGTAGCTCGCAAGTAGGTTGTCGAGCGTGGTTTCGTAGTCTGGTTCTATGTCTTCAAAAAAAGTTATTGCGTTTGAAAGGTTCTGATATGAAAGCATGACTTCGTTTTCAATGCTTAATGCTTTTTGCTCGTTCAGTATTTGTGATTGTTCTATTCCGATTTGTGCTTGTTTTATATTGCCTTGATTTCGATTGAAACAAGGGATGTCGATTGCGAGTCCGACTCCCACAAAGTCGAGAAAGATGCTTCCGCCTCTATCGTAGGCTGCGTTCAAGGTGATATTTGGAACTCGCTGCGCTTTTTCATAGGCATACAGTTTTTGAAAGTTTTTTTCTTCCAACTGTGTTATTTTATAATCAGGGCGGTTCGCTTTTGCTTGTTCAATGATGTCGTTGAGTGCGAGTTTCTTGAATTGTTCCGTGTTTGTCGAATATCCCGCGGCGTCAATTTCAATTTGTGTGCTGGCGGGAAGTCGCATGAATAGTTTTAGTTCTTTTTGTGCTTCGTTTATATCTTTGTTGAGTTCGTTTATGTTTTTTGAGATTTCCAACTCAAGGGCTTTTAGGCGAATATATTCACCTTGTGCGATATGTCCTTGCTCGGCTTGTTTTTTGTATGCCTGCGCGAGTTGTTTGATGGAGTTGAGTTGGTTTTGATAAATGTCCTTGTTGAATTGCAGATATTGTAATGTTGTGAGTTGATTGCGAAACTCTATTTTCAGGTTGCGCAACAGTTCCTCGAAGTATTGTTGCGATTTTTCGACTGAAACCTGCTCTATGGCGACCATCTTTTTTCTTTTTCCCGCTGTTTGAACAAGTTGTTCTATCTCGAAGCCGAATTGTTGGTTCGGGCGTATTTTGCCAAGAGGCGGGATTTCTTCCTGCTCGCCGTTTTGCGCGTCTTTTACCCAAAGATTCACTTGATTTATGATGAAACTCGGATTCTCCCACAGTCTGGCTTGTAACACCTGTGCTTCCGCTTGTGAAATATTTAATTTTTCCGCTATGAGCAATAAGTTTTCTTTCAGAAAAACCGCCTCGGCTTGTTCTCTGCTTAATCTTAAGGTGTCTTGAGCTTGAGATGTAAGTGAAAGAAAAGTTAGAACAACAATGAGTTTACCTGACTTTAAAACGTTCATATTTTTACACATCGAATTAAAATGACGTGCAAAAATATAAACAACGACCTTAAAAAGACCTTAAAATGGATAAAGATTAACTTATATGGAAAACCACTTCGAAAATGTTGATGTTCGGCTCGCTTGTCAAATATGTTATGGTGGCCGAATGAAGCTCCAGGATTTTTTTTGTCAAAACCAAGCCAAGTCCAAAACCAAGCTTGTCTTCGCCGTTTTTCCCTCTGAAGAAATGATTGAACAGCATTTTTCTTTCTTCTTCCGGAATCTGCTCGCCGACATTGATGATTTGAATTTTTAGTCTGCCGTTCTGTGTGCAGTCGAATTGTATTTTGGCTTTCGAGATGTTGCTGTACGAGACGGAATTAGACAATAAGTTTTGAATGGCCTGCCTTACAAGAATCTGATTGATATTGATGACGAGACGGTTTTCATTGAATTCATCTGGAATGTAATTTACTTCAAAATGAAAGTCGGGATATATGGCATTAAGCTCTTCTATGACATCGAAAAACAGTTCGTCAATTCTTGAATCGTGTTTTTTTATTTGCTGCCCTGATTCGATTTTTGAAAATTCGAGCAACACATTGATAATGCTGCCAAATGATTTCGTTTTGATAATTTGCTTTTCGATTTCGTCTCTGATTTCTTCAACACTGTTAAGTTCCTTTATCCGTTCAAGTTCTGATAGCAGTACGGAAACCGGCGTTTTTAATTGATGGGAAATATGGTGGATAGTATGCTTTTGAAATACAAATGCCTCGTTTGTTCTTTTCAGCAATTCGTTGAATCTTTGAGTCAGTTGGTTCAGTTCATACGAAGATGTCTCGACTACGACTTTCTCGATTTTGTCTTTGGCGGGGTCTATTTTGTTCAGATTTTCCGCAAGTGTGGTGATTGGTTTGGAAATTATGTTGGAGAGATATCGCGAGATGAGAATTACCGCTATGGTGATAAACATGAAAATCACTATTAACACGTTCCTCAGAAAATACATTTTGGTATATCCAAAAGCATCGTAAGCCTTGCTTATGGCATAGTAGGTTTGAGTGTTTGTCTCTATGAAAACACCTATAAGGTCATAATGGTCTTCTTTGGTTTCTATCCATTTTGTAGTAGGCGAGAGTCTGTCGAGAACGCTCTCTGCCTTGAAAATGTCCAAGCTGTCCAGGCTGGCGAAAATCAAATTCTTTTCCGCGTCATAGACGAGTAGCTTTTCGTCATAAAAGTCGTTAATATCCTGTTGGTCGATTAGATATGAGATAGTCGCGCTTTCCTGCTTGAATTCTTCAATAAGTTTAATGGTTTTATGAATTTTCCCGTTTTGCTGTTGCTGGAATTCTTCTTCCCGGTATTCAGAAAAGAGAATGTAGATGATTGTTAGTGAAATTGCCGTGATGGCAATCATGGTAGAGGAGAAGTAAACAAGTATTTTGTATTTTATTTTCATTTCACATCAAGATAATATCCGTAGCCGATTTTTGTTTTTATAGTGTTCTTGTCGAAAGGCTTGTCCAGTTTTTTTCGCAGGAAGTTCACATAAACCTCTATGGTGTTGGTGTTTGCGTCAAACGAACCTCCCCATATTTCTTTTATCAAGTCTGCTTTTGAGACGAGTTCTCCTTTTTCCCTCATGAGTCTTCGCAAGACCTGGTATTCTCTCGGTGTCAAGATGATTTCCTTTCCGTTTCTGATTACTTTTTTTTGAATATCGTTTAGTATGATGTCGTCCGCAATCAAAATATGGGCTTCTGCATTTGTCGAATCGCTCGGTCTATGTCGTTTTGTCAAGGCATTGATTCTTAAAATGAGTTCGCGCATGTAGAATGGCTTTGTCAGGTAGTCGTCCGCCCCGCAGTCAAAGCCCTTGACCTTGTCTTCCAACTCGCTAAACGCCGTTAGCATAATCACAGGAGTGGAGGAGTTGTGCAGTCTGAAATCCTTGCATAGGTCGAAGCCGTTCTTTCCGGGCAGGTTTATGTCCATCACTATACAGTCAAAATCGTTTTTTTTCAGTATTCTATCTGCCAGCAATCCCTCGTAAACGCATTCTGTACAGTGATTTTCGGCGGTCAGTGCCTCGCTTATGTTTTTGCTTAACGTCGGATTGTCTTCGATAATTAATATTCTCATGAACGTAAAACGGCTGATTTCGTGTATTATTGTTGGTTTGTGTATGGGGTGAAAACGAGTTGATGCTGTCTCGTTGTCCAACTTCCTGTCCGTCGGTTTTGTTGAAACATTAAAAAAAGTGACAAAAAATGCCACTTTTTATCAGTTGGTGTCATTTCGACTGAAGCGGAGCGGAATGGAGAAATCCCCTGTAAAAGAATTGATCCATATCGTTCAATTGTCAGAGATTTCTCGACTTCACTCCATTGCGCTCGAAATGACGATGGAGGAACTCCGTTGCGCTCGAAATGACAGGTTATTTCTTCGGTATTTCTAATAAGATATCGCACAGCAGATCCCAGAATTTCTGGACTGTCGCGATTTCGATTCTCTCGTCGGGTGAGTGCACTCCGCGTAGTGTCGGGCCGAATGAAATCATGTCCATGCCGGCGATTTTGTCGCCAATGAGTCCGCATTCCAAGCCGGCGTGAATGGCTTTCACTTTGGGGTCTTTGCCGAAACGTTTCTTGTATGCTTTTTCAGCGATGGCGCATATTTCCGAGTCAGGGTTGGGTGTCCAGCCGGGGTAGCCGTCGGTGTGCCTCACCTCTGCGTTGGCGAGGTTGAAGCAAGCCTCGACCATTGCGGCTGCGTATTCCTTGGCCGATTCGATGGAGCTTCTCTGTGAGGTATAGACCAGGAAGTATCCTTCTTTTTTCTTCACCGACGCGAGGTTTGTAGATGTCTCCACGAAGTTCGGAATGGTCTGTGACCACTCGATTACGCCGTGGGGGCAGGTGAGGATTCCGTTCAAGAGGTCGAACTGTGTCATCTCGTCGATGACGACATCTGCAGTGGTTTCTGATTTTGCTGCCTTTACGGTGATACCTGGGTCGGCGACATGATATTCGTTTTTGAAGTTTTTCTCCATTGTATTCACGAATGCTTCAAATTTCTGTGCGCAGTCTTTCGGAATGAACACCACGGCTGTCGCCTCGCGGGCGATGGCGTTGCGAAGGTTGCCGCCTTGTATGTCGTAGATGCGCAGGTCAAACTCGTTTGTTGCCTGCCATAAGAGCCTGGCTAACAGTTTGTTGGCGTTGGCCAAGTTCTTGTTGATGTCGTCGCCGGAGTGTCCGCCCTTCAGTCCGCCGATTTTCACATCGTAAGGGACGTAGTCTTCAGGTACATTCTCGAGTTTGTAGAAAATCTTGGCTGCGGTGTCCATGCCGCCGGCGCAGCCGATGAATATTTCGCCTTCGTCCTCGGAGTCGAGGTTTAGGAGGATGCGGCCGGTGAAGTCTTTGGGGTCGAGTTTCTGTGCGCCGGTGAGACCTGTCTCTTCGTCAACTGTGAAGATGCACTCAAGCGGGCCGTGTTTTACGTTTTTATCGGCTATCACTGCCAATGCAGCGGCCACTCCGATGCCGTCGTCAGCGCCGAGGGTGGTGCCGTTGGCATGCAGCCACTCGCCCTTCAACACAGCCTCGATGGGGTCTTTGTCGAAGTCATGGACCTTGTCGCTGTTTTTTTCGCAAACCATGTCCATGTGAGCTTGCAAAATCACGGTCTGACGGTCTTCCATGCCAGTGGTCGCGGGCACGCTCATGATGATGTTGCCGCAAGGTTCTTTCTTGTATTCCACTTTATGGTCTTTTGCCCATTTCTCGAGGTAAGCGACCATTTTTTCTTCTCTCTTCGACGGACGCGGAACGCCCATGATGCCTTGGAATTCCTTCCAAACGCCTTCTGGTTTGAGTTTTGATACTGCTTCGTTCATGTTACTTGTATTTTAATTGTTACATATTTTTTTTGATAACGTCATTTCGAGCCTAACGAAGTGAAGTCGAGAAATCTCCTGTGACAGAGTGTTTGTTTTTTTGGGGAGGGAGATTTCTCCGTTTCGCCTCGCTTCAGTCGAAACGACGGCTTATTTTTTCATCAGTTCTATCGTTTTCATCGGGTCTTCTGATTTGAAAACAGCGTTTCCCGCCACCAACACATCGGCTCCTGCGTGGAAGAGTTTCGGCGCGTTCTCGGCGTTCACTCCACCATCGACTTCTATCAAGGTGTCCAGTCCCTGGCGTTCAATCATCTGGCGTAGTTTTTCAATTTTTGTATATGTGCGTTCGATGAATTTTTGTCCGCCAAAACCGGGATTCACTGACATTAATAGTACGAGGTACAGGTCGCCGATGATGTCTTCCAAAAGTGTCACCGAGGTATGCGGGTTCAGGACCACGCCGGCTTTCACACCGAGCGATTTCAGCATTTGCACGCTACGATGGATATGAGTGCTCGCCTCGTAGTGGAAGGTAATGATGTCGGCTCCGGCGTCGCGGAATTTTTCGAAATAGCGGTCGGGCTCGACAATCATGAGATGCACGTCGAGAGGCTTAAGCGCTTCTTTCTTAATGGCTTGCACGAGCGGTATCCCGTAAGAGATATTCGGTACGAACACTCCGTCCATGATGTCGCAGTGGAACCAATCCGCCTGACTGCGGTTCACTATGTCGATGTCCCTCGAAAGATGGAGGAAATCAGCTGAAAGCAACGATGGAGCGATAAGTTTTTGCATTGTTAAAAATGATTTAATCGGATTGCAAAGATAAGAAATAATTTTTGAAATTGAGAAACTTTTTTTTCGTCATTTCGACCGCAACATTCCGATATCGTAGCATAGGCGTAGTATAGGCGCATGGATGAATGGAAAAAATTGTTAAAAAAATTAACATTTAATTTTCATTATTTTGAATTGTGATTTGTTTTTTGTAATTTTGCAACGTTAAAACGGTGAAATAATAAACGACAATATAATTAGAGAGATAAAAGAGCATTAGTAAACATATAAAATAAAAAGCGTTTTTGCTTTTCAAGTGGACCGAAATCTGGACAATTTCGAAACTCCCATCAAGAAGGCAGAAATGCTCACGGTGTATCCGTGGGCTTTCTTGTTTTGGGAGTATAGGCAGTCCAGAGCCTCGGTTCAGACAGAAAGTTTCACGGATTTTTTTTGTGATGCTTGAGAAAGGCGAAGCGCCCTAAACGCCGAGCCATCATGAGTACCAAGTTCTTCAATAATATAGAGTCGACGTTGATGGACAAGTTCCACGGCATCGCCTCAGCAATGGCCAACTTCGACATTTTCCATGCCGTGGTTGGCTATTTTCGTTCCAGCGGCTACTTCAAACTGCGCAAGGAACTGGAAAATGTCAGCGAGATACGAATTCTTGTAGGAATAAATATCGACTCCATCCTAAGTCACCATAATGCAAATCTGCTTTTTACTGCCGACAGCCATCCGGCTGAAGTGGTGGAACAATATCGTCAGCATCTTATCGACGACATCCGCAAATCGCACTATGATGCAGATACCGAACACGGAATTATGCAGATGTTTGATGATATTGCAAGCGGCAAGTTACAACTGCGCATTCATGCAACACGAAATCTGCATGCGAAGTTCTACCTATGTTTGCCATCCAATTTCTCTGAACATAGTGATGGATGGGTCATAATGGGCAGCAGCAATCTTACTGACCAAGGTCTTGGAACTGTAAACGACCATCGTTATGAGCTCAACGTAGCCATGAAAGATTATGATGATGTTCGCTACTGTGAGGATGAATTTTGGCATTTATGGGAAGAAAGCGTTCCAGTGAGTATTGAGGACATGCAAAAGGCTCGTCGCTCAACTCATCTTGACAACGAGAAACCGCCTACTCCATACGAACTTTATATGAAGGTGCTTATCGACACCTTTGGCAATATGGTCGAGGACAATTTCGAACTCGACCCGACACGCTATGGCTTCCGTGACCTCAGCTATCAGCGTGATGCCGTAATTCAAGGCTATCAGACCATGATTAGGCATAATGGATGTTTCATCGCCGACGTGGTTGGTCTCGGAAAGACTCCTGTAGCCACGATGATAGCTAAAAGGTTTATCATGGAAAATGGCCGCTATACCCGCATCCTCGTCATAATGCCGCCAGCCATGCGTCATGAATGGGAAAGAACGTTCAAAAAGTTTGAAATAAGCAAATATGCTTGGTTTGTAACCAGTGGCAGTTTGGATAAGGTGGTTGATGGGCGTGACAATTACCGTTTGCCGAATGAGTATGACATGATTATCGTTGATGAGGCGCACAACTTCCGCAACGATGGCAATACCGGATACCAATATCTGCAGCGCATCTGTAAAGCCCCCCGTGCCAATCGAGGCCGCGTGGAAGGATTGAGAAAGAAAGTTTTGCTTCTTTCTGCGACGCCTTACAACAATACTCCTATGGATATCCGCAATCAGTTGCTGCTGTTTCAAGATGCACGCAACTGCACCATTGAAGGTCTGGGCGACATCACCGGCTCTTTCTCCGATTGGATAAGCAGATACAAGCAATTAATGCGCGATCGTGACACGTTGCCACACGATGTCTTTGTGAAAGCTGTTGATAAGATAATGGAGGAGGTGAGACATCGTGTACTTGAACCCATTATGGTTCGCCGTACTCGTAACAACATTCTCAACTATGATCCATATCGCATTGATATTGAGGAGCAGGGAATCAAATTTCCGAAGTTTGCATCAATTCGCGACCGACAATACAAGATGGATGACTATCTTGCCCAGCTTTTTGGACGCACCATGCAGATATTAACAGATACACCATCTGAAGATAATCCTAAAGGAACAGGTGTGCATTATGCACGCTATCGTGCCGTCGAGTTTTTCAGACCAGGAGTGCCATATAAAGGCAAACAAGGTAAACATGTGGCATTGCTGCTTACCGGTATTTTTCGCACCCACATGGTGAAACGTTTGGAAAGTAGTTTCGAGGCATTTAAGAAGTCCCTCCATACATTCCTCAACATTACCACAGGTATGATTGACATGTTTGTCGCCGACAAGGTGCTTATCGCCCCGGAATACAATGTGAAACAGCTTCAGGTGGAGAAAGAGATGGATTTGGACGATATTATTCAATACATTGAAAGTAAAGGTGTTGCGCGCAAAGACTTTGTCTATCATTCTGCTGATTTCCAGCCAATTCTTCTTGATATGCTTCGGGAGGATGAAACTCAGCTTAAAGCACTATGTGACGAATGGGATGCGGTCGATTACGATCCCAAATTGGAACTGTTTGTCAATATGTTGCAAGGCGAGTTGTTCAATCCGCGGGAAAACAAGAATCATAAACTTGTCATCTTCAGCGAAAGCGTAGATACTGTTAATTGTCTTTATCGTACTATGACCGAGCGTTTGGGGCGTACAGATGTATTGCGCATTACCGCTAAAAACCGAGACCAGGAGCGTAAACGAATAGCCGCCAACTTCGACGCAAACTATAGTGAAAAACAATTGGACGAGTTTAATATTATTGTAACAAGCGATGTGCTGGCAGAAGGCGTAAACCTCCATCGTGCCAATGTCATCGTCAACTATGACTCGCCATGGAATGCCAGCCGTCTGATGCAGCGTAATGGACGTGTTAACCGAATCGGCTCAACATCTGATCTCATTTACAACTATATGTTCTACCCGTCTCAAGAGGGTGATAAGCAGATTCAACTCTACAGTAACGCGCTTATCAAACTCCAGGGATTCCATTCGGCACTTGGTGAGGATTCGCAGATTTATTCTCACGAAGAGATTGTCAAAGAGTTTGAATTGTTCAATAAAAATGTGCATGATGAAAATGACGACAAACTTGCTCTTATCCATGAGGTTAGCGAATTGCACAAGGATAATCCTGAACTATATGAACGCATAAAGAATCTGCCGCCGAAAAGCCGTTGTTTAAGGTCGGTCTCATATTGCGAAAACAATAACGATGGTTCCACATTGGTGTTTCTTGCATCAAAAGAAAGGGTGGATTACGTGCTGGTTGGAAGTGACGACGCACCTAATCGTTTGTCATTTATGGAAGCCGTAAAGAAACTTAAAGCCGTTCCTGATGAGCCCGGATTTCCTATCAGTGATATGGAGAAGCGGCATTTCATTCAGGTAAACCGTGCCATTGAGTTGTACAACCACATGCTTCAATCGCAAGACACGACAGTTTCTATGCGTATCAATTCACACGATAAAGTTGTGCTTGGAGCTTTGAAATTCTTGCGAACAGAGGCTGCGGCAACAATGAGCGATGAGCATGGACGTGGTTTATGCCGCAGACTGCAGTCTTTGGTGGAGCAAGGTGTGTATAATTCACTCCCTCGTCAATTGGGCGAGCTGGCGAAACAACAACGTAGCGCAAATCCATTCAGCAAAGAGGATTTGGAGCAGCAAATTATTGACTTGGCTGAAATATATTGCCCTGATATAGTAGAGCCAACAATGAACCAAGGTGGCAATTCAGTACCGGATATTATTATTTCAGAAACATTCATCGCTTAAAACATTAACGATATGAAAGAGACTTTGAGAGATCTTTTCAGACAAAAGTTCAATTATAGCGAATACCGCAAAGTGATATTACAAAACCTGTTACATGCGCAAGAATTGATGCGCGAACCCGAATTTCTTGAGGAAACCAACGATGGTGACCGAATTTATGGCTTGGGTTATCTTCGTGATGCCGACGGTAAAGAAATTGGTTTGTACTACACAAATGTGACGAAAGGTGATGTCCGTCATAAACGTGTTGGATTTCGTAAAATGATGAAGAAATACACGGACTTTGGAGTTGATGCTGCAATTACCGTTTTTGCCGACAAAGAGCACTGGCGTCTGTCGTATATGTGCGATTTGAAAGGCGGTGTGACTGCTGCAAAACGATTCTCTTATATCATGGGCGATGGGGGAATGTACGTTACACCTGTCAATCGTCTTTCGGAATTGGCAGGAAAACGCATAAAACTTGAAAATATCCACGATGCTTTCTCTGTAGAAGCCCTCAGCGACGAATTCTTTAAAGCGTATCACGACCATTACGACATCATTGTGGCAGCATTGGCACGACAGGGAAAGACTGGTGCCGTTTATCACGATTATGTCAAAAAGATGATGGGACGCATAGTGTTTCTGCACTTTCTGCAAAAGAAAGGATGGCTCAACGGCAATCCTACCTTCTTGCGCGATTTGTTCTTCTTCAGCCCACATAAGGATGATTTTCTCGACCAAGTGCTGGAGCCGTTGTTCTTCGGGATTTTCAACACCGAAAAAGGGCAACGTGAGAAGTTGTTTGCCAGCGAGCATTGGGACAAGAACTTGCTGAAAGAGTGGGAGAGTATGCCATATCTGAACGGCGGTTTGTTTGAGCGTGATGAGATTGACAAGATGGCTATCAAGCTGCCGGCTTCGTTGTTTGATGATCTTTTCAATTTCTTGGCTTCCTACAATTTCACTGTTGACGAGAACGACCCTGACGATGCCGAGATTGGTGTTGACCCAGAGATGCTGGGCAAGATTTTTGAGAGCCTTTTGGAAGATAACAAGGCTAAAGGAGCTTTCTACACACCCAAGGAGATTGTACGCTATATGTGCAAGGAATCTTTGATTGCACATCTCGTCTCCAAACTGCCCGATGTATCTGATAAAGTTATCCGCACTTTCGTGGAAACACATGAGATGCAGCCCGAGTTGGAAACTTGCCGCGACATCCTTGAAAGCGTTTTGCGTGATGTGAAGATTTGCGACCCTGCCATCGGTAGTGGAGCGTTCCCGATGGGCTTGCTCAACGAATTATGGCGATGCCGCGAAGCCCTTGGAACTGATATGTCGCGTTTGCAACTTAAAAAAGAGATTATCGAAAACAATATTTACGGTGTTGACATCGAGCGTGGTGCCATCGACATTGCTCGATTGCGTTTCTGGCTCAGCATTGTGGTTGACAGCGATAAGGCAGAGCCGTTGCCCAACTTCGACTACAAGTTTATGCAAGGCAACAGCCTGATAGAGAGCTACGAAGGCTTCGACCTCAGCCGCATTGCCGGAAAGACCGTGGGGCGTCCCTCCACCTCCACCCAGTTGGTGATAGGCCTCGACAGCGACTTGAGCCGTAAGAATCTACAACGCCTGTTGCGCGACTATTTCTCCGTAACCGACCACGTGAAGAAAGCCACCATGCGCCAAGCCATCAACGATGAAGTGAAACGCCTCATCCTTAACAGCGCAGGCGGCACTCCTGAATTCATTTCGAAACTTAACGCACTCGACCCCTCCGCCAACCAAGACTTCTTCCTTTGGCACACTTGGTTTAAGGACATCTTCGACAAAGGCGGGTTTGATATTGTTATTGGAAATCCGCCGTATGTCAATATTGCCAATATTAAACCCAATGAGTACAGAGAGTTGTTGCAGAAATCATTTCGTTCAACACGTAATAAATGTGACTTGTACGCATACTTTATAGAAAGATCTTTTAAACTGTCTTCTTCAGGAATCGTTTCATTTATTGTTCCAGTCACATGGAAGGCTACAGATAGTTTTAAAAAGTTACGTGAAATAATATTCAAAGAACATTCGGTTTTACAGATTGTCAATTTGAACTATGGCACGTTCGATGCAACGGTTAAACCGATGATTCTGCTCATGTCCTCTCGATACAAAAACAATTATACGATTGAAGTATATCAAGAAGATTTCAGGCCGCTCTATAACATTTGTTCACAAGAAGTGTTTAATAGTACGGATTTGTCAATTGACACTGAATCTGATTTGCTTGATAAAGAGCTATTAAAATCAATTGAGAAAGATTGCATAACACTGGGGAGTGTCATAAAGTTTTCCCGTGGGATTAAAACAAGCAACGATAAACGTTTCATTGGATTTAGCCGTGTTAATGAAGATTATAAAGAAGTTTACAGAGGTCGAAATATTCGCCCATATTCATTTGAATGGGCTGGTGAATATATATGGTATCGTCCAGATTTAATGAAAGAAAAGGTGGGATGCCTTCCGCACACAAAGTCCTTTTTTGAGGTTCCCGAAAAACTTGTGATGCAAAGAATAGGCATGCAACTCTCTGTTGCATATGATGATGGCCAGAATTATTTTCTTGACACGGTAAATGTGTCTAGACATGATTCTGTTGATAAGAACTATTCACTGAAATACTTATGTGGATTGCTGAATTCAAGAGTGGTTAATTTCTGGTATCAAAGGAAATACCAATTGCCTACTATTGGCGGATACGAACTTGATTCGATACCAATACCTAAAGATTTCTCTTCACAAAAGCCTATAATCGAAATTGTAGAAAAGATACTATCTGCTAAGAAGGCAAATCCTCAAGCCGACACCTCTGTTTTGGAGCGAGAAATAGACAGACTGGTTTACAAACTCTATAATCTCACGGATGAAGAAATTGGGGTGATTGAGTAATGACGATTAACTGACAAAGTGTCAGTTATAATTTAGTGGCATGATATTTGCTGTGCTTATATTATTATGAGTACTAAGTATGTATTTATAGATGAATCGGGTAATACTGATTTACATGTTGAAAAAGGTGGAGCATCACCATATATTATTTATGCAGCAGTTATTATTGATGCTGAAGATATTCAAACTGCTAAAAATGTCTTGAGTACAATACATGACAAACATTGTCCTCAAAACAGATATTTGAAATCTAGTTACATTCCGAATAATGATTCTGGATATTTAAGAACAATAAATATTTTAACGGAATTAAAAAGTTTAAAACACTATGTTTATGCTGTTGTGGTAGATAAAAGCATAATTAATGCATCTTCTGGACTATCATACAAAACTGTATTTATAAAATACTTTAATAGGCTCATTGCACAGCATATACGTTCTAATGAAAGTGATATCCATATTGTGTTTGACAAGACAGGTTATGATGTTTTTCAACAAGAATTGAAAGCATATATGGAGAAAACTGGATGGGGGCCAACATTATTTTCTAATAACACTTACACTTTAGCTGATGACAAAATAGAAGAACAATTACTACAAATAGCTGATTTTTATGCAGGAACAATTGGGAAATATTATTGTGGTAATTATGACGAAAAGAAATCTGATGTTATACATGATGGTTTTATTAAGAAAAATACATCAATCGATTGGTTTCCAAGGCATATTATCCCATTGTTTGCTGTAACAAAAGAATTTGACAATCGTTATAATGATGCAATTACAAAAATCGCTGTTGAATCTGCAGAAAAATATTTGTCCAATCATACATCAGATATTGTTGGTTGCGAGTTGATATTGTATATTCTTCAAGAAACAAGGAGAAACCCATTTCGATATATTTCTTCAAAGGAGATAAAAACTAATTTTAGAGCGCGGTATGTAGATATTGGGGATCCTATAGTTAAGGTGTCTGATTTAAGAGATAAAGGTGTGCTTATAATTAGTCCAATTGGTAAGAAAGGATACAAAATACCCAATAACGAGCAGGAAATAGCTGAGTTTTATAATAGATTAAATGGAAATGTTCAACCTCAATTAAGAAGATGTTATACTCTAAATAAAGTGCTTTCTGAACAGTCCGATGGCAAATATAATTTGTTGGCGTCTTCAGAATTTGAAACATTATCGAAATTGTGTAGTATAATTATTCCTTAATACAATAAAGTATAATTATTAAAATGGAAGCAAACAATTTTGAAAAGCGAGTTCTCCTTGCGTTTAAACTTGGCAAAACAAATTTTCTGGAACCATTGATAAATGATGGGCTTATCTATATGAATAGCGTTAAGCATTTTAGAGATTTAGCAAAGTTTGGTCAGGGAGATCCTTTCGAGGGGGCAAAAGTCATAATAAACGGCAAGCCAATGGAATTTAGAAATGATATTGACAAAGAAAAGGTGTTCTGCATGTGGCACATCAATAATTTTACAGAGCCACAAGGGAAGGGAGTAACGATTGATTACTATTCTGATACTATGTGTGAAATATCAATAGATACACGAGAATACGTTGATGATTTTACAGATGGATGTATGAATGATTTGAGTGTAGTCGTGTTTTATAACATGAAAGAGTTTCACAGACGGCTAAAATTGGCCTTGCGAAGGAACAACTTACAGCATTATGATATGGGTGTGATGAATTATTATAATGTCAACGAGAAACCTTGTATGGTAGTTGACAATTATATGAAACCAGATAATTTGATACATCAAAACGAAATCAGGTATTACGTGTATGACAAAAACAGCGATCCATTGCGATTAACATTAGGTGACTTGAATGATATTGCGAAGATTTCTAAAGTCGGTTTGTTCAAGGTTCAACTACCATACTCCTTAATATGAGATAAAAAAGAGAATTGGCTTTACGCAGGTTAGAGATAACCAATATAATGATGTCTCATTTGTCAATAGTGTGATCTGAACTGTGTCAAGGTCTGATTCCATCATTAATACACGGTGCAAAATTACATAATTTCAAATCTGTTTCCAAATTTTATTGCTAATTGTTGTGATATTAGAGATAGGTCCGGAAACGAACTGGGCTTGTAATACTGTGTTACCTCTTGCGGCATGTCCCCTCAGGGTTTACAGCACGGGCCAGCGCGTAAAGCGCAATCAGAGCTTGTTCCCGCGCTTGATTTTTTGGTTACATTTTTATCAAGAAAAAAACAACGGCCGAAATGACAAAACGACGGCTAATGGTAAATTTCATTTGTAATCGCTGCGAATAGGAGAATTACCAACATCAAAAAAATACTTTTCCAAAATCATTTCGTTGCAAAAATTTAATTTGTACCTTTGCAGCGATTAAGAATCAAAAAACAAAGAGCATCGTAACATTATTTGAAACAGTGAAAACCATTGCCATGGAGTGAGTGGCTTGTATTTATTATTTGTAAAATGTTTAAAATTATAATGTTATGGATATAAAACGTTTTGGATATTATTGGTTAGATACATGGATTTGGGCAAATGTCATACAACTTGCCACACAAGATTTCTGCGTTCGCAACCTGAATCGCACTAACGACCCCTGCGGACGGCAGTACGACCAAATGACACAAGCTGCGCGTTCGGTTACGGCAAATATCGCTGAAGGCAACTCGCGTCATGCCACATCAAAGGAAACTGAGATGCGTCTCACCGATGTGGCTCGCGCAAGCCTTGCGGAACTTGCCAATGATTATATAAATTGGCTGCTACATCATGAGAAAGCGCCTTGGTCTGTTAAATCAAGTGAGCATAAGAAAGTTACAAGCATCCAGCTTGACAGGCCAACATATAAAGATGATGTGCAGTATGAAAGCAGTTTGCATATTTTAAAACAGAAGCACAAGTTTGACGAGTGGTTTCTCTCTAAAGATTCATTCATTGAAGCGAACTGCCTCATAGTGCTTTGCAACCGTCTCATCATGATGCTGGGAAAACATCTTGAAATTTTGCTTGAAAATTTCAAGAAAGAAGGTGGCTTTACTGAAGCTTTAACGGCAGAAAGGCTGGCATTCAAAACCGAGCAAAGCATCCAAAGTGATGCCCCAACCTGCCCGAAATGCGGCAAGCCAATGATAAAGCGAGTCGCGAAAAAAGGTGTTAATGCTGGCAATGAATTTTGGAGCTGCAGTGGATTTCCAGAATGCAACGGGACAAGAAAATTAGGTTGATTCTTATTTTTCGATATATCGATATTTCGAAATGTCGAAATAAGAAAGACAATAAAAAATAACAGGACCGTCCCCGGCCCTGTTAAATCCATGATAATTGCAATAAATCTTAAGACTAACCAAGATAACTCTTGAGGATTTTGCTTCTGCTTGTATGCTTCAAGCGGCGGATAGCCTTCTCTTTGATTTGACGCACGCGCTCGCGTGTGAGGTCGAACTTCTCTCCGATTTCCTCCAAAGTCATCGGGTGGCTGCCGTTGAGTCCGAAATACAAGCGGACGACATCTGCCTCCCTCTGTGTCAATGTGGAAATGGCGCGGTCAATCTCCTTCCTGAGCGACTCGTAAAGAAGCTGCGTCTCCGGCGTCACCACCTCGTCGCTCTTCAAAACATCGTACATGTTGTTGTCCTCGTCCTGCACGAGAGGCGCGTCCATGGAGACATGACGCCCGGCGTTCTTCATCGACTCCTTGACTTCGGCCTCGGTGATGTCGAGAACTTCAGCTATCTCCTCGGCGTTAGGCTCGCGCTCGAATTCCTGCTCCAACTTTGCGTATGTCTTGTTGATTTTGTTTATCGAACCGATCTTGTTCAATGGAAGTCGGACGATACGTGATTGTTCTGCAAGAGCCTGGAGTATTGACTGGCGAATCCACCACACTGCGTAAGAGATGAACTTGAAACCTCTTGTCTCGTCAAAACGGCGCGCCGCCTTGATGAGACCGAGATTGCCCTCGTTGATGAGGTCGGGGAGGCTTAATCCCTGATTTTGGTACTGCTTCGACACAGACACGACAAAACGCAAATTGGCCTTCGTGAGCTTCTCCAACGCCACCTTGTCGCCCTGGCGAATACGCTGCGCAAGCTCAACCTCCTCGTCAGCCGTTATCAATTCAACCTTACCAATCTCCTGGAGATACTTGTCCAAAGAAGCTGTTTCCCTGTTGGTGACTTGTTTGGTAATCTTTAACTGCCTCATAATTTATTTATTAAGATTATTTCTTTTCTTTAACCCGTCATTTCGAGCGGAGCGAAGAGGAATCGAGAAATCTCCTGCGTGTTTGTAATTGCTTTTTGAATGAGATTTCTCCACTCCCTCCGGTCGTTCGAAACGATGTTTTGAAGATTTATTTCTTCTCGTGTCTTGTACCTTTGTGTTCCTTGCGCTCGCCACTCTTGTGGTCTCCGCCTTTGCGCTCTCCGCGCGGTCTCTCCGGCTTCTCCACGTAACCTTCAGGTTTCGGAAGCAAGGCCTTTCTTGAGAGACGTAACTTGCCGGTCTTCTGGTCAATGTCGATGAGCTTCACCTGGATTTTGTCGCCTTCTTTCAGAATGCCGTCCATGGTCTCAAGACGTTTATAGTCAATCTCGGAGATGTGAAGCAGACCGTCTTTGCCGGGAAGAATCTCCACGAAAGCGCCGAACGGCATGATTGACCTCACTGTGCCGTCGTAAACCTCGCCGACTTCAGGAACTGCAACGATGGCGCGGACACGTTCTTTCGCGGCCTCAAGGTCGTCTTTGTTCGTGGAAGCGATTTCCACCATGCCGCATTTATCGTCTTCCGTGATGACGATGACGGTGTTGGTGGTCTTTTGAATCTCTTGAACGACTTTTCCGCCAGGTCCGATAACAGCGCCGATGAAGTCTTTAGGAATGATGAGCTTCTCGATACGAGGCACTGACTCTTTGTAGTCGGCGCGTGGCTCGGTGATGGTCTTTGCCATCTCGCCGAGAATGTGCATTCTGCCTGCCTTTGCCTGCTCGAGAGCCTCGCTCAACACTTCGTATGACAATCCATCGACCTTGATGTCCATCTGGCATGCCGTGATGCCGTCAACAGTGCCTGTCACCTTGAAGTCCATGTCGCCGAGGTGGTCCTCGTCACCAAGAATATCTGACAACACAGCGTATTTTTCGTTGTCGGTGATAAGACCCATGGCGATGCCTGCGACAGGTTTTCTCATCTTGACACCCGCATCCATCAACGCTAATGTGCTGCCGCACACCGAAGCCATTGATGATGAGCCGTTTGACTCGAGGATGTCGGACACCACGCGAATGGTGTAAGGGTTCTCTTCTCCGCTGGGAATCATGTTCTTGAGGGCTCTCTCCGCAAGGTTTCCGTGACCAACCTCACGACGGCTGACACCGCGGTTTGCCCTGCATTCGCCTGTTGCGAAACTTGGGAAGTTGTAGTGCAGCATGAAATTGCTCGTGCCTTCAATGACAGCGCCGTCGATGGTCTGCTCGTCGAGCTTGGTACCTAATGTCACTGTCACCAATGCCTGTGTCTCACCGCGAGTGAAGATGGCCGAGCCGTGGCATGAAGGTAATATGTCGACTTCTGTCCATATTGGACGAATCTGGTCGAGTTTGCGTCCGTCGAGACGTTTGCGCTCGATGAGTATGGCGTCGCGCACCGCCTTGCGCTCGATGTCGTGGAAGTAACGTTTTGCCATCGAAGTCTTTTCTTCAAGCTCCTCTTCGGTGTATTTTGCGAGATAATTTTCAAGAATGGCGTTGAATGCGTCCTCTCTTTCGTGCTTGTTGGCGTTGCTTGTGAGAGCAAAGTCGTAGCAAGGTTTGTAGCAGCATGCCATCATGTCGGCGCGCAAATCCTCGTCGTTGACTTCATGGCAGTATTCGCGTTTCGGACTGGCTGTCTCAACTCTTGATGCGAGGTCGAGCTGTGCCTGCACCTGGCCTTTTATGGCTTCGTGGGCGGCTTTCAAAGCCCCTATCATCTGCACTTCGGAAATCTCTTTCGACTCGCCTTCCACCATGCAAATGTCTTTCATCGTGGCGCCAACCATGAGTTCGAGGTCGGCGTTCTCGAGTTCGTCGGTGCGCGGGTTGATGACATATTCGCCGTTGATCATGGCGACGCGGACCTCCGAAATAGGACCGTGGAACGGAATGTCAGAGACCGCTATGGCCGCTGATGCCGCCAATGCCGCGTAAGCGTCTGGAAGAACGTTCTGCTCGCCCGAAAGCAATGTTATCTGAACCTGGATTTCCGCATGGAAATCGTCGGGAAATAGCGGACGTATGGCGCGGTCGACGAGACGTGAGATGAGAATCTCATAGTCTGACGGCTTGCCTTCGCGTTTGAAAAAACCGCCGGGGAATTTGCCCGTGGCGGCGTATTTCTCTTTGTAATCGACTGAAAGAGGCAGGAAATCGACATCGTCTTTCGCTTCTTTTGCCGCCACAACGGTGGCGAGCAACATGGTCTTGCCACATGTCACCACAGCGGCGCCGTCGGCTTGCTTCGCTAAACGCCCTGTCTCGATGGTAATGATGTCTTTGCCGGTTTGTATGGTTTGCTTGATACCTTCTGGACCCATAATAATAACAGAATTTTAATAATTAATAAAACAACTTCGATTTAGGCATACAACAATGCAAAAAAAAGGCAACATGAAATTGCCTTTTTTTGCAAGGGCATTGATAGTCAATGCTATTATTTTCTGATACCTAATTCTTTGATGATAGCACGATATCTCTCGATATCTTTCTTCTTCAGATAAGCA
Source organism: uncultured Bacteroidota bacterium (assembly GCA_900542475.1). Taxonomy (GTDB): domain Bacteria; phylum Bacteroidota; class Bacteroidia; order Bacteroidales; family F082; genus Limimorpha. The sequence continues at coordinate 23,474 of UQNO01000013.1, forward strand.
AGAAGTTTTCTTCTCTTACCTACGAGAGAAACCAATGAACGCATTGTCGCAAGGTCTTTCTTGCTGGTCTTCATGTGTTCTGTTAAATTCTTGATTCTGAATGTGAACAACGCAATTTGTCCTTCTGCCGAGCCGGTATCCTGTGTGTTTTTACCGTACTTTGTGAAAATCTCTTGTTTCTTTTCTGCAGTTAAATACATATCTATTCTTTTTCTCTAAATTTTTCGGACTGCAAAATTACAACATTTTTATTTACCAAAAACATATTTCGTTAAAAAAAAATAAAATTTTTTTAAAGCATCGTGCTGAAAAAAATAATATATTTGACACGATTGTTTGTAAAATATATAATAATATTGAAATTATTGAAAATCAACATCTTAAATAATATGAAAATCAATCTTAAAACATTAATCACTACTACATTGCTTTTGCTGATGGTGTTTTTGGGCTCGTCATGCAAGAAAAACAGGACGAAGGTGAAGGTCGATACACAGTTCGCCCTCGCTCTGTTCAGCGATACCGTCTCGTTGCGGGAGATTATTAATGACATGGACAGCACCACAAAGACATGGCTGCGCGTCAGAAACGACTCTATCTTTGTATATTATGTCGATACAATCAAAGGTGTGTTGAATGCAAGCGACCTGTTGAGTAATATCGAAGATGTACACTTTAACACAAAGACGGACTTTGCCATGCCCCCGCTTTACTCAATTGGCAGTTATGACACTGTCGTGACAGTTGACAAATTCATGACATTGCCATTCCATTATGATGGCTATAATATAAAAGAGGTGCTGCTCCGCAGCGGAGAACTGGGTTTGGACTTTAACACTACTCCGCAGATTGAATACATGAGACGTATGGAAATCTATTCGGCGCAGATGCTTACATCCGCAGGCGATTCGCTTAAAATCATAATTGATCTTAATGAAAAAACACCGCAAGTCATAGACCTCGCCAATTATAGAGTGCTTCCAACTGATGACACCGTGACTTTCGGAGCGCGCATATCATTGAATTTTGAGGAAGATATTTATAGCGGAGGTGGTTACACGAGCAACCTTTCCGGCTACCTTAAAGACGTGATGTTCAAAACAATATACGGAACAATCGAGCAGCCTATTGACTCCGTATTCCAGGATTGTGCGGAAATCGACTTCGGTATCAACGGACTCACCGGAAGCGCCGTGCTGCCCACACCTACTATTAATATCGCTTATAGAAATACTTTTGGCTTAAATGCCCAATGCAATGTTACAAAACTGGAGTTCGTCAATACCAGCACGGGCTTGGCGACAAATCTTCTCGACAGCGATGTTGTGGATGTGAGTGTGTATCCCACAGAGGGCGCATGGCAAAAAACCATGGTGCAGGGACTGGCGGAGGAAGTGGACGCTCTGGCAGGCTATACCCGCCTGGATTTCGCCGGCGAACTGGCAATGCACCTCAACGACCAGCTGTTGTCAATATCCGACACCTCCACAATCGATGTAGCAGCCGATATCGAGATGCCTTTCGCGTTTAAACTCAGCGACTTGTGCTATAACGATACCATCGCTGTCAACTTGTCTGGAGATGGAAACGATAATAGTATCGATGATTATATTGATGAGATAGATTTCTATATTGATTATAACAGCAAGATTAAAATCGATGTGAACATGCAGGCGTTGTTTATGAAAGACAACGTGGTCGTCGACTCGCTGTTCCTTGAGGAAAACGCCTTGAACTACTCCCCGACGGAAGAGATTTCTACAATTTCTGTCATCGTGACAGACAGCAGACTGCAAAATGTGTTGAGTGCCGACAATATTGTGCTGCGCCTGTGCGCATCGACAGAGGCAATAAGCCCTCAATCGGTACAAATGATGAACTCTGACGCTATCTTTTTGAGAATTAGAATCTTGACGAAATCATCGGAAATCGAATTCGGTGACGCAAATTAATGAAAGGAGTGTGATATGAAGAAATTATACAAATATATTATTGTCGTAACAATGGTTTGCACCTCGTTCTTCGCGAAAGCGCAGAACGACGGCCTGGGGTTCACGTTGCTTCCGCAGATTCCATACCTCAACTATTATAACCCGGGCATCAAGATGCCTTACAATGGCATGGTGGGGGTGGCTTTCTCCAACATAAATGTCTCGATGTTTAATTCAAGTGTGGATTACAAGAATATTTATGGTGACAGCGATGACGTGATTGACGCTGTGAAATTTGCCAACAGCCTTGATGATAACAACAGCATCAATACAAATTTCTCTTTGGATATCTTGAATGTCGGATTCAGGGTTGAAAAACTGTTTTTCAATATTGACTGGCGAATGAGAATGAATAGCGAATTTACTTTCTCGCAAGATTTTGTCGGATTGTTTGTGTTCGGCAACGCTCATTATATGGGAGCCGACAACCCTTGTGATTTTAACATTGGCATGGATCTCGCTATTTTCAACGAGTTTGCCGTCGGCGCACAATATGAGGTCAACGACAAACTCACCGTAGGTATCCGTCCGAAATTGTTGACGGGTGTCGCCAATGCCACTGTTGTAAACAAAGGAACACAAATCTTCACCGACCCCAACACTTTTGCCATGTCGGCCAATGTTGACCTTGATATCAAGGTGTCGAGTCTGCTTCAAAGTGATGCTGAAGAAATCAAAGACATTACAAAAATGCTTGACTCCACTTCTGTTGGTGATTTTTTCAATTTCACTGAAAATTTCGGTCTTGGCGTTGACTTCGGTGCGTCATATACCATCAACGAGCATATTGGTGTCGCGGCGGGAATCTATGACCTCGGCTATATTAAATGGACAGAGGCTAAAGTGAAGAAAGTCAATAAGCAAAATGTGATGGTCAACGACGCTTTGTTTGATGACTACAACGACCTCAAAAACTTTGAACTTGACTATGAGTCAATGCTTGATGATATTGTGACGAATGTATGGGGCGATGGTTCGCTGGAACAAGGAGAGGATTACAAGACTTATCTTAAGACCAAGCTTATGGTTCAGGGTTATTATGAGTTGAACCCTATGGTTCGCGCAACAGCTATCGGTCAGATGTATTTTGTAAAAGGCAAAGTGCACCCTGCTTTGACATTGGCTTACAGCGGCAGTTTTTGGGGGCATCTCGACCTGACAGTGAACTGCACCATGTCGCAATACACAGGAACAGCGCTGGGGGCGGGCTTCGGCGTTCATTTCGGACCATTTAACTTATATGCTGTAACCGATAATATTTTGTCTTTGACAACTATCGGGACCTCGGCATTGGAAATGGCATCGACCTACCGACAAGCCAATGCGCGATTAGGTATCGTATGGAGTTGGTAACTCTTGATTTCGTGGTTTGTAGTTGAAAATCAAAAAGAACGAGTCGGAATTCCGACTCGTTCTTTTTGGTAAATTTAAAACTCTGATTTTAAACTATATGCCGCAACTATCCTTTATAGAAAGGTAATTTCACAACGACTGCCGAGATGAGCTTGTCTCTCACTTTAATGAATATTTCGCCTCCCACCTTCGAGAACTCTTTCTTTACGTAACCCATGCCGATGGCTTTCTTCACTGATGGAGCCATTGTGCCGGACGTCACTTCGCCGATGTGGTTGCCTTCGGCGTCGCAAATCTCATATTCATGACGAGCGATGCCTTTGCCTGTTATCTCGAAAGCGACGAGTTTGCGAGCGACGCCTTCGGCTTTCAGTCTCTCGTTGTATGCGCGGTCGATGAAGTCGTTGCCGTCAACGAACTTGGTAATCCAGCCGAGACCTGCCTCGATAGGCGAGGTGGTGTCGCAGATGTCGTTGCCATACAAACAAAATCCCATCTCAAGACGGAGAGTGTCGCGTGCTCCGAGACCAATAGGTTTGATGCCGAACTCTTTGCCCGCTTCGAGAACCTTTTTGTAAACGTTCACCGCCTCCGCATTAGGAATGTAAATCTCGCATCCGCCCGACCCGGTGTAACCAGTCGTTGAGAAAATGATGTCTTTTACGCCGGCAAACTCAATGATTTTGAAAGTGTAGTATTCCATGTCTTCAACAGATGCCTTTGTTAGCTTCTGCATGGCCTTGAGCGCAAGAGGACCCTGCACCGCGAGCTGCGACCACTGATTGCTTTCGTTGATGAAGTCAACGCCGAGCGTCATGCCCATCTCTTCAGCGACTTTTGACATCCAAGCCCAGTCTTTGTCAATATTGGCTGCATTAGGCACCATGAAATATTCGTCTGCCGACACGCGATAAAGGAGCATGTCGTCAACGATGCCGCCTCTGCCGTTGGGGAGGCAGGTGTACTGAACTCTGCCGTCAACCAACGCCGCTACGTCGTTGGAGGTGCAGCGTTGTACCAACGAGAAAGCCTTGGGGCCTTTTGCGCGGAACTCGCCCATGTGAGAGACATCGAAAACACCAACGCCCCTGCGGACCGTCTCGTGTTCAACGTTCACGCCTTCAAACTGAACAGGCATGTCGAAACCTGCAAATGGAACCATCTTGGCACCCATCTCATAATGCATTGCATTCAATGCGGTCTTTTTTAATTCTGTGTTTTCCATATTTAATTTTTTTAAGTTTCTCCCCAAAACACACTAATCATGTCGAAAGAAGTAAAGACATGAACCTGCTAACACATTCACTCTTGGTGAACAAATCCCTTTTCTCCACAAAAACATTGGAATAAAGGACACTCATTCCGCTCCGCCTCAATCGAAATGACAAATGAAAATTGTTTCAAACCGCAAAATTACAAAAAAAAATGTTATTTTTGCATTAAATTTCAATAAAGATGAAAAACTTTAAAAAATATATATTCGTGTTGATAATCATGATGTTGGCGATGCCAAGAGTTTTTTCGGCTTACATCTTGATTCCTATGGACGAGACGCAGACCAACCATCTGAAGGCGTATGGCGTGGCATATTGGATTCTCGAACGAGAGGTGGAGATTAGCTGGCTGCTTAATTACAAGGGCGGCAGCTATCTGATTCCTTATCATGAGATGTTTGAGCGCGAATGTAAACTGCGCAATGTGTCGTATCAGGTCGTCGCTGACGTGCAGGCTGAAGGTGTCTTGGCGGAAATCGCCGACCCGAACGTGAATATGGACGAGATGAAACTTCAGAAAGTGCCTCGTCTCGCCGTATATGCACCTAAAAACATACTTCCATGGGACGACGCGGTCACTCTGGTGTTGAGTTATGCCGAAATTCCTTACGATGTCATATATGATGATGAGGTTCTGGACGGAGTGTTGCCAACTTACGACTGGCTTCACATGCACCACGAAGATTTTACCGGTCAATATGGAAAGTTTTGGGCTCGTTACCGCAACTATCCGTGGTATCAGGAGGATGTGAGGCAGCAGGAAGCCACGGCGAAAAGGCACGGTTTTTCCAAAGTTTCACAGCTGAAACTCGCTGTGGCGAAGAAAATACGCGATTTCGTGGCGGGCGGCGGCTACCTTTTTGCGATGTGCTCGGCCCCCGACAGTTTCGACATCGCACTCGCAGCCGAAGGTCTCGATATCTGCGACGTGATGTTCGACGGTGATGCCATTCGTCCAGGCGACCCTCAACGTCTTAACTACGACAACTGCTTCGCTTTCACTGACTTCACCGTCTCGACAAACCCGCAGGAATACGAGGTTTCCAACATAGACGTGACACAGACCAGACCGAAATCGGTGAAAGAAGGCAATGATTTCTTTCTGTTGTTTGATTTTTCCGCAAAATGGGATCCGGTGCCGACTATGCTAACACAATGTCATGAAAAATTGATAAAAGGATTCATGGGGCAGACTACAGCCTTCGACAAACGTTTTGTGAAACCTGCCGTGGTTGTCTTGGGCGACAACGCGGCTTTAGGAGAAGATAGATATATTCATGGCGACTATGGCAATGGTTTCTGGACTTTTCTCGGCGGTCACGACCCGGAAGACTACCAGCATCTTGTGGGCGACCCGCCTACAGAACTCGATATGCACCCCAACTCGCCGGGATACCGTCTGATATTAAATAATGTGTTGTTTCCCGCCGCTAAAAAGAAGAAACAGAAGACCTGACAAGACTTTAGACAATGATCGACTACAACTAAAGTATAACGTTTAAAATTCAAAGTCTGAAATTTAAAAATTTTATATGAAGATTTTGAAATTTTTACTATTTTTGCGTCCAAGAAATTAATAATGTAAAACTATGGGAAGAGCATTTGAATACCGCAAAGCGGCTAAAATGAAAAGATGGGGACACATGTCAAAAGTGTTTCCTAAACTTGGAAAACTTATCACTATCGCGGCAAAAGAAGGCGGTCCGGATCCTGATATGAACCCGAAACTCCGTCAGGCTATCTTGAACGCCAAGGCGGAAAACATGCCAAAGGACAACATCGATGCAGCTATCAAACGCGCTACCGATAAGAACACCGCCGATATGGTTGAAATCGTTTACGAAGGCAAAGGCCCCCACGGTGTTCTCTGCGTCGTTGAATGTGCTACAGACAACACAACACGTACAGTTGCCAATGTCCGCTCTTATTTCAACAAAGCTGGCGGCGAACTGCTTAAGACCGGCCAACTTGAATATATGTTCACACGTAAGGCTGTGTTCCAAATTGAAATTCCGGCAGGAATGAGCAAAGATGACCTCGAACTCGAACTTATAGACGCAGGTCTTGAAGAAATTGAAGAAACAGAAGACGGCACATTCGCATACAGCGACTGGACATCATACGGCACTATGCACGAGGCCCTCGAAAATATGAAGATTAACATCGTAAAAGCTAATCTTCAGCGTTTCGCCAATACCCCTGTCGCATTCAACGACGAGCAAATGGAAAGCATCATGAACTTCCTCGACAGAGTCGAAGACGACGAGGACGTGCAGGCTGTTTATACAAATGTGGAATAACTACCGGCTGTTCTCTTCATTAAACAATTTTACCGCAGCGGAGAATCGGCAGCCTATATTGACGGCATAATACTGATAATCCTGAAATCCCGACAATCCTCCAATATAGAGGAAATTGCCTTTTTTGAAGTTACGGCATGCCTGACAGCGAAGAATCATCGGGCAGTTGCCGTTGTGTATCCAACCCGAGTAGCCGCTGAAATCCATCTCGTGCTGCCATTTGTTGGCGTTTAGACCAATGCGTATGCCATAAATTATGGCATCGTCCTAACACACACATAACACCGATGGAATCAACTTGATTCTTGAAAGGATAGTGTTTTCGATATAGAGACGAAGCCTTTTCAATATAGTTGTAAGATAATCGCCTTAAATGATTCCGCACAAGTGATACAGCACCCTCGCTCCGACGTTGCCGTCCCATTCGTCGTCTCCGCTATGCGAGACCTCGCAGAGGTCGAAGCCGAGAACCTCTTTCCCTGACTCCTTGATTCTGTTGAGCAAATACATCAGCTCTTCGTATTCCATGCCACCCGGCACCGGTGTTCCTGTATTTGGACAAAGTTTCGGGTCTAAACCGTCAATATCCACTGATATATACAGTTTCTCTGGCAGTGCGTCGATTATTTCGTCGCAAATTTGCTTCCAATTGGCGCCTTCATACATTTTGCGGCGGTTGTCGCGGTCGTAAAACACCTTGACGCGCCCGCTGGAGTCTTTTATCAACTGCTTCTCTTGATGGCAGTAGTCGCGGATGGCAACCTGCACTAATTTCTCAACTTTTTCAAGTTTCAAAACATTATAGAATATCGATGCGTGTGAGTACTTGAAGCCCTCGAAGCTCTCGCGGAGGTCGCTGTGTGCGTCGATGTGCAAAATGCCATAGTGGATTCCTATATCATTGAGGTATTGATGATAGGGCAGGGGGGTGCTGTGGTCGCCACCGAGCAGTCCTACCTTCTTGCCTCGTTTGTTCCAATATCCTATGCGCTCGCGCAGCCAGGCAAACATCTTCTCAAAGCCGTCTTCGATAGCCTTGTATTTCCCTTCGTATTTCCAAGGAAACTCGTCGGCTTCGCCGTTTTCGATGGCTTCAATTATCTCCTCGCTGACAGGTGCCAACTCGTCGTGAAGTCTCCGTAACTCCTCTGAAAACTCGTCCATCCAGATGCCGCGCTGCCACAAATCCGGATAATCGTGATGGCACAAATCCACCTGCATCGAGCCGTCAAACACAGCGCTTGGCCCATCGACGGTGCCGCGGTTGTAGCTCGTTGTCAATTCCCATTCCACAGGGATGATTATTATCTCGGCATCATCAGCCGTGCAAGGCAGTCCGTAAATTCCCGAACCTAATGCCGCCGCCGCATTCGGATCAAAAGATTTTTCTGACATAATGTTGAAATTTTGACAAAAATACAAAAAGTTTTAAAACAAGCCGTTTTTTGTAATAAAAATATGTGATTTTGCAACAAATAATTTTAATATGAAAGCGAAACCATTCATCAAATGGGTTGGCGGAGGATCTATGCTCTTCTATATATTGCAGGCACATCCCAATATTAAGTCGGCTGTTATCAACGATATAAACGAGAATTTGACGACTTGGCTCAACAAAGATTAAAAGATTTTTGCGACAAGGCTGAACAAACCGGATATAAATTTATACATCATTATGTAATAAAAAGACGAACATAATAAGTATAATGATTTATTGAAAAGTAATTTCTAATAATATGAGTAGAATAAGTCAAGTAACCCAAGTTATTTAAGCGATGCGTAAAGAAGGCGGATATGCGACTTTGCGTAGGCTTAATGAAATTGTTGATTTTTCGACATGGGGAACAAAAACGCCTGAAGCTTCTGTTAGACGAATCGTACAGCAAACAAAAGGCATATTCAAAATACAACCTGGTTTATGGGCTCTTGAGAAAATGCGTGATGAGGTTCTCGAAAAGTTTGAATTAAAAGTCGGTGATAAGAAAAGCGAAGAGGTGTTTTCTCATGGATATTATCAAGGATTACTTGTTGAGATTGGTAAATATCGTAATAAAATCACGTATGTGCCAGTACAGGACAAGAATCGCAAATTTATGGGTCGGCCATTAAGTGAAATTGCAAATACAACAGATATCCCCAAATTTACTTATGAAAACTTATTGAAAAAAGCGAAAACAGTTGATGTTATCTGGTTTAATGAACGTAATATGCCCTCTGACTTTTATGAAGTTGAGCATACAACAGACATGAAAAATTCACTTTCAAAATTCTACGAATTACAAGATTTTTATGCAGGTTTTTATATCGTTGCAGACCAACATCGTAAAGAAGAATTTGAAGACAAATTGCATGTTTCAATATTTCAATCAATAGAAAAAAGAGTTCGTTTTTTGGATTATCAAAGAGTGGTTGGAATGTTTGAAAACTTAAAACAAATTAATACGTTAAATTGGTAAGATTGTGAACGAGTACCTGTTTTACACATGAGAGGGTTGTACTTGTCTCCAAAAGAGAACAAAGAAGTTGAAAACTGCCGATTATTAGGAAGTGCTTGCGGAATAGATGTTTTAGATGTACGAAATCATTTGGAGAAAAGCTGTCCACGGATTAAAGATTGTGGATATAACATTGAAGAATCTGTATCAAAACAGGTTTTTACTGATGATATGAAACGAGATATTCGTACTGTGATAAAATATTTAATGGATAACGAGTTCAAACAATATCAGGAATCGGACCAACAAAAAGAGTATATTTATCATTCTTCACAAAGATTAAAGGTTTCTGTAAATTACTTGCTTTCACTGTATTTTTTTAAGCAATAGCGGAATATCAGAGCCATATTTGCAATTCCAACAAACAATGGCTGTCGCTTTGTCGTGAAAAATTGACGGATAATGGAAGTGTTTGAATAATTGAAACATATCATAATATATCGCTGTCGCTAATTGTTTGACAGAGTTGGAATATCTGAATATGAAAGTTCTCGTCGTTCACTTCCTAAAGAATTGCAGGATAAACTTCTTGCAATAGAAGAGATAGAAAGAGGATTGAACCAAACTCTGTTAATCTTGTCTAAAAACACAAAGAATAGCCCCGTCTAACAACAAGGCTATTCTCTAATGACTAACGTTTAAGGTCTAATGACTAACGTCTAAAATCTCTATTCCAATGTGTGAATCACCAAGCCTGATCTGAGTTTCGGCTCGAACCATGTGGTCTTGGGAGGCATGATGTTGCCGGTGTCCGCAATGTCAATGATTTGTTTCATTGAAACTGGATACATTGCGAATGCCACTGCCATCTCGCCACTGTCAACACGGCGTTTCAACTCGCCGAGACCGCGGATGCCACCAACGAAGTCGATGCGCTTGTCTGTGCGCAAGTCTTTGATACCTAATACGTTATCCAAGACATTGTCGCTCAGGATTTTTACGTCGAGAACACCGATAGGGTCGTTGTCGTCGTATGTTCCAGCCTTGGCAGTCATCTTGAACCAATGTCCGTCTATGTACATCGAGTGTTCATGCAACTTGGCTGGCTTGTAAATCTCTGTTCCCATGTCCTCAACAACGTAAGTCTTGCCGAGAGCATTGATGAACTCGTCTTTGCTCAAACCGTTTAAATCCTTCACAACGCGGTTGTAGTCGATGATTTTCAACTGGTTGTCCGGGAAAATAACTGTCATGAAGTAGTTGTACTCCTCTTTGCCTGTGTGGCGTGGGTTGTGCTCTTTCTTTTCTTGCCCAACTAACGCTGCTGCGGCGCTGCGGTGATGGCCGTCGGCGATGTACATTGCAGGGACTTTCTTGTCGAAGAGCTCAACTAACTTTTCGATAGTAGCCTTGTCGTCGATGACCCAGAAACGATGACCGAAACCATCTTCCTTGGCGATGAAGTCGTAAACCGGCTTCTCGTGGCGGACGATGTTGTTGACTATGGCGTCAATCTCGTTCACTGCTGGATATGCGAAGAACACCGGCTCCACGTTGGCGTTGGTGATGCGGACGTGTTTCATGCGATCCTCTTCCTTGTCCTTGCGTGTCAACTCGTGCTTCTTGATGACTTTGTTGATGTAGTCTTCGCTCCATGCGCATGCCACTATGCCATACTGCCAATGAGCGTCGGCGTCTTTTGGATTCATGCTTTGAGCGTAGATGTATAACTTCTCTTCGCTGTCCTGGACAAGCCATCTATAGTCTTTGAACATGTTGAAGTTCTCGACAACTTTGATGTAAGTCTCAAGGTCGCTGTCTTTGTGACCTGCTGGAAGGTCGATCTCCGCCTTGGTAACGTGGAGAAGACTGTATGGGTTGCCGGCGCATTCTTCACGTGCTTCCTCTGTGTTCAAAACGTCGTATGGTCTCGAGGCTAATTTCTCGACGATATCAACTGGCGGACGATATCCTTTGAAAGGTTTTATAACTGACATATTTAAATTAATTTTGAGTTTTTAGAGTGGAGTTGATTCAACACCCCGCTCTAAAAACTTTTATTATTTGTTGACTTGGAATTTTGTGCAGCCGTCTTTGAAGAAGCCCACAATTTGGCGAGCTGCTGCAAGACCGGCGTTCATGTTGGCTTCAGCTGTTTCGGCGCCTTGTTTTTTAGGTGTCGCGAAGAAACGTGGAGCGAACTGCGCCAATGTCTCGGCGTTTGCCGGAGCGATGTCTGTCACATACTTGAAGTCTGTTCTCTCTGCGAGCATCTTCTCCATGTCGGCTTCGTTGATGACTTCTTTGCGAGCTGTGTTGACCAGGCAGCCACCCTTTGGCATCTTTGAAAGAAGAGCGTAGTTGATGCTGTTCTTTGTCTGCTCGTTTGCCGGAATGTGTAATGAGATGTAGTCGCAGTGTGCGTAGAGCTCCTCAAGTGTTGCGGGGACGTGAACGCCTTCTGCTTCCATCTTCTCGGTTGGCACGAATGGGTCGAATGCCCATACCTCCATGCCGAATGCCTTCGCTTTTTCAGCGACGAGACGACCGACGTTGCCGTAAGCCTGAATACCGACTTTTTTGCCCTTCAATTCGCTGCCTGTGCCAGGTTTGAATGTGTTGCGTGCCATGTAAATCATCATGCCGATTGCTAATTCAGCAACTGCATTTGAGTTCTGACCAGGAGTGTTCATTGCCACTATGCCTCTTGCCGTGCAAGCAGCGAGGTCGAGGTTGTCGAAACCGGCGCCTGCGCGAACCACAATCTTGAGGCTCTTGGCGTGGTCGATGACTTCCTTGGTCACTTTGTCTGAACGCACAATGAGAGCGTCTGCGTCAGCGACTGCATCGTAAAACTGTTGAACGTCAGTGTATTTTTCGAGTTTTGCAAAGTTGTAACCAGCTTCTTCGACGATTTTCTGGATTCCATTGACAGCCGCTGCTGAAAATGGCTTTTCTGTTGCTACTAATACTTTCATGATTATAATTTTTAAAAGGCCCTTGATGACTTTAAGAGCATTAAAGGCCTTGTTGTTATTTTACTTGTTGGCTTTTTCGAAATCTTGCATGCACTGTACCAATGCCTCGACAGACTCGATTGGGCAGGAGTTGTATATTGAGGCGCGGAAGCCGCCGACTGAACGGTGACCCTTGATGCCGACCATGCCGCGTTCTTTTGCGAATGCCATGAAAGCGTCCTGGAGGTCTTCACGACCCGGAGCCATCACCCAGCAATGGTTCATGACTGAACGTGAGTCTTTCTCCGCTGTGCCGACAAACATGCTGTTGCGGTCGATCTCTTCGTAAAGGAGGTTTGATTTCTTTACCACGAGCTTGTTCATCTCCGCAACGCCGCCAATGGTGTTCTTCAACCATGCCAATGTCTCGTGCATAACGAAGATAGGAAGTACCGGAGGTGTGTTGAACATGCTGATGTTCTTCGCCTCTTCGGTGGCGTGTGTCTTGTAGTCAACCATTGTTGGAAGTGGGTTCATATAAGCGCGGTCGCCAATGTTGCCGAGGAGGTCTTTGCGGACAATGACGAATGTCACGCCGGCAGGACCGACGTTCTTCTGGGCGCCACCGTAGATGAGACCGTATTTCTTCACATCGACAGGACGGCTCATGATGTCCGATGACATATCGGCAACGAGTGTCACAGGACAATCCATGTCGGTGCGGATTTCTGTTCCGTAGATGGTGTTGTTTGTAGTGATGTGGAAATAGTCGGCATCTGTCGGAATGGTGTAGCCCTTCGGAATGTAAGTGTAGTTCTTGTCTTCTGATGAAGCGACGATGTCAACTTTACCGAACAATTTGGCTTCTTTTGCCGCCTTCTTTGCCCAAACACCTGTCTGAAGGTATGCCGCCTTTGTCTTTAAAAGGTTGGCAGGCACTGTGAAGAACTGTGTGCTCGCGCCACCGCCGAGGAAGAGAACTTCATATTCTGCAGGAATGTTGAGAAGGTCGCGCCATAACTGGCGTGTTTCCTCCATGATACGCTCCCAACCCGGAGTGCGGTGTGAAATTTCCATCAAACCGATACCTGTGTTGTCAAAATTGCGAATTGCGTTGATGGTTGATTCAACGGCTTCTTTTGGAAGGACGCATGGTCCCGCATTGAAATTGTGTTTCATTACGTTTATATTTTAAGTTGTTATCTTTAATAAATCTAAAATCTTTTTTATGCTTTTTATGCGTTGCAAAGTTAGTAAATAAAATGATATAAATCACAAAAGATGAAAATCTTTTTATGCCTTTATAAAAGATTTGTAATCAATGATTTGGCAACGCCGATTATCTCTCGAAAGGAAAATGATACTCCTCGTAGTCAGTCACGATTTTAGACATGACATCCATCTCGATGGCCATCCGGCTGCCTGCCGACGGGCGACCGCACACTAAAAGGAAAAGCTCCTCGTATCGCAAAAGGGCAAATTCGTACTGGTCAATAGTTGTCTTGCTCATGAGTTCCTCCTTTATCGTATTAACACCGCAAAAATAAACAATTTTTATTTAACAAGCAAAAAAAATGATTTTTCGTGCTAAAAAATATTTTTGTCAAAATTAATCCCTACATTAAATCATGACAATGTCATCCTAAATATTTGTGGCGTGTGAAAAGACAATAATTCCGACTACCTTTAATATTAAGATGCTGAAAATCAACGGAAATAAAAATTTCAAAAAATTTTTCAAAAAAAAGATTTTTGTATTGAAAAAAGTTGTAATTTTGCCGTCCGAATTGAACGAAAATTATACAAGCAATGAAAAAAGACATACATCCAAAGAATTACAGACTGGTCGTGTTTAAAGACATGTCAAACGACCAAGCGTTCATGTCACGTTCCACCATCAACACAAAGGAAACTATCGTTTGGGAAGACGGTAATGAGTATCCGTTGGTGAAACTTGAGATTTCAAACACATCACACCCATTCTACACTGGTAAGATGAAACTTGTTGACACCGCCGGTCGCGTCGATAAGTTCAATAGCAAGTATAAAAAGTTCCAGGAAGCGAAGAAAAAATAATCTCAGAATAGGTTTGTTAAATTTTTCATAATGCAGCTTTGCCCTTGCCAGAAATGACAAGGGCTTTTTTTGGCACGATTTTTGATGGACATGGTCTGAAAAACGTTTATTATGGATAATCAAATTAACCACGAAATAATTTTCAGCGACATCATTGAAGCTGACGCGGAATATATACCACTGTTTTCGCCGGAAGACGAAAAACGCATGATTGACGCGCAACTTCCGGAGGAACTGCCAATCATGGCATTGCGTAACGCCGTTCTGTTTCCAGGAGTGGTCATCCCTATCACTGTGGGAAGAAACAAAACCATCCGTCTCGTGAAAGATGCATATAAGAAAGGTATGGATATTGGTGTCATCACGCAACGAGACGCTAAAGTGGACGACCCGCAACAGCCGGATTTATTCGAGATTGGCACCATCGCACAGGTGATGAAGATACTGGAGATGCCGGAAGGTAACATCACCGTCATAATCCAAGGAAAACGCCGTTTTAAACTGGAGAAAATAACTGCCACAGAACCTTATCTGCGAGGCAGAATAACTCCTTATGGCGATAACTCGCCAGTGCCACGCGACCGTAAATTCAAAGCTTTGATACAAAGTGTCAAGGATATGGCGATGCAGATAGTGCAAAAATCAGGAGCAGTGCCGTTTGATGCGACGTTTGCCATCAGAAATATAGAGAGCCCGTGGTTTATGCTTAATTTCATCGGAAGTAACCTCGTGGCAAAGATGGAGTCTCGTCAGAAGTTGTTGGAAGTCGTCGATATAACCAAGTTCGCAAATGAGCTGTTGAAGTTTCTCAGTAAAGAGATGCAGATGGTTGACCTAAAACAACAAATTCAGAGCAAGGTGAAGACCGATCTCGACAAACAGCAGCGCGAATATCTTCTGAATCAACAACTTAGGACTATCCAAGAAGAGTTAGGAGGTGCTCCTAATGAACAGGATATCAAGGAGTTGACCCAAAAAGCCATAAAGAAGAAATGGAGCAAGGAGGTGGCAAATGTGTTTGATAAGGAGCTCCAGAAGTTGCAACGCATGAATCCACAGGCGGCTGATTACGGCATTCAACACAACTATCTTGAAACGCTTGTCGAACTGCCATGGAATGAATATACCAAGGATAACTTTGACCTCGAACATGCTCAAAAAGTGCTTGATAAAGACCATTTCGGTCTTGAGAAAATCAAAGATAGAATCGTTGAGCATTTGGCTGTGCTGAAGTTGAAAAACGACATGAAGTCCCCGATTTTATGTCTCGTCGGGCCTCCAGGCGTGGGTAAGACATCGCTTGGCAAGTCTATTGCCAAAGCATTGGGACGCAAATATATACGTATGTCGCTTGGTGGTGTTCGCGACGAGTCTGAATTGCGCGGACATCGTAAGACCTACATCGGCGCGATGCCGGGGCGTGTCATTCAGAATCTTAAAAAAGCAAAGTCGTCAAACCCGGTTTTCATTCTTGACGAAATCGATAAGGTGAGCGGCAACAACATCAGCGGCGACCCGCAGGCAGCCTTGCTCGAAATCCTTGACCCAGAGCAGAATAACACTTTCAACGATAACTTCATCGAGTTGGATTACGATCTCTCGAAAGTGATGTTTATTGCCACAGCGAATAATCTTCAGACCATACATCCGGCCTTGCGCGACAGGATGGAAATCATTGATTTGAACGGATATCTGCGCGAGGAGAAATACGAAATCGCGAAACGTCATCTTATTCCGAAACAGCTGAAAGAACATGGTTTGAAGGCGAAAGATGTGGCGTTTTCAGAGAAAATAATCTACAAAATCATCGACGACTACACCCGTGAAGCCGGTGTGCGTTCGCTTGAACGCAAAATCGCCGACGTGATTCGCAAAAAGGCAAAAGCTATTGTGGTCGGTGGTGATTGTGACAAAAAAGTTTCCGTCGATGATTTAAAGAACGCTCTCGGAGTGCCGATGCATCATGATGAAGATGAAGTGAAACACACTATGCCTGGCGTTGCCATCGGTCTGGCTTGGACACCGGTAGGAGGAGAAATTCTGTCAATTGAAGTAAGCTTGAGCAGAGGACACGGACATCTGAACATGACAGGTAACCTCGGCGATGTGATGAAGGAGTCGGCGACGATAGCGTACGAATTTATCAAATCACATGCCAATGAGTTGAAAATCAATCCGATAGTGTTTGAAGAATGGAATGTTCATATCCACGTTCCAGAAGGTGCGACACCAAAAGATGGACCGTCGGCGGGCATCACCATGCTGACAGCCTTGACATCGGCGTTCACGCAGCGTCGCGTCAAGGACAAACTCGCAATGACAGGCGAAATCACGCTTCGTGGCAGGGTGTTGCCTGTTGGCGGTATTCAGGAGAAGATGCTCGCCGCCAAGCGCAATAACGTGACAGATGTCATTTTGTCACGTGACAACGAACGTGATTTCATGGACGTTAAAAAGGAATACATCGAGGGCCTGCAGTTCCATTTCGTTGACAACATGCTCGAAGTCCTCGACCTCGCCCTGGAGAAGGAACAAGAGGTTAATTCATTGGATTACAACAAGTTCTTGGTGGATTCGCATCGGAAGGTTACGGGGTTTAAATCGTAATTGAAAAATACGGGACATAAAATGATGTTGTCACATTGTTTTTATTCCGTCACATTATTTTTTGCCGTGTAGAGACGCGTTTCATCGCGTCTCATGACAATGCGATTTCAATCACATCAAAATATATCGGAATTGTGTTGAAACGCCCTGCGTTTCAATATCAGGAGACGCGATGAATTGCGTCTCTACAGTGGAGGAATTGGATGATTGGTGTGAAAAAAATGAATGTATAATTAAAATCAAAATTTATGACATTGTATAAAAACAAATACCGTATTGAATCGAATCGCAACCAACGCCATGATTATAATGGGGAATTTGGTGCGACGTATTTTATCACGATTTGTACTGAAAACCGGAAACATTATTTGGGTGAAATCTACAACAAATCAATGCATTTGTCGAAAATCGGTTTTTTTATTGATGAATTGATTCGGAACATTGGGCAATATTATGATTATGCGCAGATTCCAAATTATGTGATAATGCCGCATCATGTCCATTTTATTTTAAAAATTTACTGGCACAAATCTCATCTTGTTGACGAGGACAAAAACCCGATGAGAAACAAAACTGTTGGTGCGGTTGTCCGTGGTCTGAAGGCACGAGTGACCAGGTATGCCAACGAAAATGATTTGTTGTTTCAATGGGAGAGAAATTACAACGATGAAATAATCTGGAAAAACGATGATTTGCAGAATATTATCGGATATATCAATGATAATGTGAAAAACTGGAAGGAATAATATGTTTGATCTTGATGTCGAAAATTTCGACTTCAAAAATTTTTCATTGTGTTATGATATTTTTGTCCATTATTCCGAAAAATTGTTTATCTTTACCTTGTCAAACTAACAAATATTATTAAGAAACAAACAATTAGATAAATTAAAAACATAAAAAGGCGTTTTCGCTTTTCTTGGTGTACCTGAAATCTGCAAATTTTGGTAGTGTAACACAACAAGGAAGTAGAAACACTCGCGGATTTGACTGTGAGCTTTCTCGTTTGTGTTATAGGTTTTGCCGAACCTCAGGTACGACAGAAGTTCGCGGTTTTTTATTGTCAGGTACGACAGAAGCAATAACAATTAAATCTACTATATGGCATACAATCGTATATCTACTTCCCATCAACCATTAAAACTATTAGCGATATAGATTATGGTTCTTCCGGGTTAAACTTTCATTTTTGCAACATGAAAGCACCAGAAATATGGAGGATTGAAAGGAAAAAGATGAATATAATCATACCTAAAGGCAGTATCATTTCCTATTACAGATGTTTTGGCGAAGGTTGTAATTATATCGAAGAATAAGACATAATAAAAAGAAAACTTCTATGGAAAAAGTATCACGCTCTTTTAACGGATTGCCGCCGTCAGTTTCCTTAAACATCTCTGGCCATTTCGGCGGTTAGCCAGAAGATAGTGCTTGGAACCATAGAAGTTTTCTTGCTGTAGAGATATAAACTATTTTAATACGTGCAGTTTTTGTGAAATTTTTTACAGGAGATTTCTCCACTCCGCTTCGCTACGGTCGAAATGACGGGGGGGGTAAATCCTGTCTGAAAAATAATTTGTCGGAAGTGTGAATCTCTCCGGCTGTGGTTTGAATCAGGGCTTCGAGTTTTAAGTCTGGGGTGTCTTTTGCGAGATATTCCAGGTTTTCCATGATTTTGTCGAGGTGGTAGCGGCGGGCGTTGGTGACATTGTCGAGATTAAGACATGGAATTGTTAAAACTTTTTAACATTTGGTTCATTTTTCTGAACTTTATGTTAAAAATGACTTTCTGACTGCAAAAAACAGCACGACATTAATTTGCCTTAGGCTCTTTGACTATAATTTTGCCATGTAAACTTTAAAATATGATTGTTATGGCAAAAAAATATTGTTAAATTCGAGCAAATCGAGGATATGATTGTCGAATTGAGAGGCAAACAAGTTGTCTTTGATATGGATGTCGCCTCGTTGTATGGAGTTGAAACAAGAATTGTTAATCAGGCTGTTAAAAACAATCCTGAAAAGTTTCCGGAAGGCTATGTGTTTATTACTACTGACGAAGATTTCGAGGATATCAAAAATTTTGACATCCTCGAAAGAATTAAATTTTTCAAGAGTAATCCGAAGGCTTTCACCGAAAGGGGGCTTTATATGCTTGCAACGATCCTGAAAAGCAAGAAAGCAACCGATACAACGATTGCAATCATCGAGACTTTTGCAAAAATTAGGGAGTTGGAAAGAACTATTTCACAAATGTCACAACCTCAAGATAATGAAACACAGCAACAATTAGTTGAAAAGAGCGACAATATCATTTCTGATATCATTGGTGACGACCTCAAAGTCAGTGAAACCTAGTCGGAATTTGAACTGGATTTCGCTGTGGTGAAACTGAGGCATAAGGTTGTTAGGAAAAAAGAGAATAATAAGTGAGTTGAGAAGCCAGAAGTCAGAATATTCAATTTTGTTAATCTTGTAAATCCTGTCTGAAAAATAATTTGTCGGAAGTATAAACCTCTCCGGCAGTTGTTTGAATCACTGCTTCGAGTTTTAAGTTTGGGGTGTCTTTTGCGAGATATTCCAGGTTTTCCATGATTTCGTCGAGGTGGTAGCGGCGGGCGTGGGCGCCACGGTATTTGCCGTTTGGTTGGAAGTCGCTGTCGATTTCCTCATATTCGAGGCGGAAAAAGTCGCTGCCATCGTCTAAAGGGAAGGAGAGCTTGAAAAACGGCTCCTCAAAGGAGATGTCATAACTCTTTGAATACCTGAAGTTTACGTCTAAAACGAAATAAGGCCATTCGGTGAGGATTTTCTTTGCCTCCATCTTGATTTGGACCTTGTTAGACGCTGCATCTGCAAGGCTGTCAATGACTTCCATCGGGAATAGCGGCACGTTAGTGGCGTTGGAGCGCATGAAACTTAACAGTTTGTCGCGATTGTTGAGCGGAATAATAATCGTTTTGTCGCTGAAATCAGTGATGACGAGGACTCCGCGGTCGGAACGAATCTGTTTTATGCGCATTTCATGAAAATTTTTGCAAAAATAAGGAATTATTTAATTACTTTTGCAGGAGATTTCTCCATTCCGCTTCGCTCCAGTCGAACCGACGGGGAAAACGCTTGTCCGGTCGAAACGACGGGGAAAAATGCGTCATTTCGAGCGAAACGAAGTGAAGTCGAGAAATCTCAAACAAATTATGAAAAAACTGTTGTACATATTATTGGTTGTATCTCTCGCTTCATGCGGAAAAAAGGAACTCGATGCCAACTTGAAGATTTTCAAGTACAACGAGGCTGCGGGTATCTTGACTTTGGACCCGATTTATGCCAAAGACCAGCCGCATATCTGGGCTTGTAACCAATTGTATAACAGCCTCGTGGCTTTCGACGATAAGATGAATGTTGTTCCGTCCGTGGCGAAGAGTTGGGACATATCCGAAGACGGGAAAACCTACACTTTCTTGCTTCGCGACGATGTGTTTTTCCATGACGACAGTTGCTTTGATGGAAAGAGCAGGAGAGTGGTGGCGCAAGATTTTGAATACTCATTCAACCGACTGATTGACAGAAAGTTAAGTTCGCCTGGAACGTGGATTTTTGCTCAAGTGAAACAAGATGACAACGGATATGCTTTCGGAGCTTTGAACGATTCGGTTTTTCAAATAGAATTGAAAGAGCCATTCCCGGCGTTTCTCGGCATATTGTCAATGACTTACGCCTCGGTGGTGCCTCATGAAGCGGTCGAGTTTTACGGTGGGAATTTCGGTCGCCATCCTGTGGGAACGGGGCCTTTCAAATTCCAATATTGGAAAGAAGGTGTGCGCCTCGTGATGCGTAAAAATCCTGATTATTTTGAACTTGTTGACGGTCAAAGACTGCCATATATCGATGCTGTTTCTGTGAGTTTTCTCATCGACAAGCAAGTGGCGTTTATGGAGTTTGTGAAAGGGAAAACAGATTTCATGTCGGGTGTCGATGCGCGCTATAAGGACGAACTTCTGACTCGCGACGGATTTTTGAGAAGCAAATACGAAGATCGTTTTTATCTGATTCGTGAGCCGTATCTGAATACCGAATATTTATCGTTTTATATTGATACTCAAGAAGAGAGAGATGATAAGAAACGTGCTGTGGCATTGCGTCAGGCGGTGAATTATGCCATTGACAGGGAGAAGATGCTGCGTTATTTGAGGAACGGTGTCGGGACACCGGGGAACGGCGGAATTATCCCGGCTGGACTGCCCGGATGCGATTCCTTGGGAAAAATAGGATATGCCTTCAATCAACAAAAATCATTTGATTTAATTGAAAGATTTAATCTTTACGGAAGAGAGATAAAGCTTTATACAACAAAGGATTACATTGATTTGGCGAAGTTTGTGCAGTCGTCGGTGACCGATGTCGGTTTGATTTGCAAGGTGGAGGAGATGATGCCTGCGGCTTTGCGTGAGAAACGCGCCCAATGCAGTCTGCCGTTCTTCCGCTCGTCGTGGGTCGCCGACTATCCTGATGCCGAAAATTATCTTTCGCTTTTCACAACCGGTAATTTCGCCCCGAAAGGTCCAAATTACACTCATTATTCCAACCCGGAATTTGATGCACTGTATATTAAAGCAATTTCAACAAATGACTTAAAGAAAAGAGCGGAAACATACCGCGAAATGGACTCGTTGATGATGTCGGAATCGCCTGTCGTGATACTGTTTTACGACGAGGTTTTGCGTTTCGTGAACAAAAGAGTGTCGGGATTCAACGGGAATCCGGTGAATTTGCTCAATTTGAAGACTATTAAAATTGATTGAAAAAATTTGATAGTCAGTGAATATTGTGTCGGAATATTTTGTATTTTTGCAGCGTTTTTCACGAAAAATAATTTGATATGATAAATGTAACATTTCCTGACGGTAGTGTCAGACAGTTTGAGACAGGCGTAACGCCAATGGACATTGCGAAAAGCATAAGCGAAGGCTTGGCTCGCAATGTGTTGTCTGCCAAGGTGAATGACCAAATGTGGGATGCGCTTCGTCCAATCGGAGAAGATGCAAAAGTTCAGCTTTTCACGTGGAACGACCCTGAAGGAAAGGCTACAGTGTGGCATTCATCGGCTCATCTTATGGCGGAAGCCATCGAACAGCTTTACAAAGGCGTGAAATTCGGCATCGGCCCATCTATCGAGAATGGTTTCTATTATGATATAGATACAGGCGACACGACATTGACGGAGGAAGACCTCGTGAAGATTGAGAATAAGATGCTCGAACTTGCCAAGGAGAAACAAGCGTTTGTGCGTGTTGATGTCAGCAAGTCCGATGCTCTCAAATATTTCACCGAGAAAGGCGATGAGTATAAGGTGGAGCTTATCAACGAACTTGAAGATGGTACTATAACATATTATAAATCAGGAACTTTCACTGACTTGTGCCGCGGACCGCATATTCCGGATACATCGTGCATCAAGGCGGTGAAGCTTACGTCAATCGCCGGCGCTTACTGGCGTGGCGATGAGAACCGCAAGCAACTCACTCGTGTTTACGGCATCACATTCCCAAAGAAAAAAGACCTTGAGGATTACCTTGTCTTGCTTGAGGAAGCGAAGAAACGCGACCATCGCAAGCTCGGTCGCGAACTTGAACTTTTCATGTTTACCGACATGGTGGGCAAAGGTCTTCCGATGTGGCTTCCGAGAGGTACGGCTTTGCGCAATCGTCTTCAGGAATATCTCACAAAGATTCAGAAACACTATGGTTATGAGCAAGTTATCACTCCTCATATAGGAAATAAGAACCTTTATGTTACATCAGGTCACTGGGATCATTATGGCAAGGACAGCTACCAGCCAATCACAACACCTGAAGAGGGCGAGATTTATTTGCTCAAGCCGATGAACTGCCCTCATCACTGCATGATTTACAAGTGGCAACCCCGTTCTTACAAAGATCTCCCTCTGCGTTTGGCGGAATTCGGAACGGTATATCGTTATGAACAGAGCGGCGAGTTGCACGGCTTGACGCGTGTGCGTTCATTCACACAAGACGATGCTCATATCTTCTGCCGTCCAGACCAGGTGAAAGACGAGTTCATCCGTGTGATGAACATCATCGAAATCATCTTCAAGGCGTTGAAGTTTGAGAGTTTTGAGGCTCAAATTTCACTTCGTGACCCTGACAACACCACAAAATACGTCGGAACGGACGAGAATTGGGAGAGGGCGGAGCAGGCTATCAAAGAGGCTTGCGCGGAAAAGAATCTTCCTGCAAAAGAAGAACTTGGCGAGGCGGCGTTCTACGGTCCCAAGTTGGACTTCATGGTGAAAGATGCTCTCGGTCGCAGATGGCAACTCGGCACCATTCAGGTTGACTACAATCTCCCTGAACGTTTCGACTTGACTTATATCGGAAGCGATAACGAGAAACACCGTCCGGTCATGATTCACCGCGCCCCGTTTGGCTCGATGGAACGTTTCGTGGCTGTGTTGCTTGAGCACTGTGCCGGCGACTTCCCGTTGTGGCTCGCCCCTGACCAGGCTATAGTGTTGCCTATCAGTGAGAAATACCAGGAATATGCCGAAAAGGTGTATGAGACATTGAAAAATTCGGAAGTCAGAGTTTTGCTTGATGACCGTAGCGAGAAGATTGGTCGTAAGATTCGTGACGCCGAATTGAAGAAGATGCCTTATATGCTCATTGTGGGCGAAAAGGAAGCGGGAGAGGGGCTCGTGTCGGTGCGCAGGCGCGGTGTGGGCGACCTCGGTTCCATGCCAATCGCCGATTTTGTCAAGATGGTCAACGACCAAGTGGCAGATGAGCAAAATGTTGAATATTAAATCTTTAAATGTTGAAATTTAAATCATTGTTAAATTAATATAGGAGATACATACCATAGCACTTCAACCAAACAATGGAGGCAATCATAACAGACCTCCGAGAAAACAGCAAAACGAAGATCCTCATAGAGTCAACAATAGGATTACGGCACCAATGGTGAGAGTTGTTGGCGAAACCGGCGACAACGAGATTCATCCGATTCGCGAGGCCATCAAAATGGCAGACGAGGTCGGTCTCGATTTAGTGGAGATTTCACCAAGTGCCAATCCACCGGTCTGTAAGATTATGGATTACAAGAAGTTTCTCTTTGATCAGAAGAAGAAACAGAAAGAGATTAAGGCCAAGGCTACCAAAGTGGTTGTCAAGGAGTTGCGTCTGGGAGCGCAGATTGGCGACAGCGACTTTGAGTTTAAATTGAATCATGCCAGAAAGTTCCTCGAGGACGGTGCAAAAGTGAAAGTCGATGTGTTCTTCCATGGACGCTCCATCGCCTACAAAGAGCAGGGAGAGTTGATATTGCTCAAGTTTGCTCAAGCCTTGGAAGAGGTTGGTAAGGTTGAGTCACTGCCGAAGTTGGAGGGGAAGCGCATGTTGATGATGTTAGCTCCTAAAAAATAAGAAAGACACTCATTCATAACTTTAAAAAATAGTTTTAAAATGCCTAAAATGAAAACAAAATCCGCTGCCAAGAAACGTTTCAGAATCACCGGCACCGGTTTAGTGAAGAGAAAGCACGCTTATCACAGCCACATTTTGACTAAGAAGACCAACAAGCGTAAACGCGCTTTAGGTCATCAGACAATTGTGGAGCCAGCAAACATGGCAGCTGTAAGAGAAATGCTTCTCATGTAGTCAACAAAATTGTTTAACTCTTGTTAGAGCGGAAGGAAGTTCCCGGACAGATGCGGGGCGCTCTAACGGATAAAAATTAGAAAATTATGCCAAGATCAGTTAATGCGGTCGCTTCAAGAGCAAGACGCAAAAAAGTATTAAAACAGACGAAAGGACAGTTCAGCGCACGTAAAAACGTCTGGACAGTAGCCAAGAACTCTTGGGAAAAGGGTTTGACCTACGCCTATCGTGACAGAAGGGCCAAGAAACGCGATTTCAGAAGCCTTTGGATTGTACGTATCAACGCAGCCGCACACGAGTACGGTATGACATACAGTACATTCATGGGTAAGATTCATGCCGCCAACATCGACTTGAACCGCAAGGTTTTAGCCGACCTGGCTTTGAACAACCCGGAAGCTTTCAAAGCTATTGTTGAAAAAATAAAATAATGTTTTCACAAGAATGAGTGTATAGAAAGCTGGCAGTGATGCCAGCTTTTTTGCGCTATACACAAATTAGGTCTTCTCCTAAAGATACTGATATCAACGCCAATGTCTTTAGAGTAAAGTTGTGTGTTCCACCGAGCCAGCGCGAGACTTCGGCTTCTGTTTTGCCGGTGTTTCTTGCGAGGTCGCGTTGGGTCATACCTTTGCTTTTTAGCATACGGTCGAGTTTTTCAGCGATTGAATCTGAAAACCGCAATTGCGTTTTCAGCTCAATCGGCGTTTCGTCAATTATCTGGCGAAGCAGTTTTTGTCCTTCCAAATCTTGTTTCATAGGTTATATTCTTTGTCTTCGATGCCGATTATTTCAGTCTTTTCGATACGCACAATGCCATTTTTGATATCGCTTTTCAATAATGCATCAAGCTTTTGCAGACTAATTACATAACCATTCAAGTCCTCGTCTTCTTCATACGTCTTTGAGCCTTTTACTCCTCCGTTTCCGACTATCAGTACACTGTCGGAAAGTCTCAAACAATACAACTGAAGTCCGCTTTTATAAACCGGCAATGCGCAAACACCGTCATTCATTTTTCCTTCAGGACGGAATCTCCTTTCAGCGATACCATTTAAAAGCATTGTGTCAATTTGATTCAGAATAATCCTCAAATCATCCTTTCTAACTGCGTCATCCTTAAATTTCGTAATAAATTTCACAAATTCAGACTGGTTCTGGTCTTCAAAAATTATTGTAAATAACCCAGCAGCATCAGTCTGTTCCAACGATAAAATCCTTGCCTTCATAATACCAACATTTAAAATTACGCTGCAAAGATAATAAAAATTTTTGAAAGTTTACCTTATAAAGTAAGTTTATTATGTTTTTCCTGACTTCGTCACTCAAAAATACGTATTTTATAACTTGTTGATAAACAATATTTTGTATCTTTGTGTCACCTAATATTGGGTGACACGAAAGGTATTTTAACTATGTTTGTCCGTAAAAAGAAATATCCATCTGGCAATATCGGAGTTATTGTTGTTGAGAAAATCGGTGGCAAGATGAAGGAACTTGCAACAATTGGTGTTGCACATAATGAAGACGAGGTCGAAAATCTTGTCAATGAAGCAAAAGTATGGATTTCCAAAAAGGAAGCCCGCCGTGTCCTGTCCAATGTCAGCAACACCATTCTCGGCGGATGCGACTTGATATTGGACCGCACGTTTGACGGGATTGGTTTCAATCGTATTGATGGCGAAGTGAAAGCCGCCATCAACTGTTTCATTTCACACGCAAACGCATCGAGACCAATACATGCATCTGCTTCGTGGCTTTGAAAGCGTACAAGGAGTTGAAGAGGATGTTAAAAGTCTCGGAGATTAAGATGAGCGTGGACAAGGTGCTTGCATTGGCTAAGACCATCACAACCATACAAATTAAGCTTCCTCTGAACAAGGAGGTTTATACTCAAACCATGTTGATGGCAAGGCATCAGAAAATCGCCAAACTCTTTGATGAAGATTTTTGGGGTGACACGATGACGAAGTCAGGCGATAAAATCCTTGCCTTCATAGGTAGTGTAATCTGAACTGTGTCAAGGTCTGATTCCATCATAAATTCACGATGCAAAATTACATAATTTCAAATCTG